>CAZTPJ010000069.1:0-18883 GCA_964614515.1 uncultured Phycisphaeraceae bacterium | reverse complement strand
ACCTCGTCGGGCTTGCTCTTGAGGTTGCTCGAGTGCGGGACCGAGACCTCGAACGTCAGCGTCGGCTGGCGACCGACACCGCTGTGGATGAAGCGGAGCGCGAATGTCGCCTGGACTACCCGCAGCGCCTCGATTGGCAGGTTCTCGCGCCGGAGCCAGCGGTCCATCTTCCGATAGATGTCGTTGCGATCACCGCGAGGATCGGCCTTGATCTCGATGTACCCACCTCCGCCACGCGGAACGATGCGCAGGCGGGTGATGCGAGCATCCTCTACGCGGTCGGCGGGATCGGTCGGGAGCGGGAAGTCGCTCTGGAGCAGGTGGTCGAGGCGGTACGACGGCTTGAGCGGGTCCACGGGCGGGATGTCCTTGTTCAGCACCGCCTTGCAGAAGGCCACCTGCAGCGAAGACCACATCTTCACCCCGCCGGGGGCGACGATCTCGAGGGCCCCCTCGTCCCCGCTGTAGACGAACACGTTCTCGAACGCGTAGCGGTCCCAACGGATCACGGGGTGGTTACCGTTGCCGTCAAAGACCAGGTGTTTGTCGGGATAGTCATCGAGGTAGGCGAAGAAGTAGTCGGCGCCGTCGGCGCGTCGGTAGTGCTCGACCATGCAGTGCTTCCCTCGCAGCTGCGCGGGCGCATAGACCGAGCTCAGCGCGCTGGCGAACGGCTCGCACAGCGCGGCGGGTTCCGTGAGTTGCAGCTTCGGGAGTCCGTTCCGCCGCCGCGACAGCCGGCCGCCGGTCAGCGCATCGGCACGGGCGAACATCGCCGCGTCGTTGAACACTTCGGGGGCGTGCAGGTACGACCACATCGCCCTGTCGGCCTTGCTGCGTTGGGCCGAGAAGTCCGCGGCGCGGTGGGGGTGACGGGCGAGGATGCCCTCCGCGAGCACCGCCACCCCGCGGTGGTCCGCGAGCTCGCTGATGTCGCGGATGATCATCTGCACGTCGCGCTGCTTGGCGTCGGGGAGCGACTGCCATGCGGCGAACACCGGCTCGATGCGGTGCTCGCTGAGCGTGTCCCAAGGCACATCGGCGAGTTCGCCGCGGCGCGTGAAGAACTCGCGCAGCAGCGCGTTGGCAATCTGCTTCAGGACTTTGCGGGGATCAAACGGCTTGGCCATGTCTGAGGTCCTTGTGCGTCGTTTGGTAAACCGTTGACAGCGGGGACACGACGAAGCCCCGCCCACGGGGTCAGAACAGGGTGTTCGGTACTTCGCGCAGCAATAGACCGAGCTTCTCCAGGCGGATGCGCATCGCCTCGGCGGACACCTCGAACTTCTCGGCGAGGGGTTTGCAGAAGTGCTCCATCCGAGCGTTGTCCGGGTCTCGCTGAGACCTCGTCGGCGCCGGCGGCAACGACGCCAGCACCACGGGATCGAGCCCGCCTCGCCATTCCTGCCAGGCCGCGACGACGAGTTTCTTGGGCATCAACAGATAGCCGGCGAACGTGTCCGCCTGCCATTCCACAGGGGGCTTCTCGCTGGAACGACAGACAAACGCGGGCGCGCCGCGGCCGTCAAACAGGTGAGCCTGCGAGGGGTCTGCCTGGTAGTACTTCCGGTGAAGGCGCCAATGAGCCGTCTCATGCGCCAGTGTGAACCTGAACCGTCCCAGCAGCGCGGGCCGGACATGTGGGTCCAGGTTCTGGTCCACCTTCACGAGTGCATCCTTGAACCAGATGGCGCCGAGGACATCATCACTCTCAAACATCGCCCGCAGGTCATCGAACTCGACGGTAAGTTCGAGTTGTGCCTCCATGATCTGCTCGACGGGCACCGGCGGGACCGTGACCGGCTTGCGGTCCCTCCCGTACTCGGCAATGAGCAATTCCGCCTCCTCCTCGATGCGCTTCTCGTGGAGAAAGGGCACCGTGCTGGTCGATTCCCAACGCGCCATCAGGCTTCGCCCCCTTCCTGAAGTCGCTTGGCCTCTTCCGCGAGCTTCTTCAACTTGTCAGCAGTAAGCCCCTTCGCAGCGCGGAGCAACTCGGGCATCGCCTCGGGCTCGCTTTGAATGATCTTGGGCAGATCCTCGGGGACACGCCCGGCCATCGCGATCAGCTCGTCAGGGCTCTCGCCGAGCAGCTCGGCGGCGCGCCGCACAAGCTTCGCGGTCGGCGGTGAATCCACCTTGCCCTGCTCAACATGCGACAGGTACGTCGGACTGACTCCCAGCAGCTCAGCGAAGCCGCGCAGGCTGTAGTCCTTGGCAATCCGCTTCTCGCGGAGGTACTTCCCGAATGATTTCTGCGAGGCATTCATCGGTCATCCTCCGTCCGAAACATCGATGCGAATCGCACTGCCGAGTCCCAAGTCTTCAAACACCTGGCCCAGGTCGGATTGCATCTCCCCCACGGCCTTGGTATCGACATCGATCGAGAACGACACATCGATCCGAAGGTCCTTCCCGGACCGCAGCTTCGGGAGAATCTTCGTTCCCATCCTGTTCCACTGCTCCGCGGGCACCGTCCCGCTGATCCGCATACGCGTCAGCGATGGCGACGATGGCCGCTCCGGTGGGGTGGCGGTCGGCGGGGCCGTGCCATTGGGGCTCGGCTGCGTCGGCGCCGGCGTGACGATCGGCTCGCCGGGCTCCGAAGCTCCCGGCGCCTTTTTGAGCGCAGCCGCCTTCTGCTTCTTCAGGAGCAGCACGCCCGGCTCAAAGGCGACCTCGTCCGGCGTGATCGGCTCCTGGAACCACAGCCGCTCATAGGTGCTGTCGCCCTTTGGACCCGATGCCAAGCCGAAGTCGCCGTTGCGGACGAACTCGACGATCTTCTCTTTGAGCACCTTGTCAGGGTCCATCAGCCGCGTCAGCGCGCCATTCAGAAAGCTCTGGCGCAGGCTCGCGAGGGGCCAGGCTCCAGAGTCCTTGAACGCGGGGGGCCAGTTCCGGTCGATGTAGCCCGCGCCGACCGATTCGTTCAGCAACGCCTCCGCCTTGAGCGCCGCGATGATGCGCCCGCACAAGCTCTCCGACCCGCTGGAGTGGCCCGCCCCGAGGTCGATCACCTTCAGCCCTCCCGATGCCTGCGCATCGGCGAGCACCGCGAACCGGTACCCCGCCCACACCTCGTCCTTGGCCGCCTCCTCCGCGTCGCGCACCTTTGTCGCGATCTCCTGGTGGTCAGCCTTCTCGAAGTCGGGTCCGAGCACGCCGTCGCGCACGTCGCGCTGCACGCGGCGCCACGCCTGCAGCAGCTCGACCTTTTCCCTGAAGTCGCGCCCGGGCTTGCGGACGCACCACACCAGCGAACCGGGATAGAGTCGGGCCGACTTCGCACGGTTCTTTGTGCACTCCGCGATTCGATCCCGAAGGTCGCCTCCATTCCACTCGTGCACGGGATCGACGAGCACAAGCGTCAGCCGCGGCGAGTCCTGGATCGGATCGTCTTCGGGGTAACGCACGAGCGGAAGTGTCGCCCCGCGGCGGAACTCCTCTTCCGCCATTTGCCGCATCACCGGCTTGATGTCGGTCTCATCATCGAGCGACGCTCTGCGGTCGTGCACCGCCTTGTCGATCTTGGCCTTGTGGTAAACCTTGAAGCCGTCGGCCCCCAGCTTTTGGATGAAGAACGCACGACGCTCCAGCGCGATCGCGGCGTTGTCGATCGAGGTGGTCTCGATCTCCGGCTCTCCGAGCGCAAACCGCAGCTCAGGCAGATGCGCCACCTTGTCGCGCTGGCCCCCCGACGACTCGAACAGGATCGCGGTGCCCACGCGACGGTGGATCTCGCGCAGCGGACCCTTCGCGTCGGCGTCAAGCACCTTCGCGTGGGACTGATCGCCGGCGATGTCCGTCTCGATCGCCGCCTTCAGTCGCACTTCTCCCAACTGCCCGAGGACCACCGCGCGGAATCCCGGCTCATGCAGCGGGGCCGACCCGATCGTGATCAGGGGCTCATTGCGGGCCTGCCGATGGTGCTCGCCGAACGCCCAGGCGATCCATTGCGCCAGCATCGCGAGCGTGCCGCGCGTCTGCTGAAACTGCGGCAGGGCCTGCCACTTCCGCTGGAACACAGACAGCGTCGACGGGTGGAACGGGTAGCACGCCTCGAATCGGCCCTGGAGGTATTCCTTGGCCTTCTTCTCCGTGCTGGTCGTGTCCACCGCCGTCCACTCCGGCGGCAACTGGGCGCGGCGGTCAAAGCACCAGTCCGCGTAGGCCTTGGCTACTGCGCTGCGCGACTTCGCGGAGCCAATGTCATCGAACAGACGCCGGCGGATCACCTCGCTGATCTCGCCCTCATCGTTGGCGATCAGGTCCTTGGCCACGCGGCGGACCACTTTCGTGATCTTCTCCTGCCATTCCAGATCCCAATCCGTCATCTCGACCTGGCTTCGCGGCAAACTGATCACCGCCGACCCGCGGGCTGTGCCCGTCATGGAGACCGTGAGGTTCTGGATGAACGCGTGGAACGGCTCCGCCATCGCGCGGTGCCGGTTTGTGAAGTTCAGCACCTCGTCGCACAGGATCAGCACCGGCCTGCCCGCCGCCGCATACAGCCGCCCCAACGCCTCCGTCCCGGGCGGCGTTGTTTTCGCCGCGGGGCCGAGGGCCTCGATCCCCGCCTTGCCAGCGATCTGCCACGCCAGATCGAGCCACGGGGTCTCCCGCCCCTCGACCGGGTCCCACGCGTTGCCGACGAACACGCCAACCGCCGCCTCCGGCGCCTCGACCAGCTGGGCTGCGGTCCACAGATCCTGAATGCCCGTCAGCGGCTTGGCCTTAGGGCCGAGCTTCGCCAAGTGATAGAGGGTCGTGAGCGTGTGCGTCTTGCCGCCGCCGAACTGCGTGATCAGCGTCATCACCGGCGCGGTGTTCTGTGTCTGGCCAGCCAGGCGCCGCAGAACCATGCCGACGTGCTCCGTCAACGCCCGCGTCCAGCACGTCCGCGAGAAGAACAGTTCCGGCTTGCGGTAGTCCTCGGGCGCGGTGCCCGCCACGACCTGTTCAAGGGCAATAGCGAACTCGCTGGGATCGAAGGATCGGCCTTCACGGACCTCCTTCCGAGGAGTGACGACTTTGTACCACGCATCAAGTGCCATAGCAGGTCCTTTCGTCTCACCTCGGAACTGCGAGCAACACGGCCTGCAACAGCCGCTGCTCATCGCTCTTGTCTGGATACAGGGCATACAGCGCGTTGGCCAGCCGCAGGAAGTCCGGCCCACGATCCACTTCCGCCTGGAGCAGCGCCCGCAGCGCATTGGCGCGCCCACTCGCCTGGAGGAGCATGGCAGCATGAACGCGATCGAGCGTCGTTGCTTCGCGGCGCGACTTGAGCGCCTCGTCGGGGACGTCCTTCTTCGCGCCACGCCGCCCCCGCACCTTCGGTGGCTCCTCAGGCATCGTGAACAAGAGTCCCTGCGCCGCCTCGGCGCGGCCGCGAGCCGTCTCCAGCTTGTCCGCTACCGCCGAAGCACCGTCCTCACCGAACAACTGTTCAGCCCTCTCCAGCACCGGGAGCAGCCGCACCACGCCCTTTTCCGTGTCGATGATCCGTTTCTCCCACGCCTCCATGTGAATGCCCAACGGCTGGGCGAAGCGTCGAGCGACGTCGTACACCATCGAGAGCCCCTTCTTGACTTTGCCGCCGCTCGGGGCTTCATCGTCGTCGGTGCCCTCCTCGTCGGCACGTTCCTCTGTTGCTCCGTCCCCGTCCCCGGCGGGCGCCGTTGCCTGAAGCGTCCACAGGAACAACGCCGTTAGCCGAGCATCCTCCTCGAGGGCTCCCGCCGCGCCGTTTCGGGCCGTCGCTTCCGCCGTGCCCAACACCTGGTTCAGGGCGGCCCTGCCTACGACCTCCCAGATATAGGCCAGAAACCCGCGATGGTGCGCCTCTTTGGCCTCCGCGTCACCGCCTAAGGGGATGGATCGCTCCTGTGGATCAACTACCTTGCTGTAGCGGCTGTAAACCTCCAATGCAGGGCCAATGCAAGCGAACACCAGGTCGGCACCTCGCACGCCCTCCGCCTGCAAGCGATCCATCCACTCCGCCACGCGCCGTGGAAGTTCGCGCAGCACTTCACTCCAATCACCAACAGGCGCGTTCTCCGAACGCGGTCGGCACACGAGGTGAATACTCGTCGCAAGGGCTGCTGTGTTTCTGGCCCGCATTCGGGAGCCCATCTCCGTCGCGATCGGCCACGAACCGCTGACCGTCCAACCTCCGGCGATCAGCCCGGATAGCAATGCCTCCCATCCCTCCGTCGTGCTGTGGGCGAAGACAACGCCTCCAATGCCGTCCTCACGAAGAAACCGCCTTGCTTCACTGAAGCACGAGGACACCGTCGCTTCAAAGAAGCGCCCATCCTTCGGGCGCCCATTGACCACGTACGCCTGATTCCACACGCACTCTCGCAGCTTGGGAGCCCCGAGGTTCGACGCATCAAATGGGTCTTGAAGGAACCGGTTGTGTGGCATGCACAGCTTCAGCCACGCAAGGAAGAAATCAGAGAGATCCGCATATGGAATGGCGTCGTAGTAGGGTGGGTCAGTAAACCACACGCTGGCTCCATCGGCTGGGAGCCCGGTTTGCGTTGCATCCGCCAATACCGCTGTGCCCGAATGGGATATTGCGCCGAGAGACGCGAGACCGCCGAGCACGTTATCAACGCAGACCGAAAAGCCACCACTAGCATCCGCGATCGGCACCCCTTCTGCGAAATCCCAGGCAATCGCGGCAGCATGCCGAGTGAATAGCTGTCGCGGGCACTCAGCGATTGGTTCCCACCGACACAATGAGCAAGCCAGGTCTGCCAGTTTCGATACCGCGAATGCCAGGAGTACCTGATGAGCGCCCTCGCGAGCGCTCACGCACTTGCTGATCACAGTCAGCGCCAGCAACTGGCGTGCGGTGAAAAGTTGTCGTACGGTCGCCATCCCATAACGAGTAACCGCTGAAAAACCTCGCGCGTTGGGTGACGGCCGAACCGGGTTTAGCCGCGCGTTCAGGGAATGCGCCGGACCGAACGCCGCGCCCTGAACCTCGCTGGCAGCCGAAGCAACGCACGCGTAGTCACTCTCGGTAGGCAAGCGATACTGACGCCCAGTCGCACCTGGTCTGAGGAGAACGACCGCCAGCAATCGTGCACCCGCGACCCGTCGTCCGTTCACGTCAAACACGACGTCGCCACCGCCAGTTTGCTCTGAAAGCTGCGCCCGAACACGGTCACCGCTAACCGTCTTGTTACAGGCTGGACATGTGGCCTTCGAGTTCGAGACCGTACCCGATTGGACCTCGGCGTCGCTGTTGGGTCGGAAGATCTCGAAGTGCAGGGTCGGCTCGCCATCGCCGAGCCTTTGCGCCGCTAATCTAAGGGCCAAACGTCTGGCGGGCTTCTTGCATAACCAGAACGACCGCACCAAAGGTATCTCGCAACCACAGTTCGGCTGCTCACAGCGGACCGTGCGGGCCCAGAGGTAAGCGATTGGCCGCGCCCCATCGGGGTCGGGCGGGTAGAAGCGAGATAGCTCCTTCTCTGCCGCGGCCTTGATCTCTGCTCCCGCGCGACGGACCTCCTCCGCAAGACCCGGGCCTTGGCGTGGGATGTCCTCCAGAAGCACCTTATTGATGAGGCACGCGACTGGATTGAGATCGCTCGCGAAGGCATCACATCCCAACCGCAAGGCCTCCAGCGGGATCGCCCCGCCGCCCGCAAAGGGGTCGGCGACCAGTGGCGTCTCGTCGCCGTAGGCGGCGCGGACGAGTTCCCTCGAGGCCTTCAGGTATTGGGCATTGGCCGCATTATCCCAGTCCGCTAGGTCGCCGACAAAAGCCAACAACACTTGCCGCAGGCCTTCGTCTGTCTTGACTTCCGTGTCCCAACGTGTGGGCCGCATCGGGTGAGCCAGCAGAATTCGTCGAGCGGCCTGCTTAAACCCCGCCGGGCAGTGCGGATCGCCCGGATCGGGCAGGAGGAGCGCCATGAGCATCGCCCGGCAAGCCGCGAGGGGCCGCCGCGCCCACCACAGGTGCAGCGTCGACGGATGCCCATGCCGAATCGACTTCTCCCGTGCCGAGTGCTTCGACACGACGGCAATGGGGAAGTCGACTTCGGCAAGTCGCTTGCACTCCTTTGGAATCACACTATCGCTCCCCTGATTCATTGTCGGTTTCAATTCCGGCACGGCCGCGGGTGTGACAAGCGGATGCGTTGAGACTGCCGCGTTCGTGGCCCGCGGTGTCTCGCTCGGGCCAGCAGCATCAAGAAGTGGATGCCTAGACACGTCCGATGCGCGCACCCGCACCCCGTCCCGATCAACGACGCCGATCGGCTGGCCGTACAACTGGAAATCGGGAATCCTGGGCGGTTCGACGCGCTGCAGTTGATCCGCTGGTGCCGACTTCACTTCCTCGCGCAGTTCCATCAGGAGCCGGCCGAGTACGTTCATTCCGACCAAGGTGCCAGGGTCGACGACTTTCGCCCCCCAATAGTCGTCCTTGCGAGATTCCTCGACAATCGGTCGTTCATCCGTGGACAGAAGCAGTTCGCTAAACTGACGCCAGTTCTGTGCCAGCTTTACGCGAAGGCACCACCGCATGATGCTGACTCGAACAGCATCCCAATCCGGCCTGGTGTCGTGCCGGTGCGGCTTGCCCTTCATCTTTGCGGTCATCGGGCTGCGTTCGGCAAGAATCAATCGCTGTACGTCTGGCCGATGAGGGAACCGACATGCCTGATAGAGCGCCTCCGACGTGCGGATGTCTACGCCGTTCACCACCAGCGGATAACCCGCGGCCATGTTGGACAGGCCGCCGAACGCCTCCTGCGTCTTGCAGAACACGACGCTGGTGCGCCGGTCGTAGGTGCGTGTCCGATCCCGCGATCGTTGATCAGAAGACGTCATCGAAGCCGTCCTCCGATTCATAGGTTTTGCGTGGGACCAGCGGATACCACTTCGAAAACGGATGGCCCTTCGACGCCGCGGGGTCGCCCCACCACAAGGCGAGCGGCGAGTTGTTGGGGCAGTTGCGGTACGTGACAATTGTGGAGCCGAAGCCGAGGCCGAACGGGCTGAATCCCAGCGGCCGGAGCGCCCGGCTTGGATTCTGCGAAAACGACCTGATCCGCATGCCGGCCATCAGGAACTCTCGCTCGAGTAGCTGGCGCCCCTCCTCCGACGAGAACAACTTGTGCTCTGGCGCGCCGCCGGGTGTTCGCGGCTTGAACGGGAACTTCGTCTCCTCGGCCATGTACGCCTTCAGTATGGCATCGTCGGGAAGGACCGCAGGCCAAAGCACCTCCGACTGCTTCTGATGGCTCAGGCGATTCTCCAGACGAAGCGCTGCCCATACCTTGAAGGTCAGCTTCTTTTTCGCGGCAGCCGCCGATTTGGCCAATCTCTCACTGCACTTCCATTCGCCGAAGCAGTACGCGGCCATCACAAGAATGTGCACAACGCCTCGGTCCGGCGCGTCGGTCTTTATCCACTCGTCCAGGTCGTTCCCGATCCGGCTCCCGCTGAAGAGGACGTCGTCGAGATAGACAAAGACGTCTTCGGCCGTTCCGCACTCGTTGAGTGACTTGATGCCGCACTCCTTCTTGAGCGCGTCAGCGAAGAGGGAACGAATATCCGATTGGCTATGCCCGTTCTGCTGAATGTCGAGAAGATGCGCCTTGCGCCAGAAACCGCAGGGATCGGCGCCGGCGATCTTCTTGTGACGGATCTGTGCCCGGAAGAAGCCGGACATCGTCTTCTTCGACAGATACGTGGCACCGAGCATGTGCCCGAACTCGCGCAAGAGCGGTACCTGAACGTCGGAGTCGAACTGCCGAATCCAGCGATCAACATGATCAGGCGTAGGCGCGTCAAGGTCGCCTTCGCGGTAGTCCGCGATCGTGTCGGCGATGGATGCCAGTAGACTTTTCCGCTCGGTCATCTGCTGGCCTCCGCGCCCGGAAGGTCTCTAAGTGTGATGGCGTAATGCTGCACCTTCACGATCTCGCCCCAGGGCAACTGGGCGGGGTCCTTGATGGGCATCACGGTCGGTCTGATGTCACAGCTCTTCACCACGTACAGCCAGTAACAGTCGCGCCGGTCCTGGGCGACGCGGTGCTCGTTGGGCGTCAGCAGGATGCTCCCCGAACCACCGCCAATTCCCTTGACCTCGATCAGGCGGAGCTCGCCCGAAGCCAGATCGAGGCTGGTGATGTCATAGCCCAGGTTCTTCTCACTCACGTCATAGGGCTGGCGGCCCTGCGCGGTCTCATACTCCATCACCGTGCGCATCGCGGTCGCCTCGGTCACCGGGTCCGAACGCAGGTTCCGCACATCCGGGGCCTCGCGGGCCGGGTGCGGCAGGACGAGCACCGAGGTGATCCGCTCGATTCCCTGGAGTGTGAGCGATCGCTGCTGCTCCAGTTCGCGGCGCCGGCGCTCGCGGCGGGCCATCAACTCCACGTGCCGATCCTCGGCCTGCTTCAGACGTCCCTCCGCGCCCTGCGCACCCCTCTCGACGTCCGCGGCAGCTTTGCCGATCTCCTGGTCCACCTTGTGGAGCAGCTCGGTCAGCGAGAGTTCGATGTGCTCCTCGACACGCTCGACCTCGCCCGCGCGGTCGCGGCGTACTTCATCGAGGAAGGGGCCGAAAGCATTGGTGTGGAGCCACTCGGTGGCCTCAGCCGCGGCCGCGATTGCGGGATGTTCCGGCGGCGGGTGCTCCGCCGGTGTCAGGTCACCCAATACGGAAGGTTCGCGCAGGGCCGGCTCCCCGTCCGACGGTAGCTCGACTGCGAACAGACGCTCGTGGATAACGTGGCCCAAGCCATCAACGACCCGTGCGCGGTAGAAGTCAATCCTCGCCGGGGCAGCGTGGGCCAAGGAGTGGAAGCAGGCTCCCTGTTTGAACGGCTCATGGGCGAGGCGGAGCGCGTGCCGGCGCACCGCTTCGAAGAGCGGGTGCCCGGGCGTGACCCATTCCAAGACGCTCTTTTCAGCCGTCTCGCGGTCGGTCGAGAGCCGGGGATACTTCGCAGTGAGCGGCGGCAGGCGCCAGTCGGCGTCGCGCTCGTAGTTCTTCAGGGCCACTGGTGTGCGGCCCGGGTCGAACGTGTGGGGCAGGCCGCCGACGGCTCTCAGGTCCAGTTTGGCGTAGGGCGCCGATTCCGCCAGGAACCGGGCGATGGTCTCGGGCACTACGCGGCGTTCCTGTGCGCGGGCGCGGCGCTCGATCAGCATCGCCAGATTCAACTTCTTGGAGGCCAGTCCCTCCAGCGCGTTGCGGCAGATGGCGCGGAACCGGCCCTCGTCCACATTCCGCAGCAGCCGGTCCTCCAGATCCGCGTCGCCCATTCGCCCCGCGTAGTAGTCGCGCAGCACCCGCTCAACATGAGCCGCGGGCAATACCTCGCCCACGACGTTGAACACCGCGTCGTCATCCAGGGCGTTGCGAATCTCCTGCAGCTTCTCGTGCAGGCGCTGGAGCACCCGGCCCTCGATCGTGTTGCTGGCCACGAAGTTGAAGATCAGGCAGTCCTTCTTCTGGCCGTACCGATGGATGCGGCCCATCCGCTGTTCCAGTCGATTGGGGTTCCAGGGGATGTCGTAGTTAAAGAGGATGTGGCAGACCTGGAGGTTGATGCCCTCGCCCGCCGCCTCCGTGGCAACCAGCACCTGAATCGCGGCCTCCCGGAACTGCTGCTCGGTGAACAGCCGGGTGCCGGGCTCGTCGCGCGATCCGGGCTTCATGCCGCCGTGGATGAACCCGACGCGGAATCCCCATTCGGTGAGCTTCTCGACGAGATAGTCAAGCGTGTCCTTGAACTCGGTGAAGATCAGCAGCCGTTTGTCTGGGTGATCGAAGAACCCCTGCTCGTGGAGCACGGCTTTCAGCTTGGAGAGCTTGGCTTCCGTGCCGCTCTCCTCGACGGCCAGCGCGTTGGCGGCGAGGTCCCGCAGTTCGCGGATCTCGTCCTGCACCTGGTCGGCATTGGCCGATAGCGAGATCGCCTCGAGGAGTTCTTCGAGCCGTTCCCGTTCACCCTCCTCCATCTCCTCCAGTTCGTCCGGATCAGGCAAGTCCGGCGGGGCGATTCGGGCCAGCTCCGCTGCCCGCTTCAGCCCGGCCTCGAGGCGGCGCGCCCGGTTCTCAAGCGAGCACCGAACAGCGCGGGCGCTGGAGGCCTGCCGGCGCTGGTAAAGGGCCATCAAGAAGGCCACCGCGCGGGCCCGGGGATCGTCCTCGTTTTGGGCCGCCCCGGCGCTCTGTCGTTTCACAAACCGTGTCACGTCCCGGTAGAGGTCAAACTCGGGGCCATCTATCGTGAAATCCGCTGTGTGCGGGATGCGCTTCGTGAAGATCGGCTTGGCCACCCACGTCCCGTCCCCCTGGCGTTCGGGGAAGTGGATCATCGCCTCTTTGGTCCGTCGCAGGTAGAAGGGCGCACGCCGGCGATCCATCGCCTCGTGAATGGACTTCACGTCCGCGTAGACATCGGCATCGAGCAGCTGAAGGAAGAGGCTGAAGTTCGTGGGATCGCCCTTGTGCGGCGTGGCCGTGAGAAGCACCATGTGGTCCGTAGTGTCACGGAGCATCTCGCCGAGCGCGTATCGCGCGGTCTTGCGTGCTGGCGGCGACCACGACATCCGGTGCGCCTCGTCGACGATGACCAGATCCCAGTGCACCTGCCGCAGCCCGGGCAGGATCTCTTCCCGCTTCGCCAAGTCGAGGGACGTGATGACCTGTTTCTGCTCCAGCCACTGGTTTACGCCGAACTGATCGCGGATGTCGCCGCCCTTGAGCACGAGGAACTTCTCGTCGAACTTCTCCTTCAGTTCGCGCTGCCACTGGAACGCGAGGTTCGACGGCACGACGATGAGAATCCGCTCCAGGAGACCGCGCAGCTTGAGCTCGCGGATGAGCAGGCCCGCCATGATGGTCTTGCCGGCACCGGCGTCGTCGGCGAGAAGAAATCGCACGCTGGGCAGCTTGAGGAGGTAGTCATACACGGCTTCCAGCTGGTGCGGCAGCGGATCAACACGCGAGATGGAGAGACCGAAATACGGATCGAACTCGTGGGCGATCCCCAGGGAATAAGCCTGCACGCCCAGGCGCAGCAGTGCACCGTCGCCGTCCAGTCCTCGGTGCTCCTCGAGTACCCGGATCGACGCGATGTCTGCCGTCGCCAAGGTGACGCGACGGAATCGCTCCGTCTGCGCCCCGACGACGCCCACCGCCCACGCGCCCGTCCCCGCCGGCGCGACGGTCTCGACCCGCACGGCCTCGTTGAACATTGGGCCAATGAGGGTCTGGCCGGGTTGGAATGGTGCTTCGAGCATGGAACTGGCCTATCTTGTGACCGCGTCATGCGGTCGGAGCCTGTCCGTCCCTGGGCCGAACCTGCAGCGGTTCGCGGCTTCGTCCACGTTTACCAAACGGTTCACGTGGGCGGGATGATAACCGGCCAGTCAGGGGCTTGCAACCGAGGCATCAAGGTCGCCCCAACGCCCAGTCGGCGTTTGGTCGATGTATGTCACTTGGCGCTCCAGGCGATCAGAACAGGGGCACCTGGTGCAATGGTGGGAGGCGATGCTGCGCTGCGGTCCTCGAGAACGGTCAGTGGTCGCGCTGCTCGAATAGGGGCAGCGAGACTCCGCGAGCTGGCGGCTCCTCCGTTTGTTCTTCGACGAAGGACGGCTTGAATAGGAACTCGCCTAGGGGATCGTGCTCTTTGAACCGCTGCTGGGCAACCTCTCGGTTGAGGACGGCATAGCAATAGACGCACCCGTGCGGGCAAGTGTCGTAGTCGCCGATATCGCGCGACGCAAAGCAGCCGCACTCTTTTCGATTGCCCCGAAGGTCGGCACGGACCCGATGTCCAGACACTGATTCAAGCCGGTCGGCATCGATGCATCGGGCGTCGTGCGCGCCCGGAACGATGTAGTCGTGCTGCGAGCAGATAGATAGCCTCATCTCCGCGGCGCCGGCCATCTGCACCAATTCAGTGGCGAGCCGACGCTTCGCATCCGACGACGGGTCTTCCCACGCGAAGTCAAATTCGCCTGCAGCCCACTGCATGTTCCGCAGCGTCTTCTTGTAGAGATGGACAAACGAAATGACGACTTCATCCACCGCGCCCCGCAGCTGACGACACAGCGACTCGAAATTTCGCAGATGGAACTCCATCGGAGTGACAGATGACATGATGATGGTGTCATAGCGCCAGACAGCAACCCGCGGTCCATACTCTTCACTGATCCGACGGAGGTTCTCCACGCTGCGGGCCGCGTTGACGACGGCGTATTCAAGGGCTCGTGGGTACCCGTTGATTGTGTGCTGCACAACGAACGGGAAGCCCCGGTCGCGGATCTCGGGGAAGTACTTCAGAAACGGTCCGATGTTCTTCGTCCAGAACACGAACCCGTCCACGTCGGGCCGCTCGAGCGAGACCCGAGTGGCGGCGCGGTTGTACGGATTGATCATCTTGCAGTAGCCGGCGCGGAGACGGTGCATGAACCAGTCTCCATAGAACGTCGGGATGTCCGTCTTGTAGCTAGCGGAGATGATCACCTTCGGCACCTACTTCCTGACGACGCGCCACGCGATGTTGGCCGTGAGCTTGGGACAGCCGAACTTGGTGAAGTACGGCTCCAGGGACTTCTTGTCCTCGTCAGTGGGCATGGTGTGATTCCCTGAGCCCTGGCTGAGGACGGCGAGGCCGTGCTTCTTCGCCAAACCGTCGAACCAATCCGTGAACCGGGAGTCGTTGTTGTCCACGAAGAGGAGAAGGGCGCCCGGCTTCATGCCCGCGAAGAGGGCATCGAAGTACGGCTCGGCGGTAGCCTTCTTGGCGTACACCTCAGACATGAAGTAGATCAACGTGAACAGGTCAGCCTGATGGTGCTTCGTGAACGCCTTCCACTTCGCGGGATCGGTGACGTCCAGCGAGTTGAAGACGGTGGTCATGCGCTGCGTCGTGCCGACCTTCTCATCCACGTCGAGCCAGGACTCTCCCCAGGCCGGGTCCCGATCCAGCAGCAGACACTTCACCTCTGGCGCCTTGTTGAACGCCTCGCAGTACTTCAACACCCCAAGGAAGTCGCTTCCGGGCCCACCACCGACACAGCTGATGAGAACGCGCGAGCCGTCGAACACGCCGCGGAGTTCCTTCGATCCGCGGATGCACTCGTACACCAGGTTGGCGTGCGAGGTGGTGTACCGGAAGATGTAGGCGAATCGCCGGGCCGGATCGCTGTAGTCGAGACAGCCCGAGTTTGTCAGGTTCTTGTACTCCTTCGAGAGCTGGGTCAACTCTGTCCCGACGGCGGCATCTTTGGCAGCGATGGTGCCGGGGACGGCCTTGTAGGCCTCATCGAGGACCGTCTTGATCAACTGAAAGCAGTTCATTTAGGGCAGCTCCGAACGACGGGCGGCCCGACCTCCGAAGCCGTGGCGTCCGCGTTTGCCAAACAGTTGACACGATGATAACCTGTGGGTCACCGGAGTGCAAGCCGGCCACTTCCGGGCAGTTTCGAGGCGCCGGCGCGGATTGGGCAACGGTGCCCCCCACGCGGAGAATCAGCCATGTCGAAGTCCAAGGGATTCAAGATCGGGCGCGACGATGACACGGGCCGACTGAAGTCAGTGGCTCAGGCGAAGGCCGATCCGAAGAACTCGTCGGTCGAGATCATGCCCAAGAAGGGCCACGGCGACTCCGGCCGCTACGACGACAAAAAGAAGAAGTAGTCGCTTCAGCCACGGCGAAGTGCCGCCCAGCGCCGCCGCTGTTCCCGCCAGTCCACCGCGCTCGTGACGGGCCGCAGCATGTGCTCGTGGATCGCGTCACGCCCGCCCGTCACCGGCGGCAAGAACAGGATCTCCTCCTGAATGTCCGGCGCCAAGTGCAGCAGATTCAGGATCTGGGTCATCCGCGGCTGCGTGACGTGGCAGAACCGGGCCAGGTCCGTCTGGCTTCCGACGACGCCCCGGCGGAGGAGGTCGTCGTAGCGGATGGCCAACGCCATGAGCCGCGCCACGCGGGGCACGCGGCCCGGGAGCGCGACGGGGTCGGGCTTGGGCCCGCGCACGACGCGCCGGCGGCGTGCCTTCATGGCGAAATGGATCGGCCGAGTCACGGTGGTCACGCTGCTTCCTCCAGTTTCCGTCGGCAGAGCGCCGCGATGCCGCTGGGGCGGAAGGTCACCGAGATCGTGCTCGCGACGCCGTCGTACTCGACCTTCGAGAAGATCAGCTTGAGCACGCGGGCCTGCTCGCGCGGCGAAAGGTGGGCCCAGACGGCGTCGAAATCCCGGAGGGCAGCGCGGGCCTCGTCACGGGGAATCGCTTCGTCCTCGCCGCTCTTGATCCGGGCCTCGATCTCGGCCAGGCGCCGTCGCCCATCCGAGATCCGTTCGTGGGCCTGAACCAAGCGGCCGGAGACGCCCGAGGTACCGCTCTTGTCCGAGACGAGGTCGCGGAGTTCGCGGTCCCATCGCTTGAGAGCGGCTCCGAGATCGTCCCGCTCACGACGTAGGGCCGCCAGTTCGGTGTCGATAGCGACGCGCGATTCAGCGAGCACGCGGTCCAGGAGTGCCCGGTCCTCACCAAGGCCGCGGACTTCCTCGATCACGACCCGCTCGACCTCCGAGGCAGGGATGGTGGTCGACGGGCACGTGCGCGCCCCGCTCTTGATCGCCCGGACGCACCGGTAGTAGCGATAGAAGCGGCTTGCTCTGCCGATCTTGCCGTTGCTCCCGGCGAAGCAGTGGGTCATGGCGCAGTCGCACGCCTTGCAATGCAGCAGGCCACGCAGCAGCGCGCCGTACTTGTTCCGGACCTCGGCGCCGCCCGTGCGCCCGTTCTCGCTGAGCTGATGCCGCACCTTCTCGAACACCGCGGCGTCGATAATGGCCTCGTGCTCGCCGTCGTAGACCTGCCCCTTGTGGACGATCTTGCCGATCAGGATCGGATTGATCAGCAGGGCGTGAAGGCTGGATGCGTCGAACGGGCGGCCGCCCCTGGGCTCGCCTTTCCGCGTGATCCGTCGCTTGTTCGTCCATCCTCGTCGCGTGAGCTCGGTCGCGGTCCGCTGGAGCGACCCCAGGTCCAGGTACAACTCGAATATCTCGCGGACGCGGGCGGCCTCTTTCGGGTTGACCACCAGGCGGGGGCTCCCGTTGGACCGGTCGACTTCGTAGCCGAGGACGGGCACGCCGCCCGCCCACTTGCCGCGTCGCTTCTGCGCCGCAATCTTATCTCGGATGCGCTCGCCGATGATCTCTCGCTCGAACTGGGCGAACGACAGCAGGATGTTGAGCGTGAGCCGGCCCATCGAGCTCGTGGTGTTGAACTGCTGCGTGACGGACACGAACGAGACGCCCTTGCGGTCGAATGCCTCCATGATGCGCGCGAAGTCCAGGAGCGACCGGCTCAGCCGGTCCACCTTGTAGACCACGACGCAGTCGATCTTCCCGGCTTCGACATCCTGTAGCAGACGCTCCAGCGCCGGACGCTCCATGCTCCCGCCCGAGAACCCGCCGTCGTCGTAGCGGTCGGCCAGGCAGACCCATCCCTCGTTCTTCTGGCTAGCGATGTACGCCTCGCCCGCCTCCCGCTGGGCGTCGAGCGAGTTGAACTCCTGGTCCAGGCCTTCCTCGCTGCTCTTGCGGGTGTAGACGGCGCACCGGACCCGCTTGGTGCCGGATGCGGGGCCGACAACGTCACTCTTCGGGACCTTGGTTCTCCGGCTCACGACTGCCTCCCCGGCTCCCCGAGCCGGAAGAACCGGAACCCGTTGATGTGGCCGCCGGTCACCATCGTGGCGATCGCCGTGAGCGTGCGGTATCGCTCGCCGTCGAGTTCGAAGCCGCCACCGTCGGGAAGCACGACCACCCGGAGCGTCCGTCCTTTGTACTCGCGCACGATCGCCGAGCCCGCGGGCGGAAGCCGCGGGTCAACGCCGTCACGCGGCACCGGCTTGGGCGCGGTCTGCACCCCGTCGGGCTGGGGAGGGCAGATGATCGTCTTCGGGGCCGTGGCCCGCACCTCGGCGTCGTCGGCCAATTCGGCCGCCCGCCGGCGAGCGCGCTCGCTGAGGTCGCCCTCTGCGTTCGCCTGGATGCGCCAGGCGATCTTGCGGATCAGGTACGCGCGGTGCCGCGTCCGGCATTTGTGTCCGTGGAGTTCCTCGTACCGCTGCACGAGGTCGCCGGTGGTCATCCGGCCCAGTTCTTCGAGCTGTCGCTGAATCATCTCGGACATGGGGACTCCTGATCGCATCGGCCCGGAGCCCTAACCCCGGGGCCGCGCCGCGACACTGAGGTCCGCATGCTGCGGCAGTTCAAGTCCCTCGGCCGAAGATTCCTGCGGCTGTTCGATGTCCAGGGTGAACCGCGAACGGGCGATGCGAAGGGCGCGCACCACGCCGCGTGCGAGGATGCTCGCGATCTCGGCGTCCCGCTCCGCGGGCGTCATGGCGTCGGGGTTCTTCGATGCGATCACGTGCGGGCTTCCAGACGACGGCGCGCTGCCGTCCCTGGCTCCCTATGCATCCGCGCCTCGGGATGACCGCGGCGATGAACCACACGCGCGAGGTTGCAGCGCCATCGTGCTCGCATCGATGTCCGGAAGGTGGGGGTTCCGGCTCGCTCCAGCGGCCGCGAAGTCCCGTTAACCCCCGCTCGGCCTCGGAGAGAGACCGCGAGAGACTTTGGCGCACCGGCGGGCGTCGGCGGCCTCGGCGCCGGATGCCGGTTATCGAGGCGGGCGGCGCAGAGGCCGCGGTCGCGCCGGAGCGGCAGCGTCAATCTGCGTCGAACGCCGTGCGGAAAAGCGAAAACGCCGCCGAGGTCTCTCAGCGGCGTCTCCTGAAAACCAAAGGGCCGGCTGCTTTCGCAACCGGCCCGGCAATAGCGGGGGCAGGATTTGAACCTG
>CAZTPJ010000068.1:0-19420 GCA_964614515.1 uncultured Phycisphaeraceae bacterium | reverse complement strand
ACTGTGCAATGGATACAGACACGCAGGGCAATGGCCGTGCGACAGCACCAGAGGCAGCGATCGCGCAGGTGAGATCGGTACACGGCGTGAGATCAGTCGGAATGGGATGCTAAACACCACCACCACCGCCAGGATCATCAACCAACTCGAAGTCCACGGCGCATAAGTCTGTACTCGTGAAAAACCGAACACCATGAGAATGAACGCGAACGGCATCGCGCCCAACACCAGAGGATGACGTTCGTGCAGATTCACCGCCCGTACATCCTGCCCCAACGCCTTCGGCAACGTCGCAAGCCGGTCCAGCGAGAGATTCACGGCCGGCCGCCACACGCCCCGATGATCCTTCACCTCACGAACGAAGAATGCGCCGAGTCGTGTCTCCATCGAAACCTCGCGTCGGCGTGATCGTTGGTTCTGGTGGATCAGCGCTCAATGCCCAAACAGATTCCCCGCCGTGAGCATCCCTGCGCTTTCGAAGTGCGCCATCGCTTCATCAACGCTGCGGAAGATCTTGGTGGCCGTCTCGGTGATGAACGGCGAGGGACTTTTCTCCGGCTTCCACACGACGTAGACCTCTTTGGTGTGTTCGAAGGCGTGCTGGAGTTCGCGTTCGACGCCGGAGGAGAGGCCGGGCGTGCCGCCGGGAAGTTCGGGGATCAGGCTGACGATCATGTCGGATTGGTCGATGAGTTTGAAGTCTCGCATGTAGATCTGGCCGTCGATGTCGCCGGCGATCTCGATGACCTCGCGCGTGCGTACGCGAATCGGCTGGGCATCCTTGCCCTTGAGCGAACCGCCGAAGAGATGCGGCGAGACTTCGATCGATTCCTTCCCATCGCGCACGGCCTCAACCGCACGGTCCAGCAGCAGTTTTTCATCCACATCGCCGGGATCAAACGTGATGAAATACTGCGCCAATCGCGCCCGGAACTCATCGATCTCCTTGAGTACGTCGGGCATGCCCACGACGTGGCTCATCGGAAAACTCGGATAGACCTTCTTCATGTCCGGTCGGCACATCAGGCGGAACATCGTGCGCGATGTGTCCTGATGCCGCCCGCGCGAGAGGATGTAAAATTTCGATCCGCGGATCGCCTGCGACATCAGTTCCGTCGCCAGGATTTCCTCCTCGCGCCAGACCATGCAGTCCTTGAGCGTCGCATCGACGATGTGATCACGATGCAGCCGGTGATGCACGACCTCGACGTTGTCCACCAGGCACACGAAGATGTCCGGCTCCAGCAGGTCGATCTGATCAAAGTCAAACGCGGGAAACAGGCCGTGCCGCCAGCGAAACGTCGCGTGCGTGTTCACGAGGACGTTGGGTTGGCCCTTGGACTGCGAGATGACATCTTTGAACGCCGCGCGGCGCAGCGAGGTCAATCGCGACAGCGGCAGATCAAGAATCCGCCCCGGGCGGACATCGCGCGCCTCGTTGTACATCATGTCGCCGACGTGATACACAAAGACATTCTCGCCCTGCTGCCCGGCGAAGTCCGCCACGTTCTGCAGGTACGGCTTCTTGTCCATCCCAACCTGGCCAGTCACGATCGCCCGCACGGTTAACTCCTTGCTTCGCCCCTCAGCGAGTTCGTTCGTACCAGGGATGCGCGGCCGTCGGGGTTGGCGATTCGCTGCGCGGCGAAGGCGCGACATACGCGACCATCCGCCCCATTCGTACCAAACGCGGGTCCGACAGCATCCAGAACCAGCAGCCGATGTGCATGCCCACCAGCAGGGGCGACGCGATGACGATCATCTGCACATTGGATGGAAGTCGCGGCACCACAAGCCAGACGAACAACAACAGACTGATGATAAACAGATTCAGCACGCGTCGCATCGCCCGCATGTTCCGCACGAGCACGCCGCGAAACGCATAAGGAATCACAAACCCAATCGCCATCAGCGCGGCCACGATCACCTGCACCAGTGGCGACATGCCATGAAGCAGCCAGATCAGAAGCCCGACGCCGAACAACAATTGCGCGATGAACAACCAGCCGCCCACCGACATGAACTGCCTGATGCGCCTCATGGATCGGCTCACTCAAGATACGTATACCCCTCAAGCCCGCCTTCATAAAACTTCATCAGCGACTTGGCCTCGCTGACGATCATCACGCCGGCCTGCACGGCCTTTTCCACCTCGCGGCGCACCGCCCGCTCCAGATCCTCAACATCGAACTGCACATACGACAGCACTTCCTTCACCGTGTCCCCTTCGACAACCTCGTCGATGGTCCAACGGCCGTCGTCGTTCAGGCTCACGTGCACAACGTGCGTGTCGCCGAAGAGATTGTGCAAGTCGCCGAGCACTTCCTGATAGGCCCCGAGCAGAAAGATGCCGAGGTAATACGGCTCGCCATCGCGAAGGTCATGCAGTTCGAGCGTTTCTTTGAACAGCCGCGAGTCCGAACAACTGAATCGATTCACCGCGCCATCCGAGTCGCATGTGATATCCGCCAGCACGCCGCGCCGCGTCGGTTCCTCATCCAGGCGATGGATCGGCACGATCGGGAACAACTGATCCACGGCCCACGCATCCGGCATCGACTGAAACACCGAAAAATTGCAGAAGTAGATGTCCGAGAGCGCCTGCGGCAACTCATTGAGTTCATCGTGTCGATCGCCGGGCTTGTTGTCGGTCAGCGCGAGGATGCGCCGTCCGATCGCCCAGAACAGCCGTTCACACGCGGCGCGCATCGGCAGCGACATGTACCCCAGTGAGAACAGGCTCAGCGCTTCCTCGCGCGCCTGCATCGCATCGTGATACACCTGAAGGACATCGTGCTGCGCATCGACCAGCGGCGCCTGAATCCGCTCCCACGCCTCCAGCAGATCCGTCAGCGGCTGCGGCGTGCGCGCTTCTTCCTTCGTGGCCGCGTGAATCGACGGAAGGTCCGGGTCAGACGGAAACCGCGTGCGCCCGAGCACATCGACCACCATCATCGTCGAGTTGGCGACCATCGCGCGGCCGGATTCGGAAATGATCGCCGGGTGCGGCAGGCCCGCTTCATCGCACGCGGACTTGATGCGATACACCACGTCGGATGCGTACTCGCGCACGGTGTAGTTGATCGACGATGCGAACGCTGACTGCGACCCGTCATAATCCACGCCCAGCCCGCCGCCCACGTCGATCATCGACAAGTTTGCCCCGAGACGGCTCAGTTCCGTATAGATGTGCGCCAGTTCCGACACCGCGATCTTGAAGTTGCGAATGTCGCAGATCTGCGAGCCGATGTGAAAGTGCAAGAGGTTCAGGCAGTCCGCCATCCCGTGCGCTTTGAGATACTCCAGCGCCCGCAGCGTCTCCGACGCGGACAAGCCGAACTTTGATCGCATCCCGCCCGAAGACTCCCACCGCCCCGCCCCGCGCGAACCGGGCTTGATCCGCAGGCCGATCCGCGGACGCACGCGGTACCGCTGCGCATCTTCAACCACAAACTCCAGTTCCTTGAACCGCTCGACCACCGGCACGATGTTCCGCCCCAGTTTCGTCGCCAGCACCACCGTCTCGACATACTCGCGATCCTTGAAGCCGTTGCAGACGATCATCATCGAGGGATGCGCGGCCGTGAGACCGAGCACCGCGAGCAGTTCCGGCTTTGACCCGGCTTCCAGCCCAAAGCCCATCTCGGCGGAGAGGCTGGTGACCTCTTCACACAGGTGTCGCTGCTGATTGACTTTGATGGGATAGATGCAGCGGTATGAGCCGCCGTATTCGTTCTCGCGGATCGCCATGTCGAACGCTTCGCGGAGTTCGCGCATGCGGGACCGCAGCATGTCGGTGAAGCGAATGAGGACGGGCGTGTGGATTTCGCGCTCGCGGAGTCCTTCGACCAGTTCCATCAGGTCGATGCGCCGCGCGGGATCGCGTTCGGGCATCACCGCGAGGTGTCCCTCGGGCAGCACGCCGACGTATCCCTTGCCCCACCCGTCAAGCCCATAGACTCGCGCGGAATCCTCCGCCGACCACGCGCGCGAATCCACTCCACGACCTCTCGAAACCGTTGTCATCGTCTGATGTCACCTCGCAATGCCGCTCGCGACGGGCGCCCGGCCAAAACGGGAAAGGGAACAATAGCGGGCGCAGCCCCCCACGCACACCGACCGCTCCCCGCCACCACGCATAAACCCGATCTTCACACGCCCGCTTCGCCCGTCAATGGCTCCACCAGATCCTCCAGCGTCACAAACCCCACCGCCTTCCCCTCACGCTCCACGATCCCCACGCGCGCTTCGCTCTCAAGCACCAGCCGCATCGCTTCCAACACACCCACCGTCGGCGACAGCCGCGCAGGCTCACGCAGCAACTCGCTCCAACTTGCCGATGGACGAAGATGCACCTCAACCTGCCATACCACACCCACCACACGCCCCCGGCCGTCAACCACGGGAAGGTCGGCGTGCGGGTGTTCGGCCGCACGTTTGATTAACTGTTCACGCGGCCAGTCCGACCGGGCCCACCGCACCTTGGACCACGGGACCATCTCATCCTCGACCGTCGCGTCCCGCATCGCCATCGCTCGCTCAGCCAGCGTCGCCTGCGCCGCCGACAGCGCACCCTGTGCGGCCCCCTCCTCCAACAACTTCGCCAGACGCTCGCGGGCGCCGAACTGCGCCCACTGCTCCGACGCCTGTCCCACCAGCCGAACCGCCAGACGACCGAGCAGCATCACCAACGGCAACACCCCGCACACCGTCAGCACAACCCTCGCCCCGGAAAGCAACGGCGCAAACGCCACGGCCAGGCGATCCGCGTTCTGACGAAACAACTCCTTCGGCAGCGACTCGCAGAACACCACAAGCACCGGTGTGAGGATCATCGCATTAATGACCACCACGGCCGCATCCGTAAACCCCGCCCCCGCCAGAAGGGCCGTGATGCCGGCCGCGCCGGCATAGTTGGCCGCGTTGTTTCCCACCAGCAGCGTCGCGATGGCGCGTTCTGGGCGATCGAGTTCCGTGCGCAGCAATCGCGCTGCGTGAGGCCGTCGCGTTCCCGACGCGGCGATGTCCACGCGAACGCGATTGACCGAGTACAGGCCCGACTCGACGCCGCTGCACAGCGCTGAGCCCGCAAGGCCCGCGGCCGTCACAAGACTCCACAGCGCCCATTCGATCGGCGTCATGGCGCAGCCTCCCCGGCGTCGAGAGCCGTCACGTTGATCGCGCGAATCACGGGGCCGCTCATCTCCGCAACCTCGAGGCGAACGCCGCGAACATCCACCGTGTCGCCAACCTTCGGAACGCGGCGCAGGTGAAGCATCACAAGCCCTGCCACCGTGCTCACGCGACGATCTGTAGCGCCTTCGATTCGAATCACTTCCGCCCAGTCCCGCACGGAAAGCCGTCCCGGCACGCGCCATCGTCCGGGGCCAAGCGCTTGCACGCCTACGTCATGCTCCTCGGACAGTTCACCAGGCGGCGTCACCAGTTCCTTCACCAACGACTCGAGGTCGACCAGGCCCGTCACCGCGCCGAATTCATCCACGCACACGGCCGTATCGCTGTGGCTCGCGCTGAATCGCGCCAGGAGGTGATCCAGTCTCGCGGAACCGGGGACGAAAACCGCGGGATGCATGTGATCGGCGATGGCGGGCGGCGCTTCGGGCGTTCTCGCGCGAGCGCGCATGTACGACACGAGATCAAGCATCCCGACCACGCCGCGATCCGGCGTGCCGCGCACCACCGGCGCGTGACGACGATGACGCGCGTGCGTCAACTTCATCACCGCCTCATGCCCGCCGTCCATGTCGATCCACTCGACGTCCAGCCTCGGCGTCATCACGTCGCGCACGCGCCCCACGCCAAGTTCCACGACCTCCGCGAGCAGGTGATGCTCTCGCGCATCGAGCGCGCCCCCCCGCGCGCCGGCCTCCAACAACGCGGAAAGCTCCTCGGTCGTAATCCTCCGAACATCACGATCCCCATGCGGCGCGATCAACCGCGCAAGCGGGCCAACCGCACAGTACTCCAGAATCACTCGCACGGGCGTCACCGCCCGCACGGCCAACTCCACCGGCGGCGCGAGCCATCCACACATCCACACCCGGTGTGCGCTGGCCACCAGTTTCGGCAGCAGTTCGCCGAACACGATGACCCCAAGCAATGTCCCCGCGCCGACGCCCGCAACCCACCCCGCACCCTCAACCCGCTTGACCAACACCGACGACACGACGAAGTACAGGACGTTCACCGCCATGTTCAGAATCAGGATCGACACCAACAGTCGTCGCGGGCGAGACAACAATCGCGCGACCGCTCGCGCCGCCACGGGATTCCGTCGCGACAGGCGCGTCCGATCGTTGTACGTCAGGCCGAGCAGCGCCGTCTCCGACGCCGACCACAGTCCCGAGAGTACCAGCAGCGGAACCAGGATCGCGATGATGGGCAGGTCCGCGGTCGTCATCGCGCTCGATCATCCGACGAGGGTGGTTCACCGCCGCGCTCGGACCCCCACTGCTCGATCAAGCGCTCGATGTAACGCCAGGCATTGAGTTCCCGAACAAGGTCTCGAAGGAAGGCATCATCCGGCTTCCCCCCCCCTTGCATCGTACGGAACATCGACGCGACCCGCGAGATATGGGCCCCCCGGCGTTCGCCGGCCCACCGCTTCCACGTCGCCAGACCCGCCGCATCCCCCGAGGCCAACGCCGCCTCGACTTCCTCTCGAATCTCCAGAATCTCCGACAGAAACCCGTCGGGCAGGGATCGATCCTGAACCTTGGCGCCTCCGGTGATCCGCGACAGCAGCGCCCACGCTCGACGCTCTGGATCCTCAATCACCTCTCGCGCTGCGTTGAGCCGCGCGGCCTCGACATCATCCGCCCCCGCCACGTCGGGATGAATCGACCCCAGGCGCGACAAAAACGCCCGCTCGACCTCATCGAGATCAACCTCAAACCCCGGCTCAATCCCCAGAATCTCGA
The DNA here is from genome assembly GCA_964614515.1 of uncultured Phycisphaeraceae bacterium. GTDB lineage: Bacteria > Planctomycetota > Phycisphaerae > Phycisphaerales > UBA1924 > CAZTPJ01. The sequence continues at coordinate 12,479 of CAZTPJ010000068.1, read as the reverse complement.
ACGCGTCGGCTTCCATCGGCGAACTGTACTCGACGCGCCACACATTCTCACGCTCGCTACAATCGCCGTTTACGGCCATCACCCCAATCGCGCCTCGCCATCCAGCCGCTGGAGTCCTCGCGACGTGAGACACCACATCGGAATCGTCGGCGTAAGTCCAGAAGGCGCAGCCCTGTGCTTCCGGCAGATCTATCGATATGCCGCCAACTCGCTCGCCCCGGAACGCACGCCGATCGTGACGGTTCACAATCATCCCGTCCCCGATTATGTCCGTGCGATCCACGCCAACGACTGGCCGGCCGTGGCCCAACTGCTTCATCGCAGCGCGGTGGTGCTCGCGGCGGCTGGCGCGGAGTTTTGCTGTACGCCCGATAACGTCGTGCAGTTTGCAATTCCGCTCGTCGAAGGAACATCGCCGATCCCGTGGCTTCCCATCGCGGACCTGGTTGCCCAGTCTCTTGAACGCGATGGACGTCGGACGGTTGGTGTTATCGGAACAAAGGCCGTTACCCTCGGCTCCACCTATCAAACGCTGCTTGGATTGAAGGGCATTCAGGTGCTGGCGCCGCCGCAGGAAGATGTCGACGCGGTGGATCAGATCATTTTTCGCGAGTTGCTCTTCGGCGCGGTGAGGCCGGCATCCCAGGAACGTGTACGTCGGGTGCTGTGCGGCCTCGCGGATCGCGGGTGCGACGCGATCGTGCTGGCTTGCAGCGAGGCCCCGCTGGTGGTGACCCCCGAGAGTTGCCCTGTTCCGATGTACGATGCGGCGGATTTGCTCGCCCAGGGAGCAGTTGCATGGGCGGCTCGGACCTAGTATGATGCTGCCGCCAGTCGCACTGGAACCACCATCTGCGATTGGGCGAACAGGAATCGGGGAGTTGTCGGTCCACGGCCACGCCGGGACACCGCGACTCCGAGTGCCAGCCTTGCATCGATCCCGCTGGACAACGTGAGGGTTGATGTGGTATGCTGGCGTATGCCACCGCTCGATTGAGGCGGCTACGAACGGCTGCCCCACAGCGCGGAAGGCGGGTGCAGGCCAACGCCGCACGCACGCTTGGAGACCCCGTTACTCGATGCCAACCACCCCGCCGCGAAGGGTCGAAGCCATAGCCGATTCGCCTTTGAACTTCGAGGCTCCCATTTGTCGCACCTGAACTGGAGTCAGACATGAATCGCCCCCATGCCCGTCCAGCCCGCAACCGCGCTGCCACCCGTTGGATGTCGATCGCACGATTGCTTCGACGAGCCGGTCAGGGCGCTCGCCCGCGAGTCTTCGTCGGACTCGATCAACTCGAGAGCCGCGTCGTCCTCGGCGGAGATCACCCGAGTTTTGCCCTCCCACTCACGCCGACTTCCGGCACGCTGATCGAGATCGACGGCGTCACCGGCATCGGCACCCTGCCCGGCGGCTTGCCGGTCGAAGGCACCATCGACCCCGCCGGCGATGACGACCTCTTCCGCTTTACCGCCCCGGCCAACGACTTCGTCACCGTCTGGGCCGACACCGTCAACGCCACGGGCAGCACGCTCAACTCCCGTGTCGAAGTCTACAACATCGACGGCGCCGTCGTCGCCTCAGGTTCGAGCCAGGGCACGCTCACCGGCGGCACGTTCAATGATGGATGGGCTGGATTCGTGGCCGAGGCAGGTGAGACCTACTTCGTCCGCGTTCGCTCGGACATCCCCGTCGGCGCAGGCTCCACCGGTGACTACATCGTCCGCGTCGATGCCATCACCACCGCATTCACCATCAACCCGGTCAGTGGCCTCGGACAGGCCGTCGCGTCGATTGGCATCGCGGGCAACGACATCGTCTATCGACTCGAGATTCCGGCGGGCGACTTGTTTGAGAGTCTCTCGGCCATCGGCGGGAATCAGACCACGACGCTCGATCCACGGCTTGATATTTACGACTCAGCAGGCGTGCTTATCGCCGGCGACAGCCAGGGCGGTCGACTCAACGACGCGTTTCTGGCCGTGCGAACCACGCCGGAGACCACGTTCTTCGCCCGGATGCGTGGGGACCAGTTCCTTCCGACGAATGCGGCGTCGACGGGCGACGCGACGCTTGTGGTTCAATCCAACGCCCCAGTCATCACCATCGATCCGGTCACTCGCCTGGGCTTTGTCGGCGCGGTGGCCGGCGGACAGACGTTCCAATCGCACCGATTCCAGGCGCAAGGTTCGGGACTCACGATCGTCACCATGGTCGGCGTTCCTCTCCCGCCGCTGGCCGACCCGGCCCTGCGACTCTACAACGACGCGGGGCAACTCATCGCGTTCAACGACGATTTCATCGGCGCGGCCGCGGAGATTCAGATTCGCCTCGACGCGGGCGAGACGTACTTCATCGTGGCCGAGGGCTTCGACGTTCCGAACGCCGGCGCATATCAGATCGGCGTTGAAACCAACCACACGTTCGACACGGTCAACGGCGTTGACGACCATGTGAACCTTCCGGACCTGATGGGGGATCCGGACGAAATCCGCCGTACGTTTGAACTTTCCACGCCTCTGATTTTCAACGATGTGCTGAGCATTTCGGGCAACGCGCTGGTCGCCTATCCGACACCCGCGCCCATCGATCACTCGCGCATGATCGTCGCCAACGGCAACGGCCGCATCCACGCCGCCGGCGACACCGACTTGTTCATGTTCATTCCGCCCGTGGACATGCTCGGCGGATATGAGGGTCGCGATGATGGCGCGATGCCGCGCCCGGATTGGGAACTCTGGCAGCGCCCGTCGACGCGCGTGCAGATCCTGCTGGCCGCGTCCGGTCCGACCTCGTTTTTCACGCAGCCGCAAGTGCGCGTGTACGACTCGAACTTTGATCTGGTCTTTACGGGCGGACAGATGGTCACGGGCATGCCGCCAGCGCCGCTCAGCCCCGCGCAGCGCGGCGGCCTGACGCCGTCGGCCTTCCCGCCAACGCTCAATCCGCTGGTCGATCCGTTCCTCTACGCCTCGGCGAATCCGTGGGGATTCCAGGTCTGGGGCGGCGAGCCGTACTTCATCGAGATCGCGGGCACAAACACCGGACGTTATTCGTTCAACGTTCAGGTCGATGCCATGCCCACCGAGTTCGACCCGATGACCGGCGAGTACATCGACCGCATCGACGGCGCCATGCCGGCGAATCCGCCCGTGTCCTTCGTCTTCGAAGAACCCGCCAACGCCGGACAGTTCGCCCTCGCACCCGAGATCGCCATCGGCCAGGCCCTTGGCGATGGCATGACCGCCAGTTCATCCAACGGATACTGGGGCGGCGCGTTTTATGAACGCGTCTATGAACGCCCGCAGGTTGGCGGAATGATCCCGCCGAGCCGCGGGGCACTCGCTCCGCCCAATCCACCCTTCAACGCGTTCGCCGCCGGCGATGGCATCATCGTCCTGCAGGAATCCGGACTCAACGGCCTGCAACACATCACCGACACCGACCTGTTCTTCTTCCGCGCTCCGGCCAACGGCACGGCCGAAATCCGCATCAACACCACAGCGCTCAACGACTGGTTCGAGGAGTTCATCGCGGATGGCTGGGATGATCCGATGATGCCGCAGACGACGCGAAACTCGCTCACCAAGGTGTACAACTCCTGGCTTGATTCCGCCTTGCGCGTCTTCAACAACGACTTCAACGAAATCGCGTACAACAGTTACAACCCGGCCATGACCGGCGAGACCGAAACGACCACCGTCGGCAGCGTCACGCGAACCTTCCATCGCCGCGATGCGCGCGTCGTCATTCCCGTCGTCGCCGGCGAACGCTACTTCGTCCAGATCGAGAGCGGCCAACTTCAGGCCTATCTCGATGCCGTCGCGGCCGCCAATGGCGTCGTCGCCGATGCCAACCTCAGCACGGTCGATTGGCGCCATGCCATCGGCTCGTACGAACTGCTCATCAACACCATGCCCAACCTGACGCTGGCCAACGATGACCACGTCAACGGCGCCGGCGCCCAGTCCACCGTTCTGGCGATCAACGACAGCACGGGCACGGCCTCGATTTCGGGCCGCATTCTGCACGTGCAGACCTTCAACCCAACGGACATCGACACGTTCACCTTCATCGCGCCGGGCACGGGCCAGGCGCAGGTGCAGGTCGCGCGGGTCCAGGGTGGCTCGCTCACGCCGTCGGTCTCAATCCTCGACGAAGCGCAGCAGGTCGTCGCATCGGGCAACGCTGGTTCCTCCGGCGTGGTCAACTTGTCCTTCCCCGCCTCGCAGGGCGAACGATTCTTCATCGTCGTCACGGGCGCGGGCAACTCGCAGGGCGAGTACACCGTTCAACTCTCCGGCATTCCATTCGTCTCCGATCACGCGAATCGATGGGACTGGGCCAACGCCACCGAGATCGAGATCCTCGATTTCCTCGGCACGGGCACGGTCCTGGGCTCGATCGAGAATTCGGGAGACGTTGACATTTTCCGCTTTGACGCGCTTGACTTCGATCTTGCGAACGTCACCGTCACTGGACTCTCCCTTGGCTTCAGCCCACGCGTCCAGGTCTACGAAGTCGGGCTTGACAACACGAGTACCAACCCGGCCGTCACGCCGATCAATCCGGTGCTCCTGCGCATCGCGGACAACGACGCGGCGGGCGGCACGATCGCGACGACGCCGTTCTCGATCACCGCGCCGGATCGCGCACCGCTGAACACCGGCGTCAATCATGTGTTCAACACGTACTACATCGTCGTCTCAGGCTCGAACCCCAACACGCACGCGGGCGACTATCGCCTCACCGTCGAGATCACGCCCACGGACGACCACCCGGACATCGGTCAGTGGGAGTTCGCCAGCAACGTGGTGCTCAACCCCGTCACCGGCGACGGCGCTGCCAGCGGAATGATCGAGATCGCCACCGACACCGATCTGTTCCGCTTCACGGCCCCCGCGGGCGGGTTCGCGTCGATCACCGTCTCCGCTCCGGCAGGCAGCACACTCCGCCCGCGCATCCGCGTCTTCGATGCCAACCAGCAGCCCGTCGCCGACACCGCCGGGATGTTCTCGCGCCAGGGCGGTGATACGCAGTTTTCCTCGGCCACTTTCACCTATCGAGTCGTGCGCGGCGCGGCGTACTTCGTCGTCATCGATGGCATCGCCGGCGGCGTCAACACCACGCAGACCGGCGCTTACGTCCTCGACTGGAACGCGCCGACCATCGACGATCACGCCAACATCACCGAATTCTCCCTCGCCACGCCCGTTCCCCTCTCTGTCGCCACCGGCGACGGCCTGGCCACGGGCATCATCGGCATCAACGGCGACACCGACATCTTCTACTTCGACACGCACAAGGAAGGCGATCACATCATCACGATCACCACGCCTTCGAGCGACTTCAACCCCGCACTTTCGATCTACCTCAGCCCAACCGAACCGGCAACGCTCATCATCATCGACGGCGATGCCAATGACGAAGACGGCATGCGCGACGGCAACGTCACCTTCACGGTTAGCGCCACCATGGCCGGCCAGCGCGTCCACTTCCTCGTCGCCGCCGACCTCTTCGGCTTCTTCCAGACCGGCTCATACACCGTGACCATCGACGGCATTCCGCCGGATGTCAATCCCTTCCCCAACGAAGACGATCACGCCAATCGCGGCGACTTCGCCAACGCGACGCCCATCCTCCTCTCCACGCGAACGGGCATGGGCAGCGCCACCGGCGTTATCGAAATCGCCGGCGACACCGACCTCTTCCAGTTCAGTTCGCTGGCGCCCGGCCGAGCCTTTGTGCAGGTCGTCACGCCTGCGGGCACGCTCATGGACGTCGCCATCAGGCTCTTTGATCAGCCGGCCGAACCACCCTTCACCACCAACACCGAAGGCCTCCCCGGCGCCAACGCCGCGGCCACGTTCAACATTGCCGCGTCGAACGAGATTTACTACATTGAGGTCCACGCCGTCGGTTCCGGCGTCGGCAGTTACACCGTTCGCGTCTCCGTCGCGCCCGAGACCTTCTACCTCTACTTCCCCGAAGGCTTCTCCAGCAACTCCATCCGCGAGTTCCTTTCCATCGCCAACCCGAGCACGACCGAGTCCGTCAACTACTCCGTCACGCTCTACTACGAAGACCCGGACCTCGCACCGACCGTTCTCACGCCCACCGGCGGGGCAACGCTCAATCCCGGCACGCGCGGCGGACTGACCATCAGCAACGCCGCACTCGGCGTGCTGCCCGGCGTCGAGACCAACCAGCCCTACGCCATCGTCATCGAATCGTCGGGCTTCCTCGGCGCGACCCTCGCACGCTACGACTTCGGCCTCGCGCTGGGCGAATCGCTCACCAGCCATACCTCCGACACCTGGACCTTCGCCCGCGTGCAGCGTTCGCCAGGCGCCGTCAACGACTTCCTCACCTTCTTCAACCCCAACAACAATGACGTCGAAGTCACGCTCACGGCCTACACCAGCATTGGCGTGATCAACCTCACGCAGATCGTCGGGGCCAACCGCCGTGGCGGCTGGAACATCAACGACACCGCGCAGCTGCCCACCGGCTCCTTCGGCGTCGTCCTCACCTCGCGCCCTGTCACCACCAACGATCCGCACATCGGCATCGTCGCGTCGCTCAGCCACTTTGGCGTCGGAACCCAGGTCGGCTATCTCCAACTCGGCGATCACACAGGCGGTTCAACCGAATCCGTCATCACGTCGCTGACCAACAGCGCGGCCGTGGTCCCCGAAGTCATGATCTTCAACCCGGGTGCGGCCGTGTCCTCTGTGACGATCACCGGCTCATACCTCAACGCGAATCTGCCGGACCTCGTTCGCATCTTTGACATCCCGGCGCGAACATCGTTGACGCTCTCAGCCACGCAACTGGGCATGGTGCAGAACCAGCCCGTGGGCCTCCGCTTCGAGTCCACCTCTCCGCTGACGATCGCTTCCACCGAGGCGCAGTTCGGCGATGCGAACGGCGCGGCCGCCGCGAACGAAGCCGCGCTCTCGTGGTTCTTCGGCGACGGTTTCGTCAACCCAGGCGCTGCGGGCGTGAGGTATTTCGAGACGATCAGCCTCTACAACCCCGATGATGTGGGCCTGGCCGTGACCATCACGCTGCTCTTCAACACCGGCGATCAGTCCACGACGGTGGTGAACGTCGGCGGCAAGGACTTCGCCTCGCTCGACATTCATTCGCTCCAATCCGTCATCGGCACGGACACGCTGAAGTTCTTCTCGATCCAACTGTCGGCCGCACGACCCTTCGTCGCGACCATGACGCACTATGACCTGTTCCTCGGCGGTGGCTGGGGCACGATCGGCGCCCCGCTGGGCCTGACGAACCTGCTCTCGACGATCGCGTAAGAGCGAACTCGTAGCATCGAATCCAAACGCCTCCGTCTTCGACGGGGGCGTTTTGTTCTATGGTCCGCGTGGGTACCCCGCCACTCCGTGGCGGGCTACCCGCTACCTCGGATACCGCTCACGCACATCCGCCAGCCTTCGCACACCCGACGGCCGGTCCAGATACCACAGCGCGGTCGATGCGATGTCATCCGTCAGCGGTTGATAGATCCCCCCCGGCCACCACCCCAGCGCCTGCATCGTCACGCGAATCTCACGCTCAAACCGAATCGGGTCCGGCACATGCCAGCGATAGAGACCGTGCGCGGGCACGATTGGCCCGCGCGTGGCCGTCGCGCCGTACACGGCCTGCGGATAACCGAGATACAGCGTCGAAAACGTCGTCGGCCGCATCTCGTGCGCGTGGTCCATCACAAAGCCCCACGCGCCGCCGAAATAGTCCTCGGTCCCCGTGCCGCAGATTGTGGGCGCATCGGGCGGATCGCCGTCGATGAACATCTTGATCTCGCCCTCGCCCCACCACCCGTTGCTGAGTTGGTTCCAGACGAGATACGTCCCGACAAAATGCCCGCGCCCCTGCGCCCCATCGGCCGCGCCATCGAGAATCACATGCTCGGGGTTGTCACGCGCCGTCAGCCCGCGCCGCCAGCACGCGTGCAGATACCCCGCATCGTCGGCCACGGGCTGCAGCGCGTAACTGATCTGATAAAAGAACTCGTTGATTTTCTCCGGGCCATCGTTGACGATCTCGATGCGAATGCGTCGGCGAAACGGCATCGGCCAGTACGAGTTCATCCCCCCCTTGGGGTTCACCGCGATCATCGCCGAGTTCACCAGCGCCGATCCATCAATCCCATTGACGAAAAAATCGCCGAGCGGCACGTCGATCGACGGCTCTTCCATGCCGTCATAAAACACGCGCAGCGCAAGCCACCGCTGCACGCCGTGCAGCACCGTACACCAGATGTGCTGGATCACCCCCGGCCCCTCGATGTCCGCGAGCACATGGCTCTGGCCGGGCATGAGATCTTTCAGACACGGGCGGACCTTCCAGCCACGGCCGAGTTCCCTCGCCGCGGCTGAAGTATGTGCATCGCTCGCCGGCTCGGCCTGTGCCCCCCCCGCCTTTGCGCCCGTGGGATTCTCCGCGCTGATCGATCGCGTCACGCCCGCCGCAATCCTTGACACATCGCCCGGCATCAACATGGTCTGTCTCCCGCCATCGTCATCACGCTTGGGACGACTCTCCCGCCGTCGGTCCCCACTTCGCGGCGGCAACGTCACGCGCACCGGCTCGCCATCGCGACCCATGCCTGAACATCGTCGATCACCCGCGAGCAGCACGATCACCTCGATTTGCCGCTCCGGCCGGGGCATCGAACCCTCGCTCGATTCCACTTCAACGATCACGTCCTGCCCCACGCGCTGCGCACGATAGCGCGTCAGCAGATACTCGCCATCGCGATACCCGTATCCATCGCCCGCATCCTCATACAGCATCCCGCTGGCTCGACCCGCGTCATCCAGCGCCACCACCAGCGTCAGCGGATCAAGCGGACGTTCATCCACAAATTGCATCACCGGCCCCAGCGGCACGATCGCCCCCCCCGCCAGCCGCAGGTCCGGCAAGTCCTCGTGCGCTCGCTCGCCATGCGGATCAGCCGCCACAAACGAACGCCAGATCCCGCGCGGGATCGACGATCGACATCCCTCGCCCCCCCCCTCGCCCGGCGGCGATACATCCGCCCGAATCAACAGACCATCCCCAAGCAGAAACGAGTCCTCCGCCGCACGCAACATCGGATCCGATGGATCCGCGAAGAACAACGGCCTCGCAATCGGCAGCCCCGTCACTGACGCCTCGCGAAACAACGTATAAAAATACGGCATCAGCCGATACCGCCGCTCCAGCGCCAGACGACTGACCCGCTCCGCCTCCGGCCCGAACGACCACGGCTCGTGATCCGGCGAGTCCTTGATCGAATGCGCCCGCGCGAACGGCAGCAGCGTCCCCACACCCATCCACCGCGCGAACAACTCCGGCGAACAGTGCCCGAAAAACCCGCCGATGTCCGGCCCGCTGAACGGCTGACCCGACAGACCGAGGTTCAAGATCATTGTGATCGACCACGCGAGGTGCGGCCATGTACTCTCGTTGTCGCCCGTCCACGTCGCCGCGTAGCGATGACCGCCGAGATGATTCGATCGCGTGAGAATGAACGGGCGCTTGTCCGGCCGGGCACGCTCCATCCCCTCGCGCGATGCCCGAACCATCAACATGCCATAGACGTTGTGATACTTCGCGTGCGGCGCTGGTCCGCCGAGGTCCGCATCGGCCCGATGATGCAAGTCCTCCGGCACCTGCTTGAGCGGGTTGTCGAACACGGCCGGCTCGTTCATGTCGTTCCACACGCCGTCGATGCCGTGCGCCAGAAAGTCCTCGTACAAATCGCCCCACCACTTGCGCGTTTCGGCCCGCGTGAAGTCGGGAAACGCGCAGGTTCCGGGCCAGACCTGGCCGTGGTACTCCTGTCCGCCCGCCGTCTGGACAAAGTGCCCGCCGGCATGCCCGGATGCATAGACGAAGTAGTCCGGATCGACCTTGATGCCCGGGTCGATCATCCACACGGTCTTGAAACCGTCGGCGTGCAGATCATCGTTGAGTTGCTTCGGGTTCGGGAATCGCTGCGGATCAAACGTGAAACAGCGGAAGCCATCCATGTAGTCGATATCGAGCCAGATGCAATCGCATGGCAGGCGCCGCCTGCGAAACTCGGCCGCGACGTGGCGCACGCGAGCCTCCGGCTCATACGACCATCGGCACTGCTGATAGCCCAGCGCCCACTTGGGCGGCATGGGCATGTGTCCGGTCAGGGCCGCGAGGCCGCGCATCACTCGCCCGATCGATGTCTCCGCGTGCCCAGCCTTGTCCTGCCCCGGCGTCCCCCCCCCGCCTTCAATGATGTACACGGCCGGCGAATGCCCCTCGCAGCGAAATTCGATGCCCCCAACTTCGGCGCGAAGGTCCATCCAGCATCGATGCGTCGTATCGACGAGCACGCCGAACGCCGAACCATCCGCACGCACCGCGATCACCCACGGGTGCGACTGATACAGTCCTCGCGACTCATCCGTATACAAAAACGTGTCCGCATTCCACGCCACGCTCTCACGACCATCGCGAAGAAGCGGCCCGGCGATCTCGCCCGTGCCATAGCGATTTGTCCCGGCCGTCACATCGATGCGAACAAAGTGCAACCCGTCCCGGTCGAGGAACGTCGGGCGCTCGGCCGCGAGGCCGGCAGCGGGCTCGCCCCCCCTCGCACCGACCAGCGTCGCGACCTCCGGAAGCACCGCGAACGACGGCGGCAACGGTTCGGCGCGGTGCGCCGGGTCGCGGAAACGATGCACGACCGGCCCAGGCGCATTCGAGGCCGTGGTCCGGACACGTTCTGGTGAGTTATCGGATCTCCACGCCAATTCTTGCGCCCTTCCCAAAGTTGCAAAAAACCCTGGATCGTCCGCCCATGTCCCGGGTCGGGGGAGCGGAGCATATCGGCCGTTCACTTTCCACGCCCCAAAATCCGGAAAGAGGACTTGTAATCCGAGGGTGACTTGTGGTATGCTGGTGATGTGGGGTGATGGCCGGATCGGTTGGCGACCGCCGGCTTTCCCGTAAGGGCTTCACTTCCACATGGTGACGAACGCCGGAGCGATGGCTCCGGCTGACCTTGGTTGCACGCGTGGCGTCGATGTCGACCCACGCACTTGGATCGGAGTTCAAACGCGAAAGGTGAGACAACCTGAATTGGCTTGATCGTGCGGCAACGGGAGTCGTTTCCCTGCGCGGCACGAGGCGTGTGCGGGCTGTGCGGCCGTACACCTTGCCGCATGTGACGTTCCCAACGCGGGCGAGCAACGTTTGTTCGTCGGCAGTATTCGTTCCCTTGATTCACCGGAGGATCAAAACATGACAGCATCGCGAAACATTCTTGTGGCCTGCATGGCTGGCGCGGCGGCGTCGGCGGCCTTTGCAGGACCGGTCACCGAGGCCGAAGTGCGTCAACGGGCGCAGTTCAAGGCCCCGCCGCCGAGCATCTTCGGCGGACAGGACGGCCCGCAGGCCTGGAGCGACAACTTCGACTCCTACACCGCCGGCTCACTTCTTGCCGGTCAGGGCGGCTGGGAGTACTGGCCCGGCGCGCCGCTGCTGGGGACCGTGGTCGACAGCCCCCCGGCCAACAGCGCGCCCAACTCGCTGCTGTACGAATCGGGCTTCGACCTCGTCCGCACCTTCAACTACACCGGCGGCGTTTTCCTCTTCCGCTGCATGGTCTACAACCCCTCCACGGCCATCGGCAACGACGGATACATCATCATGCTCAACAGTTATGACGGCGGCGGCGCGGGCACCAAGTGGTCGCTTCAGGTTCTCTTCCGCAACTCCACGCAGACCGTCTCCAACGACGTCGGCGGCTTCACCCTCGCGCCAACCCAGCCCCTGATCTGGGATGCCTGGACCGAGTATGGCGCGATGATCGACCTCACCAACGACCGACTCTTCGACTGGTACAACGGCAACGTGCTGACCAACGAGTGGATCACGGCCAGCGGCCCGATGCCGTTGCGCTGGACCGTCAATGCGCTCAACCCCGCCACGAATCCGGGCGCCGCGGAGATCCACACCATCGACCTCTACAGCGCCAGCGTCACCGGCATGCAGATCGATGATCTCATCATCACCTGCTACCCCGACAACGACCAGTCCACCGGCGTCGGCGTCCTGGACATCTTCGACTTCCTCGGGTTCGGCAACATGTTCAGCGCTGGACACCCCTACGCATGCGATGTTGACGTGACGCAGGGCTATGGCATCTGCGACATCTTCGACTTCCTTGCCTTCGGCAACCTCTTCAGCGCGGGCTGCCCATAACGCGAGACCACGGCCTTTGCATCCGTGCGGCTCCCTCACGGATGGGCCTCATGCACGCAGGCTCCGGAATTCCCGGAGCCTGTTTGCTTTTTTGACGCATCTCGCTGCCCGTCGCCTGCGCTTCGTGCCATCGAAGTCCGCTCCGGACTTCGATGCATGGGACTCGCACTGCGTGCCATCGAAGTCCGCTCCGGACTTCGATGCATGGGACTCGCACTGCGTGCCA
>CAZTPJ010000067.1:0-19841 GCA_964614515.1 uncultured Phycisphaeraceae bacterium | reverse complement strand
TTTCAAAGGGTTGCGGGCGGGCGTGCTGCGCGCCGACGTGGAGCGGGCGCTGCGAACGGGACAGGGCGAGGGGATCGTGCCGCTGCTTGAGGCCGTGCCGGCGATCATCGGCGAGTGTCACGATCTTCCGAGCGGGACGCTCCACGCGCTGGGGGGAGGCGTGCTGGTGGCGGAGGTGCAGACACCCAGCGACACGACGTTTCGCGTGTATGACTGGGCGAAGGAACTCGGGCGCGGCGGACGGGCGCTGCACATCGAGCAGGCGCTGGCGTGCATCGACTTTGGCCCCCCACCGCCGACCACGCGGGGAATCGGCGAACGAACAAGGCTCGTTCACAACGAGTTTTTCGATCTCGATGAACTACGCCCGGGCCGTGGCGGTCTCGCGCTCGAACCGAGATGCTGCGTGTTGATGGTGGTTCGCGGGGAGATCTCGCTGCGCCACGGCCAGCGCACCGATCACCACGCGCTGGGCACGACGATCCTTGTGCCCTCCGCGATCGCGGGCGATGTGACGATTCGCGGCGATGGCGCGACGGTGCTGTGCGCGATGGTCAGATGATGTCGATGTCGAGGGCTGTGTCGTGCATGGACAGGCCGGCGCTTTGCAGGATGTGTTCCATCGCGCGGGCGTCGAAGGCGTCGAAGGCCGCAGCGTCGTGGCTGTCGGCATCAAGCACGGCATAGCAGCGCCCGCCCGCGTCAAACACGGGAACGACGACCTCGCTCCTGTCGCGCGGATCGCACGCGACGTAGTTCTCGCCGAGGGCCGCGACATCACGCACGACCAGCGAATGGCGAGAGAGACACGCACGGCCGCACGCGCCGTGCAGACCGATCGGGCTGCACGCGGGCTTGTCGCGCCGCGGACCGAGCGTCATGTCACCATCGCCCGCGAAGTAAAAGCCGATCCACGAGACCCCCGTTGGCGCGAGCGCATCCCAGAGGATGTCGATCACCGCAGTCATGCGCTGCACACGATCCATGGGGAGGTCCGCCGCGGCCATCACGGCCGTGAGCGCGGCGTAGTCGCGAGCGGAAGTTGATGAAGGTGTGGACATGGGTTGACAGCGAGAATCAGGACACGGTCTCAGAGTCGACCCGTGGTGCTTCACAAATCGCATAGCGATCAAGCGCTGCGCCGGTGGGATCGCCCATTTGTGAACTCAAGTGCCGTGACGAGCAGCAAATCAAGTACGCTGTAGTCGTCATCGCCCTGAGCAACGATAAACGTCCGCTCGGCCTTCGGTGGGATCGCAATCACCTCGGGGCTTGCGACCCGATACCTCGAACCATCACCCATCACGATGGTGAACGGTCGAAATGGACGCTCCGCCACGGCCTTGCGCAACTGTTGAATCGTCATGACCCAATCCCGCGGGTTGGCAGACTACACCGTCGCCGACGTGAACGGCAGCAGGCCCATCAGGCGGGCACGCTTGACGGCCTGTCCGACCATGCGCTGTTCGCGGGCGGAGGTGGACAAGCGCTTTCGGCCGTAGATCTTGCCGTTGGGACTCATCAGGCGACGAAGTGTGTCAACATCCTTCCAATCGACATAGGCCTTGCCGAGGGCGCTGGTCTTGAGGACTTTGATCTTCTGGCCGGGGGGTGTGAAACGGGCGAGTCTGCTCATGGGTTCCTCGTCATGGTCATGGGCCCGCGGTGGGTGGCGACGCGCCAAACCCGGGGGCGACGGGGGTTTACAGTGGTCGAAACTCTATGCGGTCTTCCTCTCGCGGTCCATCGCGGCGAGAACCGCGGGCACACAGGCTGTCCAGCGAGGACCGACCGGCCCCGCACGCCACCGTGACCGAGACCACGGCCAGAATCAGCGTGTTCTGGAACACGTGGCACAGGCTCATGCTGCCCGGGCACAGCAGATACCCATCGCCAAAGCACCCGCACTTCACGTCGATGCCGCGATACAGCACCGACATGATCGCGATGATGAACACGACGGTGAGCACCCACATCAGCAGCGCCGCCGCCCGCGTCCACAGGCCCAGCACCAGCAGCACCGCGCAGATGATCTCAACCCACGGCACGGCAAACGTCGTCAGGATGTTCAGGTGTTCGGTCCTGGGGCCGTAGTACCCATTGCGGCCGAAAATCTTGAACCCCTTGACGGCGTCGCCAAAGGCGGAAATGTTTCCGAGTTTGACCACGGCCGCCCAGCCGAAAATCCCGGCGGTGAACAGCCTCGCACCGAGCAGTCCCAGCGTTGCCAGCACCTGCTTCATTGCGGCGGTCCCTTTTCGGTCGGATATCCCGCGGCCTTCCAGCCTTGTATCCCTTCGTGCATGATGTGGAGTTTATGGAAGCCGATCTTCTGAAGTTCGCGGGCGAGATTCTCGGCCGCATCGCAGGTGGGGCTGTCGCAATAGACGATGATGTGGTCATCCTTGAAGGGCATGAGGTCAAAGAGCGTGCCAGCGCCTTCGGGAGTGTTGAGGCCGCCGGCGTGCAGGTGATAGGCGGCGAGGATGCGCTCTTCTTCATACTGCGATCGCAGGCGGGCATCGACCCAGGGATAGAGGCCAAGATCAAAGATGGCCTTGCCCTCGGCCAGCGTGATCATGGGGCCGAGTCTGTCCGGCTGCACGATGGTGGGCCGCGTTTCGCCGGGCGTCTGGCCGGAGTCTTCAAGCGGCGTGGGCGCTGGACCAAGGAGCGGATCGCCAAGGGGGCTTTGCGTCCCTGTCCCGGCCGGGTTGGTCACGGCCGGGTTCGGCTGCATGGGTTGGGTGTTCGATGACTGCTCGCCCGTGGGAGGCACATGCGCGACGGGCTGCCAGTAGAGTTCGATGGGGCGAATCCACGAATGCACCAGCGCGACGGACGTTGCGACCATGCCGATGGCGAGGGCGTGGAGGAGAGTGGTTCCGCAGAGGGAAAGAGGGGTGGGAAACTTCATCGTGAATCATCCGTTGTTTCAGCGGCAACATTCTTCCGCACATGCACGCCCACGATATGCCTCGCTGATGCGAACTCGGGCAGGCTGGTTTGGATGTCAAGCCACTGCGTCGTCCACCCTGCTTCTTTGGGAGCAACCCACGCCACTCGCAGATCATGCACCGTGTTGCCAGCACCATCGACAGGCGTGGTTGTGAAACCTTCGACGGCCAGCTTGCCTCCGGTGGAATCGACACTCAGGATCTCGAACGGCTTGCCAGATCGGCTCGACACACGATAAACGTGCTCACCCCGCGCACCCGGATCGACCATCGACCGTTCACGTACCACCGGCTCGACCCTGACGTCGGAAACTACTTCTCCCGCAATCTCAAGCCCCGCGAACCGCCGTAAGGGATGATTGGTGCGAATCAGCGCGGCCCCTCCCACTCTGCCCAGCTTCATTCCCGCCTTGATATCGATCTCCAGGTCATGCCAGTGTCTCACCACGCCATGCTCGACGAACTGTTCTCCAGGGTGAATCACGACCGTGCCCTCGAAGTTGCTGAGGGTTGCACGAGTTACCTTGAAGTCCGCGCCATCGCCGATGACACGCACTCGTGACTTGATCGTGGCACCCGGATAGACCTCTCCCAGAACCAGGCGCTGCGGTGTAGTCTCCACGCAAACCGCCACATCAGCCTGTATTTCGACCGTTGTGATTTCCTGAGCCGCGTCGTTGGATCGAAACGCGATCGGCCAACTCGACTGGCCAGCTCTTCCGAAGACCTGAAGTTGATACTCTGCGTTGACCACGCCGCCGGACGCGACGACAAACTGGTTCACGAAAGTGCCTTGACCCTCATTCTGGCCGTCCAAGATGCGGATGTCCGAGCGCACGGAACACGAACGAAGCACAACGACATGCAGGTCCGCATCACCGAGATTGCGGAAGGTCATCGCGCCTTTGAGAACCTCATCCTCGCGCACGCGACCAAAATCCGTGGGCGTGGTGCTTACCGACAGGCGAGGCCCTTGTCGAACCGGCTCAGGTTGCATCAACGGAGCGGCGCTGACGGCGGACACAACCACGGCCCCCGCCAATACGACCCGCCTCGCGCAGGTCCACCCCGAAACTCCCTGACCCATCGCGCCGATCATCGCTCACTCCGTCACGATCGCGAAGAAGGGCATGGTGACCTGTTCTTCGTCGGGATAGTTGGTCTTGACGATGATGGTGCCGCGGACGCCGCCGGGCTGCATGGGCGCGGTGACGTGGGCGGTGATGTCGTAGGCCGTCCTGGTCGCATCGACGGGTTTGAACGAGAGTTCGACGCGGTGGTTGTCTTCGCTGGGCTGCTCAAGGCCGACGATGTCAAACGGCTTGCCGGACTTGCTGTGCAGGCGGAAGGTCTTTTCGCCCGAGTGCCCGGCCTTGAGGTTGCCAAAGGCCACGCGAGACTCGTTGAAGGCCAGGTCGCCGACGATGCGCCCCATGATCTCGACGCTGGTGAACGGGCGGCGCGAATCGTTGGTGCGGACGAGGGCCGTGCCGCGAAGCATCCCGGGCTTGGCTGTGGCGTCGGTGGTCAGTTCGACCTGGAACTCGTTGGACTTCCCGCCGAGGCGTTGGACTTCCTTCGAACGGACGATCTTGGCGCGAACGGTGTCGATCCCATTGACTGTGACGCGTGTGACGCGGAACTCGGGCGTGCTGCCCGAGACTTTGAAGGTGAAGACGGAGGATTCGCCGCGGGCGATGTCGCCGAGGTTCAGCACGCGCGGATCCACGCGGACCAGCGGCTCGACATGGGCGATGAGTTCGAGTTCGACGCTGGGGCGCACGGGGTCGTTGCTCTGCACCGTGACCTTCTGAATGTCCTGATCCTGTTTGCCCAGCGGGTTGTAGGAGACTTCGATGGTGGTGGACTCGCCCGGAGCGATCTCGACGCGAATCGGCGAAGGCGTCTTGCCGCCAGTGACGGCCTGCCCACCGATGCGCGGCTCCGTGCAGCCGCACGATGAACCAAGGCCGGTGAGGATCAACACGGCATCCCCTTCGTTCTTGACGATGAACGTGCCGCCGCTCTTCTCGGTGTCGGCGAGTGTGCCGATGTCGAGTTTCTCCGGCTCAAAAACGATCTTGGGCGCCTTGGCCGCGGGCTGCGCAGGCTGGTCCTGCGCGAGGGTGACATGCGGCGTGCCCGCGAGGCACACGGCCAGGACGACGGCCGACAGAACGGTTGATCTGAACATGTTTCCGGCTCCTTTCACACGAAGCCCAACTGCAAGAACGACCCAGTCTACATCAAGCCGCGGGCGGCGCGAATCCCCCACGACTAACGGAAATCGTTGGCGACGACGCCGTAATACACGATCTCGATCTTCTCCTCGTCCGGCACATCGGTGGTGATGAGGAACGAACCTCTGAAGCCGCCCGGACGCGTGTTGGTCGGGAGTGAGAACTTGATCTGATACTCCTTCTGAGCCGCGTCGGTGGAAGCCAGGCCGTTGGTCTGTGGAGGCATGATCTGCCACGACGACTTGAACTCGTTGTTTGAGCCTGCTTCCTCGATGCCGAGGATCTTGAAGGGCTTGCCGGTTCGGGTGCGGAGTTTGACGGTGCGATCGTGGACGAGGCTCGGTCCGACGACGCCGAACCGAAGCGATTCGCCCTCGAGCATGAGATCGCCGAGAATGGTGCCCATCACCTGCACGCTCACCAAACGCCGCCGGTCGTCGGTCGTGCGGATCGACACGATCCCGCGCACCGGCTGCGGCTTGCCCGTGCCGTCGATCACCAGTTCGATGTCAATGTGCCGCTCAAATCGCCCGTCGGGAGTCGTCACGTCCATCTTTGACAGGACACGCCCGGTCATGTAGTCGGCGCCGTTGATGCTGATGCGCTCGATGTCGAACTCGGGCGTGCGCCCGATCACCGTGACGATCTGGCTTTGAATCTCGCCCTTGCCGACCTCGCCAAGACTCACGACCATCGGCTCAACGCGCACGACAGGCTCGACGAACGCGCGGACCTCGACGACGGCCTGCGGCTGCGTCGGATCGTTGGTCGTCAACGTCACGCGCTGCGACTGCGCATCGCGCTTGCCGTTGGGATTGAACTTGACCACCAGTTCCAGGCTCTCGCCAGGCTTGACAACCTCGCGGATGCCCGCGTGCGACTCGCCTGTGATCTCCGTGCGACCCACGCGACCGACCGTGCAGCCGCATGTGGAATGCACGGCCGTGATGATCAGGTCCGCATCGCCGACGTTGCGGAACGATGTGGCCTTTTCGGTGATGGTGTCATCAAGGATTCGTCCGAGGTCGAGGACGCTCTCCTGAAAGACGATCCGCGGCGCGGGGCCGCGCGTGACTTCGGGCTGGCGCGCGGGCTGCGAGCCGGGCACGCGCAGATCGACCTGCGCCAAGGTGGTGCCGCTGATAACCAGCACCGACGCCAATGCCGCAACGCTTCGGAACATCGTTTGTCGCATGATGATGAACTCCCTCTCGGTCTATATCCCGTGGCGGCCGGAACGAAATGCCCGGCGACTCTTCATATCGACAGCCGCCCACCCGACGTTCGGCCGGCGACCCACCACCCTAAGTCTACATGGCCTCAAGGCCTTCGACACCCCCACAATCCCCACAACCTTCCCACCGTCCAAACGTGTGATATCGCAGGACTGAATCGGGGTTGCGAGGCGGGAGGATGTCTGGGGATTACCCGAGTCTCGCGAGTTGGTGCGAACTGACGCAACACACATCAACGCGAGACACGGCGGTCGGCCGCGCTAGGCGCGTGGATAGGCTTGGTCCATGCGGCGACTGACGCTCATCACCACAGGCGGCACGGTCGAGAAGACCTACGACGAAAGCACCGGCGAACTCGTCAATCGACGGTCCATCGTGCGCCGAATGCTCCGACGCATTCGGCTTGAAGACACGGCCGTGGGCATTGTCGAACTCATGAGCAAGGACAGCCTGCTGATGACGGCGGAAGATCGCCAGCGCGTGCTGGAGGCCGTGGCGGAAGCGATCGGCAAAGGGGGGGGGAATCCGGCAACCGATGGCGTGGTGATCCTCCACGGCACGGACACGCTGGCGAAAACTGGCGAGCATCTGCTGGCCGGGCTGGGCGCTCCGCGCGTGCCGATCGTGCTCACGGGCGCGATCCGTCCGTATGAAATGACGCGAAGCGACGCGTTGCAGAACCTGACTGAGGCGATCCTCGCGGCGGGTGTGATGAAACCCGGCGTGTACTGCGCGTTTCACGGGCGTGTGCTGGCGTTCCCCGGCGTGGTCAAGGATGCGTCGCGACGGACGTTTGTGAAGGTGTGATCGCGCCGGGGCTTACGAATCCGGCCCCTCTTCGGGGTCGATGATGGGCGGGGCCTCGCGCCGCTGGATGCGCAGCGAGACACGGCGATTCTCAACCTGAAACTCCAGCGCGGAGCCGGGAAGTTCGTAGAACACCGCTTCCTTCGACTGAATCTGTCGCTCGAGGTCCTCGGACAAGATGCGCACATAGGCGACCAGGCCGGTGCGTTCGATCTGCGCGACGAGATCGGCCGGGCCGGTGACGGTGACGCCGCGGAGGAATCGCTCTTCGGGCGGAATCTCGACGATCCAGTTTCGCAGGAGTTCGGGGGCAATCTGAATCTCGACAAAGACGGTGGGCAGGACGATGGACACCCGCTGGCCCTTGAGCGTCAGTGAGACGACGGTGTCGGGCGGTTCGACGCGGACGAACGGCTCAGTGCGAATGCTCATGGGCGCCTGGAGTCGAACATCGGTGATGCGTTCGAGGCGATCGCGCGTGAGGCGTTCCAGGCGTTCGCGTTCGATCGCGGCCGAGACGAACGCCGATTCACCCACGCGATCGCGCAGGGATGCGGGCATCACAACCGTCGCCTGCGCGGCGGAGAGTTGCGCCGGACTGGAGAGTTCGAACTCCCGCGGCAGTTCGACGCGCACGGGCATGGGCACGCGAACCAGATCATCCACATGTACGCTCACTTCCGCCGGACTGACGTCGACGATCGTCACGGGCGTGCGGCGAATGCTCGGATGCCGCCGCAGCGCTTCACGAAACTGCACCACCTGCACGCCCGACTCGGCACGCAGTCCGGAGCCGGGGGAAAGTTCAAGGGGCGTGGCGAGCACGCGGCGAAGGGCGTCGATCGCGGCCGTCGGTCCTTCGAGGGTGATGTTGATCGACATCGCGGACGTTCTGTCGGCGGCGAGCCACACGGCGCGTTCGCTGCCGGTGGGAACCGTGAAGTTCACGCGAACGGAGCGAAACTCTTCGGTGCGGACGCTCTCGGACTCGGCGTAGAGCCAGATCAACGCGCTGACGATGGTGACGATGCAGGCCGTCTTGAGCATGGCGGTGGACATCAGGCGATCTCCGGCTCGGACTCTTCGCGGTCGTTGGGGTCATCCGACTTGCGTCGGCGCTTGACCGGAGCCTGCGCGGACATGCGGCGCACGAGTTCGGCCCGCAGCGCCGCGGGAGTCAATGGCTCCGACAACTTGCCCCACTCCGCCAGGCGGATCAGACCCGTCTCTTCGCTCACCACCACGACCAGCGCATCACACTCCTTGGTGAGGCCCACGGCCGCACGATGCCGCGCGCCGAACGTCGGGTCCGGCAGGTCCGTCGCCTCGGCCATGGGAAGTTGCACGCCGGCGGAGTCGATGACGCCGCCGCGAATCACCACGGCCAGGTCATGCAGCGCGGTTCCGGGGAAGAAGATGGTCTGAAGCATCTGCGGCGTGAGGACGGCATTGAGTCGCGTGCCGCTCTCGACAAGCCCGCGCAGGCCGACCTGCCGCTCGATGACGATGATCGCGCCGAACTGAGCCTTGGCCAGATAGGCGCAGGCGTCGGTGACGGCGTCGGCGATCTGCGCGATCTCGCTGGGCGTGGACTTGAAGAAGGCGGCTTCGCCCACGCGGATGGCCGCACGACGCAGTTCGGGCTGAAAAATCACCACCAACCCGAAGGCGACGAGGGCCAGGAGCCTGTCATAGAGATAGGTGAGTCGTTGGAGCGTGCCGCCCGTGCCCAACACCCGCGCCGCGACGAGGACCACGACGAACATCACGAGAATGCCCTTAAGGGCGCCCGCCGCGCGTGTCCCCTGCACAAAACGCACCATCACCCACACCACCAGCCAGATGATCGTGAACTCCAGCAGCACCACCCACGGCGGATACGAGGAAATTCGAAGGAAAATGTCGCGGATGTTCGACATGGCTCAGAGCGGAATCGTGACCGGGATCACTGCACGGCGGCAAAGTCTACGGCCAGCGGACGGGGAATTCGTGGCCTGGAGCGTTGAAACCGTGCCGGCCGCGATGGCCACCAGCCCGGCATGGGGCCGCCAGTCCATCGTCCGCCGAGTATCATCGGCGTGTCCCGCCTCCGCGCACCACATCGCACCACCGCGGCACCCGTTCGCACAGCGCGAACGCCAGCGCAGTGGCGCGTGATGGCCACGCGGCTGACCCGGTGGTTCACGGCCGAGGCACGGGAGTTTCCCTTTCGACCCAAGCCGCTCGACGCCCCCCGCGACCCCTACGCCGTACTCGTCAGCGAGATCATGCTCCAGCAGACGCAGGCCGAGCGTGTCGTGGAGCGTTACCCGAAGTTCATGGCCCGATTCCCGACGATGGCCTCGCTGGCCGGGGCAACTGGGCATGATGTGCTGGCAGCGTGGTCGGGGCTTGGGTATTACCGGCGTGCGCGGCTGTTGCACGAGGCGGCGAAGGCGATCGTCGCGCGCGGCGACACACCGTCCTCGCGGGAAGAGTGGCGCGCCCTGCCGGGCATCGGCGATTACACCAGCGGCGCGCTGGCGGCGTTTGTGTCGGGCGAACTCGCCCCGGCCGTGGATGGCAACGTCGCCCGCGTGGTCGGACGGCTCACGGGCGCGACGACTGGCATCACACGAGCACAGGCGGAGCAGCACGTTCAAGCATGGATGGGTGCGGCGTGTCGGCCGAGTTTGCGAGGCACGGCCGCCGTGACAATGCCGGGGATGCTCAATGAATCGCTCATCGAACTCGGCGCGACGCTGTGCTCACCGCGGAATCCGCGATGCAGCGTGTGTCCGCTGAAGACTTCATGCACCGCACAGCGCGAAGGAATGCTCAACATGGCCAAGAAACGTTCAGCGCGAAGCGCCCCCAAACCACGGCTGTACTGCGCGACGGTACTCGTGCAGGATTCGCAGGGTCTGTTCCTGCTCGAGCCGCGAGCCGAGACGTCGATCTGGCCGGGGCTGTGGCAGTTGCCGACGCTCGAACGCGACACGCGCGAGTGGTCCGCGTCGGAGGTTGGCGACATCGCGCCGGAGCGATTGCTTCGCGAGATGACCGCGTTCACGCATCATCTGACGCATCGCGAGGTGCGCTTCACCGCGTGGCACACGCTGCGTCTGGGCGTGCGGGACTCTCGGGCGATCGCGCGGCGACGCCCGGGCGCGGAGTGGCTCACCTATCGTCACGCGATCACGTTGCCGCTGTCGTCGCCGCAGCGGCGATTGCTCGATCTTTGGCAAAAGGGGTGGTGAGAACATGCGACTGGCCGTCATCATCCCGGTGTACAACGAGAAGGCGACGGTGGTTGAACTGGTCGAGCGTGTGCTGGCGACGCCCCCCCCTGCGATGCCGGGCAATGCCGCGCTGTGCGAAAGGCTGCTCGTGCTGGTTGATGATGGCTCGGATGATGGCACCACGGGTCTGGTGATGGACCTTGCTACCCGACCGGGGATTCACGCGGAACTACACAAGCGCAATCAGGGCAAGGGCGCTGCGCTGCGCACGGGCTTTGACAGGGCGATTGCGCTCGAGGCTGATGTGCTGCTCGTGCAGGATGGCGATCTTGAGTATTCGCCGGACGATCATGCGGCCATGGTCGCGCCAATCCTCGACGGGCGGGCCGACGCGGTGATCGGCTCGCGATTCCTCGGCCATACGCACCGCGTGTTGTACTACTGGCATTCGGTCGCCAACAAATTCATCACGCTCGTGTGCAACATGTGTACAAATCTGAATCTGACGGACATCGAGTGTTGCCTGAAGGCGATGACCCGCGAGGTGGCGGTGAAGATCACTATTGAGGAGGATCGCTTCGGCGTCGAGCCTGAGATCGTGGCGAAACTGTCGCGCCTGCGCCGGATGCCCGATGGCGCGGTGATAATGACGGCCAACCCGGCGGGATCACCCCTGCGGATCTATGAAGTGCCGGTGAGTTACGCGGGCCGTACCTATGCGGAAGGGAAGAAAATCACCTGGCGCGACGGCTTCAGCGCGATCCGGTGCATCGTGAAGTACAGTTTTCGGTGAACGGGTGGTCTGATCGCTCCGCGATCGGACGAGCGCCGATTCTCCGGAGATGTCGCTGGGCGAAGTTCCTCGACCCTCCGTGGCGGATTCCGGGTAGCCCGCCTCTCCGAGGCGGGACTTGGGTGGCCCGCCGTTCCGAGGCGGGACTCTTCGCCCACAGGGAGCACGATCGTTGCCGGGGACTTGAAGTCCCTGGAAACCGGCCCACTCACAACTCATTTCAGGCCGAAGGCGTGAAGAGGGAGCACCACGCCTTCGAGATGAAGAAGGGAGAGCGTACTACGTTCGAGCTTGCCCTCGGCGTGAAGTGCGAGTACCACGCCTTCGGCCTGATGAAGGAGCGTTATGCCATCGGTATGAAGCAGGGAATGCGAACTACGTTCGGGCAAGCCGGACACCGCTCGCGGAGCGAGCGGTCCACCCCACGGATCAGCGCGGAGGTGACAAGCCACGCCCCATCCGCCGTGCCGTCAGGAACGCGAGTTCGAGCGACTGCTGATAGTTCAAGCGCGGGTCGCAGAGCGAGGCGTACCTTGTCGTGAGCGACTCTTCCGTCACGCCCGAGGCGCCGCCGATGCACTCGGCCACATCTTCGCCGGTGAGTTCAAAGTGAACTCCGCCGAGCGTCGATCCCACGCTCTCATGCGCCTCGAATGTCTGTTCCAGTTCGCGCAGGATCGCGTCAAAGGATCGCGTCTTCATCCCCGAGGCCGTGATGATCCCGTTGCCGTGCATCGGGTCACAGGCCCACAGCGCCCGCAAGCCAGCGTCTCGCACGGCCTTGACCATCGGCGGCAGTTTGTCGGCCACGTTCCCTGCGCCCATGCGTGAGATCAGCACGATCCGCCCCGCCTCGTTCTCCGGATTCAGCACGCGCAGCAGTTCAACGATCTCCTCGGGCGCAGCGCTAGGCCCAACCTTCACGCCCAGCGGATTGCGCACCCCGCGAAAGAACTCGATGTGCGGCCCATCAAGCCCACGCGTGCGCTCGCCAATCCACGGCATGTGCGTCGTCAGGCAATAGTGCCCCGTGCGGCGCGGCACGGCCCTCGTCTGCGCACTTTCATAGTACAGATTCAAACCCTCGTGACTGGTGTAAAACGCGACGCTGGCGAGGTTGTGAACATCCTTCTCGCCCAGGGCCTCCATGAATCGCAGGCCATCGGCGAGGTTCGACGTCATCCGCTCATACTCCGCGCGAAGTTCCGGCGCGAGCGAGGCGTGCTTGAAGAACGACAAGTCCCAGTATTCAGGATGATGCAGGTCCGCAAAGCCGCCATCAACCAGAGCGCGGATGAAGTTGATCGTCATGGCCGCGTGCTCGTAACACAGGACCATGAGCGCGGGGTCCGGCGTTCGATCGCGCGTGGTGAACGCGGCGGAGTTGACGAGGTCGCCGAAGTATGACGGGAGCGTGACGCTCTGGCCGTTGACCTCGCGTGTTTCACTGGCGCGGGATCGCGGCTTGGCGTATTGGCCGGCGAAGCGTCCGACGCGGATCACGGGCTTCTTGCCGCCGTGGACCAGCACCAGCGACATCTGGAGCAGGATCTTGAGTTTGTTGGCGATGATCTCGGGTCGACAGTCGGCGAGCGTCTCGGCACAGTCGCCGCCTTGAAGGAGGAACCGCTTGCCCTGTTCGGCCTCGGCGAGCAGGGCGCGAAGCCGCTCAACCTCCCACGACGTCACCAGCGGCGGCAGGCGGCGCAGGTTCTCCAGCACGGCCTCGACCGCGCGGTCGTCGGCATAGCCGGGGATGTACGGCGATGGGCGTGCTCGCCAGGAATCAGGCGTCCAAGGGTGTTGATTCACGGAGGGTGTCATCGGCGAAATATGTTGAAGGCGGGCGCGAATGCGGCGTAGGGAAGCGCAAAAACATGCGTGGCGGAGGATTCACCGGCAAAATGGTGCAAAGTTCTCACTCAGAGGCCCCGATGTTCCGATGGGCAACGCGCCCGAGGATTATCCCCGCATCGGGCGGGGGAAGCGGGCGAGTCCATGCGGAGGTCCGGCGGCGTCATTCACAGCACGCCGAAGGGATCGTTCCCATCACGCCGACCCCGTTTCCAGGAGTTCAGGATCATGCCGACGTCCTCAAGCGCTTCCAGCCGCCGATCAACAACCAGGCGAAGGAAGACCACCAACAAGTCACGCACACACAAGGCCTCGCGACGCACCACCGCTCGCAAAGCCTCAACCACCAAGCGCACCAAGCGCCGCGCCACGGCCAAACGCCCGGCCGCCAAACGCACACGCTCGACCGCCAAGCGCCGCACCACCGCCAAGCGCACCACCGCCAAGCGAACAACGGCCAAGCGCGCGGCATCCACCAAGCGCTCAACCGCGAAGAAAAGCCCCAAGGCGAAGCGCACGGCCTCAAAACGCCGCACCACCGCCAAGAACTGGAACGCCAAGGCGACCGTCGGCACCATCGGCCGGACCCGTCGAACGTTCCGCAAGGCGGCGTGAACGAATCATCGGAAGGGACTCCTCACGCCGCGGTCTTCGGATCGCGGCGTTTTTCATGCGATTGACTCAATGGAAGCGAAGTGATCGCGGCGCGTTTGTCCGGGCGCGATACACTCCGGCCATGACCGCCTTCCTCCTCAAATCCGAGCCTTCAACATACTCGTTCGACGACCTCGTCCGCGACAAGCGAACGGTGTGGGATGGCGTGACGGCGCCGGCGGCGCTGCTGCACATTCGCGCGGCGAAGAAGGGCGACAGCGCGTTGGTCTATCACTCCGGCGATGAGCGCCGCATCGTCGGCACGGCCGTCATTGCCACCGACGCTTACGAGGATCCGAAGCGCCCCGGCCTGGACAAGCGAAGTCAGCCGAAGTTCGCCGTGTTCGATCTCAAGGTCGGCAAGAGACTCGCCGAGCCGATCACGCTTGAACGCATCAAAGGCGATGCGCGATTCAAGGACTTCGATCTGCTGCGGATCTCTCGCCTGAGCGTGATGCGCGTGCCCGAGGAACTCGATGCGATTCTGCGGGAGTGGGCGGGAGTCTGAGGCACGCACATGTTCTCGCAGCGTGGGATGGGGCACGATTCACCGCGCGAGCGGACGCCCAGGCACTGAAGTCCCTCCGAAGACTACGGGACTTCAGTGGCACGGATCATGGTGTCATCAGATGCCTGAGAATGTCCAAGACCCCCATCGCCTCCGCATGCGGCGAGATGTAGTGGGCCCGCGGGCGGATGTCGGCGTGGGCATTGGACGGACACGCGAACCACGCCACGCGATCGGCGATGGCCGCATCGGCCGGCGTGTCGCCGATGCCGGCGAGCCGCTCGCGCGAAAGCCCGGTGATGGCGATGAAGCGGTCCAGCGCTGTCGCCTTGGAGATGTGCGACAGATCACAGTTGATGTAGAACCACGTCATCGACACACGCAACGGCCAGCCGTGCTTCGCGAACGCCGTGCGCACATCACCCTCGATCGAACGCAGAAACGCGGCGTCCTCGTGATACAGCGAGATCGACGCGGCCTTGCCCGGCTGCATCACCACGCCGCGCGGCCCGAGCGTCGCGCGAACCCACGCCCGGGCCTCTTCCACGGCCGTGAGATGACTCGACGTGATCGCCGGGTCCATGTCGTACCGATTGTCGGCGGGGTGATAGAGCCACACGCCGTTCTCCGCGATGCACGGCAGCGTGTGGTTGGCGATGAAACGGCACATCGCTTCGACGAACGGCTCGGGCCTGCCCGAGCAGAGCGTGACGATGGGCCTGTCGCGGCGATCCTGCGCGAGGCGGTTGTGCTCCGCGATGCGCACCAGCACGGCCGAATCAATCGGCGCGGATGTCTCGGGAGACAAGCACCCGTCAATGTCGCAGATGACAGCGCCGAAGCGTGACACGAAGGAGGGTAAGCGCGAACTGGAGCCATGGCCATCGCTCTGGTTAGCCAAGTGGGGGTTCGTGAGCGAAAGTGCCAACGACGTGGCCACGCAGAACCGTGGCCACAGCACCCGGCTCGTGTGGGAACGCTCCCAATTCAGATCGACATCCTCCTGCACGAGTCGCCACTCGACGATGTAATTCCTCCATCGCACAAGATCACATCCTCCGCCTCCACGAAAACCACCGATCGGTTAACGAAGGAGAGCCTGCGGCACGATTCCATCATCAGCCACGATCGCGTGGTACAGCCTAGCTTCATCCCTATCAGTGTTGAATAGACTCATGGCGATGGGCATGGCGGCTTCCGCTTTTGTCATCAATCTAAAACCGTGCCCTTGCAATAATGACATGATATCACGTTCTGGGGTCCGCGCGGTGGAAGATTGTGGCTCGATAACATCCTCATATACCTGACTGCCGGACGCTAACCGGAAGAGCATTGCCCAATTATCTATGAAAGAGAGGCAGACAACAACACTCCCCTCGGCATGAAGCACTCTTAGGTGCATGGAAACATGGTCATTAAGATCGGTTTCGTCCCGAATATAATACCTCGACATCAAATCGCCGATGATCGAGTGGTGTCGCAAAGCGGCGTATCTTTGCTCCACGAAATCGTAGATGGGCTCTTCAAGATTGCCGTAGGCATCTCTCACCGTTCCTAGTATTTCCTGGAATCGCGCTTCAGTGCTCATCGCTCTGGTCCCCATGGGGTGCCGTGTATCCGCCCCTGGCTATCTCGTACTACTCGAATCTGCGTTTGCACACCTCCCTTCGGGCCAGATCCAACAGGTGCTCCCGCTTCATAGAATTTGATTTGGGGGTCGCGAGTAGCCGTACCCTTACGCCACGCCGGGTACCGTGCCCATCGCTCTGGATGGCCATGAGATGGTTCGCAAGCGTCGGGCACTCCAACGTGGCCGCGCAGAGCCTTGGCTGCGGTGCCACGCGAAGAGTATCCCGTGTGACGCTGTGAACGCATGACTTGCGAAGCCTCCTGCCGCGAAAGAGCCTTCCCTGACAAGCCCCTACTGACGGTCGGGCTTCATATGCGCGGGCGAAATGCCCTTCCTCACAAGCCCTTCCTGACGGTCGGGCTTCTTATGTTCGTGCGATCACGTTCATCGGCCGGTACGTCCCCTCCAGGATCGGCTTGGACTCGGCCTTGAGCCAGCCTTCGAGGATGCCGGCGTAGACGCTGCGGAAATCGACTTGATACTTGAGGTCGCCCGAGTCAAGGTCGTTCAGCGGCGGATGCGTGGAATGCAAGCCGGGCTTGACCATCGGGCCAAAGAGGAACATCGGCGCGGCCGTGCCGTGGTCGGTGCCTTGCGAGGCGTTCTGCGCGACGCGGCGTCCGAACTCTGAGAAGGACATGGTGAGCACGCGCGAGTCGTTGCTCTGGGCCTTGAGATCGTCATAGAACGCTCGCATCGCGGCGGAGAATTGGCCGATGAGTTGGCCGTGACGGCCTTGTGCCCCCCCCTGGCCCGCGTGCGTGTCATAGCCGCCCTGCGAGACGTAGTACACGCGCGTGGGCAGGCCCGAGCGGATCATCGCCGCGACCATCTGCAACTGACGACCGAGTTCCGTTCGCGGATACGTCGCGAGCGGTCGCTGTCGCACGGCCTCGCGAATCAGCGAACTCGAAATCTGCGCATCGAGCGCGGTGCGCATCAGAAAATCCGCGTTCGAACCCGGCGCGGCATCCGGCGATTCGCCACGGCGATTGATCTCGTCGTATGGCTTCTCAAGCGATTCGTGAATGTCCTGCCCGGACCAGCGGAAAAGTTGCTCAGATTCGAATGAGATCGGCTTGACCTTCTGCCCCTGCATCGCAAGGGGCGCTGTACGGCCGATGGCGATGCCGGGCGAGGCGTTGGGCGTTGCGCCTTCGGGCTTGCCTGATTCGGGCTTGCCTGATTCGCCTTTGCCCACGCCGCAGCATTCGGAATCAAAGAATCGTCCGAGCCACCCATCGCCCGTGGCGGAGGTGTCGGCCGTGTGCCAGATGTCCATCGACTTGAAGTGCGAGCGATTGGGGTTGGGATATCCGACGCCCTGAACGATGGCGCACTGGCCGTCGTCATAGAGGTCTTTGATGCCGGCCATCTGCGGATGCAGTCCGACGTCGGCACGTCCGCCGAGTTTGAGCACCTGATCGCGCGGGATGCCGATGCCCGGGCGTGCGCGGTAATACTCATCGGCGAGATAGGGCACGATGGTGTTGAGGCCGTCGTTGCCGCCGGAGAGTTGCACGACGACCAGGACGTGATCCTGCGGCACGCCGGGGATGGATGACAGGCCGAGGCCGGGCATCGGCATGCCCAGCGCGCTGCGCTGCAGGAACGCGGGGACGGCGATGGAGGCCGACGCGAGCGTGAGGCCCGAGACGAGGAACTGGCGTCGCGTGAACGCGGCCGCATCCGATGGATTGATGTGCAATGACATGACGATTCCTCGAAGGAGTTTAGGCCCGTGGCCTCAGCACAACTGGTATTCCGGCATGGCGGTGATGAGCAGGAGCAGTCCGGTGACGAGATCGGGCGTGACAACGCTTTCATGCGTGGCCGCGAATTCCCTGAGTGCTTGTGAAGCGCTCGCGGGCGCCTGCCCGAGGGTGAAGCGCAGGAGATACTCGGCGACCTTGCCCGCATCGCGTTCCGCGCCGGGGTTCGCGGCCGCGAGTTCGCTCAAAAGCGGCGTGGGGTCATACTTTTCGATCTCGGCGGTGGCGTCGTATCCGACGGGCTTCTTGCCCGTGAGCAGGAACGCGAGGATGTTCTGTCGCACGAAGAAGGTTGAGGTGTTGATCCATGATCGGCCGCCATCCCAACCCTTGACGCTTGGTGGATAGAACAGGTTCTGTCCCATGAGGTCCATCGCGTCGAGCAGCACGGAGAGGTCTCGTACGGGCGTGTTGAGCGTGCGCACGGAACCGACGACGAGCTGCGCGGGGGACTTGATCTGTTGGTTGACGACCACGTCGCCATAGAAGTGTTCGCTGAGGAAGAGCCGGCGCAGCACGGGCTTGATCTCATACTTCGATGATGAGAACGTACCCGCGAGTTGGCGCAGCAGCGATGACTGACCCGGCTCGATCTCGCGCGGGTTGTCGGGCAGGTCCGCGGCGAAGAATTTGTACAGTTTCCGCGTGATGAACTCCGCACACGCGCGTTGATCCAGAATCGTCTCTACGAACGCATCGCCATCGAGGCGGTCGCTGCGCCCGAGGATCGTCTTCTGTCCATCATCATGGTTGCGCTGATCGAAGAAGAACTCATCATCGCGGAAGGTGTAGCCGGTCAGCGCCCGCGCGCCTTCCTTGATGTCCTGCTCGGTGTAGTTGCCCACGCCCAGCGAGAACAATTCCATCAGTTCCCGCGCGAGGTTCTCGTTCGGACGTCGGCGACTCGAGTTGTTGTTGTCGAGATACGCGAGCATGGCCGGGTCGCGGATGATCGCGTAGAGCAGATTCGCGAAGTTGCCCAGGGCGTGCCTGCGGAAGGTCTGATTCTGCAGAAACATGTGGTAGGAGTTTTCGATCGTCCGGTAACTGGTGGCGAAGTGCCCATGCCAGAAGAGGACCATCTTCTCTTCAAGCGGGCGCGGGGT
Organism: uncultured Phycisphaeraceae bacterium; assembly: GCA_964614515.1. Taxonomy (GTDB): domain Bacteria; phylum Planctomycetota; class Phycisphaerae; order Phycisphaerales; family UBA1924; genus CAZTPJ01. The sequence goes on along the minus strand of CAZTPJ010000067.1, from coordinate 1,064 downwards.
TTCGATCAATCGCGTGAGCCACCAACGCTGGATGTCACGCATCTGGCGACGGTCGATCCGCTCCTGTTCCATCCGCTGGGCTTGGATCTGCGCGAGGAGGTTTTCATCCTGCGTCTGCCGCGCTCGGCGAATCTGCACCAGTTCCTCCGCGTTGGGCGGCCGCATGATGTCGCGATCGAACAGATTCGCCGCCACCTGCTCATACGGCACCTGATCCACATCCAGAATGTAATCGACCGCTTTTTCCGGACCCCACGAGGCGAGCGTCTGAATCTGGTGCGGCGTCCCGCCAAACCCCGCGCGAAGCAGCAGGTGCCGTGCCTGCTCATATCCGAATGCCTGCGGGCGAATCGGCGTGAGGGAATAGGCCCGGTTGCTGCGGGCGGGCTGCGTGGGCTGGGATGACGTGGCGGGCATTGACTATCCCCTATCGGTTCGCGGCGTGCGGGGAGAACGCTCAGGCCGTGCCGGAATTGCCCGCGGTCTGACACGGGAACCAAGGGGTTTACGGCCTTGGCGAGGCCCGGGTTTCAACGTCGAGCCGACCGCCTTCGAACTCCCGGAGCATGGCCCGCCACTTGCCGTAGCGGTACCCGATGCCGTGGCGCGTGTGGATGACGCGGATGGCCTGGTAGACTCTTTCGCGGAGGCCCTCCTGCCGTCGAATCGCACGGCTGTAACCAGGCTTGTCGCAGTACCAACAGTCGAACACCTGTCCTGCGCTTGAGACCATCCATCGACGACACAGAGTGTGCCCACATGCCGGTGGGCTTGACGTTCCATGACTCCGGTCGCCTCGCGATGGAAGTCCAACCGCCGCTCGGCTACCCACTTGGCCTAGTCTGAATCTGGCGGCCCGACGGCGTTGCATCCACGCTAGTCAAGGGTCGCCTTCCATCTCATTGGGGGGGGGTAACGGATTCCCGGTATTTTGTTAAGGTGGAATAGCCTCATCAAGTGGCGTCAGTATGCGCGGCTGATGGTACGACCACGCGAGCCATATTCTCCAAGCGGGGGGGGGGGGGGGGGGGGGGGGGGGGGGGGGGGGGGGGGGGGGGGGGGGG
>CAZTPJ010000066.1:0-21231 GCA_964614515.1 uncultured Phycisphaeraceae bacterium | reverse complement strand
GCAAGGTTGCTCAGGTCTGCGATGATGGTTTGAGCCATCGCGCGTCAGACACACAAGGGAGGCGGGCGGGACGCCCGCCCCACCGGATCCGAGGCCGGCGGGACGCCGCCTTACCGGATCCGATCGACTCCGCGACCGCCCTGCGGGGGTCATCCTGCATCGGAGCGTGAACGGCATTACAATGGGATAACCCGCGAATGGAACTCGCCGTGCAACGCCCGACGCACATCCAGATTCAAGGCCCCGACGGCGGCACATCGCTCGTCGAGTTGCCGCTGGACGCGAGCGGTTCGTCATGCATCATCGGCAGCGGACCCAGCGTGGACATTCGCATCGACAATCCATCCGTCAGCGAGAAGCAGTGCCGAATCATGGCGGGCGATGAGGGCCTGCGGATCGAGCCGCTCGACCCGCAGTGGGCGACGTTCGTCAACGGCGTGCCGATCTCGAAGGCCGTGGCGCTGTACGCGGGGGATCACGTCGACTTCGGAGATGTGACGCTTGAGGTGATGCTCAAGTCTCCATCGGTGGACCCCTCGCCGTTGACTCCGCGTCGCGCGGCCTCATTGTCCGCAGCGCCCGGGAGCGTTCGCACGGCGTCGCGTGCCATCCGATCTGCGCCGACGCCCGCGCCGGTTCCCTCGACGCGCGGGCGATCGTCGCGTGCGTCCCCCCCCTCTCGGCGTGAAAATGGCCCGGTCGAAGCGCGCGGGCGCAAGAGCCGAAGCCCCGGCGAACGAAAATCAAAGCCGCCCCCGACCCCTTCGCCCATGGGCGCGGATCTCGACGGCGCCGTGCTCGAGCGCGTGCGTGGCATGGGCGCTCAGTATGGCTTCACACGCGATGATCACGTCCGCGCTCTGTGCGAGATCATCGTCGAACTCGACGATGACCTCTCAGGCCCGGACACGAAGTACCCCGAAATCTGGTACACGCTGACCAACACCGCACAAACCGTCGAAGCGAGACTGCGCCGCGCACGAACGCAGGTTGATCGCATTCGTTCGCGTCGTGCGGCCGTGCCTGAGCCGCCCCCCCCGCCGCCGAAGCCCGCGGAACCGTCCGTGGTGAAGCCGTCCCCGCCCGTGGCGTCGATTCACGATGTCACGCAGCCCTCGCCCCCCCCCGCGCCGAGCGCGATCGACAGCGATGACAATCCGCCGCAGGATCTCGCGGGGTTCGAGATCGTCGAAGAAATCGGGCGTGGCGGCATGGGCGCGGTGTATCGCGCGAAGAACACGCGGCTCGATATCGACGTCGCCATCAAGGTCATGCGATCGCTCGACTCGGGCGATCGGCTTCTGCAAGAGGCTCGCGCGGCCGCGAAACTCCAGCATCCCAACATCGTGCAGGTCCTCCAGTTCGAGCGTGTGGGGACGACGGGGTATTACGTGATGCAGTTGGTGCGCGGGCTTGACGGGCATCGCGCGATCGACAAACTGCGCGACGATCTCGTGGACTCGATGACGGCCGAGGCGTTGTGTCGTCGGATTCGTGTGGACCCACCGGCGGCGTCGCCGGAGTGCCGAGCGGCGCTGATGCATCCGACGCCGTATTACGCGCTGGTGGCGATGTGGATGGCCGGGGCGGCGGATGGATTGGATTATGCGCATCGCGCGGGGATCGTGCATCGCGACATGAAGCCGTCGAATCTGATGATCGCGCCCGATGGGCGGATGATGGTGATGGATTTCGGCCTGGCCGTGCCCGCGCACGCACAGGGCGAGGCCGGCGAAGGCCGTGTCGGCACGCCGCGATACCTCGCGCCCGAGCGGGTGGCGGACTGGGCGGCACGATCGGGCCTGTCAGACAACGACCCGCGCGCGGACATCTGGAGCCTGGGCGTGACGATGTACGAGTTTCTCACGCTGCGCCCGGCGTATCAGGGAACGGAAGAAGTGGTGCTGCGAAGCATCGTGACGACCTCGCCCCCCGCGCCCACGTCGCTGGCGTGGTCCGTGCCGCCTGACCTCGAACGCATTTGCCTCAAGGCGATGCGCCGCAATCCGGAAGAGCGCTACGCCAAGGCGGCGGACATGGCCGCGGACCTGCGAGCCTGGCTCGCGGCGGGCAAAGTCTCCGGCGACTCCCGCCTGCCCAAGACGGCCATGGACTGGCTGCGATTCGTGTCGCCGAAGCGGGAGAAATAGTGCATCATCGCCCCTTCGTCGCCCCGACTTCGCGGTCATCCACGCGCTGGATGTCGGCGCCGACGCTGCGGAGGCGTTGATCGAGGCGTTCATATCCGCGATCGAGGTGATAGACGCGATCGACGATGGTTGTGCCTTGTGCGGCCATGCCCGCGAGCACCAGCGAAGCTGAGGCGCGAAGGTCGCTGGCCATGACACGCGCGCCGATCAACGATCGCACGCCCGACACCACCACCGTCGGCCCCTGCCGCAGCAGCCGTGCGCCCATGCGCGAAAGTTCGGCCACATGCACGAATCGCTCGGGGAAGATCTTCTCCGTCACCACCGAGTTGCCATCCGCCAGGCACAGCAGCGCGAGCAGTTGCGCCTGAAGATCGGTTGGGAAGCCGGGGTGCGGCTGCGTGGTGACTTCGACCGGCCGTAGCGTGCGTTCGCTGGTCACGCGGGCGACAGCGCGCATGGGGTCCGGCCCGGAGTCGATGCGTTCGATGTGAACACCGGCCTGGCCGAGCGTGCTGCGCATCGCCATCATCGCATCGAGCGGGCAGTTGTCGAGCGTGAGTTCGCCGTTGGTGATCGCGGCCGCGCACGCGAGCGTTCCGGCCTCGATTCGATCGGGGATGATGTCGTGTTCAGCGCCGCCGAGTTCGCGGACGCCTTCGATGACCAGTCGCGGCGAACCGGCCCCTTGAATCTTCGCGCCCATCTTCGTCAGGAGTCGCGCGAGGTCCACGACTTCGGGTTCGCACGCGGCGGCCTCGATGATCGTCGTGCCCTTGGCGAGCGTGGCGGCGCACAGGACATTGGCCGTGCCGAGCACCGTCGAACCGAACGGCCCGCCGAGAAAGATCGATGCGCCGCGCAGCCCGCCGACGGGCGCCCTGGCGACGATGTCCCCCGAGTCCAGTTCGATCTCCGCGCCCAGGGCTTCGAGGCCGCGAAGGTGCAGATCAACCGGGCGATCCCCGATTTGGCATCCACCGGGCAGGGAAACCCGAGCAAAGCCGCGCTTGGCGAGCATCGGCCCGAGAACGCAGATGCTCGCCCGCATCGTGCGAACAATTTCATACGGGGCGTGCGACTGGACCTCCTCGACCGTTCGCAGCCGCCGCAGGCCCGCGGGACGCTCGCCCGTAGTTTTCGGATCATCGACTTCGCAGCAGCCGAGGTGGTGGAGCAGCCGCAAGAGGTTGTTGATGTCTTCAAGCACGGGTACGTCGCGGAGGGTGACGGCCTCGTTGGTCAGCAGCGCGGCGGCGAGCAGCGGCAACGCCGCGTTCTTGGACCCATGCACACGAAGCCTTCCGCTCAGGCGTCGGCTCCCGCGAATGACAAAGGCATCCATGTTCTCGCTCCTGGTGGGGCCTGGCGATCCATGCCGGGCGGGCGGGATGATATCGGCGGTTTCCCGTCGCGATCATTCCAAAACCCCTCGGCCGATACGACCGTCAGAGTTTCACCCACCTCGCGGGAAGATCACTGGCGGGGCGGGAGGGTGTTTCTGACATTCTCTTGTGTGGGCGAGCGCGTGTCTCGCCGGGAAGGGCCGTAGGCCCGGGAGGAGAGAGAGTTATGAAATTTCAAGGACTTTCGTTGAGCCGCGTGGTGGCGGCAGCCGGGCTGGCCGTGGTCGCCCTTCCCGGGTATGCACAGGATGGGGTCGACCCGCGTTCGAGTCTGCCCGCGACGATCGAGCTCGTCGGTGTCGTGCGAGACTTCAAGGAGCGGTCTGTATCGGGTGGTCATCCGGACTTTGAGCGTCAGCCGACGCGGGGTTTTGCGCACTATGCCTACCTGTGCGGCGACCAGTTGGACCAGGATGGCAAGCCGGTGTGGGCCGGTTCCGGACGTAAGGTGACCGCGCAGTGGCGCGACTCGGCCGGGCGCAACATCGCACCGCCGCGCTCGCACATCGCCTCCAAGCAGGGCGATCAGAACGGCTCGATGGAGTCGGTCGACGGCGGCGCGGGCACCACGGCCTCGAACTTCGCGCAATGGTGGCGCGACGTGCCGGGCGTGAATGCGTCGATGCAACTGCCCATCACGCTGGTGCGCAATCCGGGCACGAACACGTACACGTTCAACGACCGCACCGACCCGACCTATTCCGGCAAGGGCGGGTTCTTCCCGATCAACGGGCAGTTGTACGGCAACTCGGCCGGTAACGACAAGAACTTCCACTTCACGTTTGAACTCGACACGCAGTTCGTGTTCAAGCGCGGCGCGGGCCAGACCTTCACGTTCACTGGCGACGACGACGTGTTCGTCTTCATCGACGGCAAGTGCGTGATCGACATCGGCGGCGTTCACTCGGCCATCACCCAGACGATCGAACTCGACCGTCTCTCATGGCTCCAGGACAACAGGAAGTACAGCCTGAAGTTCTTCTTCGCCGAACGCCACCGCACGCAGTCGAACTTCCGCATCGACACCACGCTGCAACTCCAGAACGTGCAGTTGCCGACGACGGCGGGCCTGGCCGACTAAGCCGTACCCGCACGCACGCACCATCCACGCCCCGGGCCCTCGCGCCCGGGGCGTTTTTTCGCGCATCGCCCCACCCGCGCGGGTACCGTCATGGGGCATGACGATGCACGACGGCCAGCCTCCAGCACACGAACCCCCGCCGCCGGCCAGCGCGCCGGCCGCCAACGTCGCCTGGAGCCTCGCGGGTGAACTCCCATGCATCGGCTGCCGCTATGACCTTCGCGGGTTGTCGATTCGCGGGCGATGTCCGGAGTGCGGGATCGCGATTCGCGCGACGATCCTGGCCGTGGTCGATCCGCGCGCCAAGGAATTCGAGCCGCTCTTCAGACCGATGCTGACGACGGCCGGGATGCTCGTCTGGGCGGTGGCCGCGGTGGCCGCGGGCGCCTTGACGTGGTGGATGCGCGTCAATGACTTCATCGGTCCCACCGGCGCCTCGACGCATCACGATCGTTTCATCGCCATGCTTGCGACGGCCTGTCTGCTGATGTCAGGCGCTGCATCGTTGACGTTCGTGTGCCCGCACAAGCGAGTCGATCGCCGGCACGTCATGCTCGGGTTGCTTGGTGCGGCGGCGTATGTGCCGCTGGCGATGTGCTATTGGCGGCTGCACGGACACTTTGACCTGATCGTCGGCCCGCCGTATTTTGAGGAAGCCATGGTGCGTCCGCGGCGATTGCTCCTGCGCGCGGGCGTGATCGCGTCGGCGGTGGTGATCCTTCTTGGCCTGCGACCGGTGGCGCGTTCGCTGGCCGCCAGATCGCTCATCATCCGAACCGGGCGTGTGGATCGCCAGACGATGCTGGCGATGGTGGCGGTGCTTGGCGTGGCGATCGTGGGGGACCTGCTGCAACTGTCGTCACTGTCGATCAGCGGTGAACTCGGCGGCGTGATCCGTCAGGCGGGGATCTTCCTCGTCGCCACCGGGTCCGCGCTGTTGACCATCGGCATGGTCGGCGTACTCATCGACGTGACGCGGCTGGCGCCCGTTCTTGTGCGGCCGCCGCCGACGCTGGGCGCGCTCCTCGGGCGGCAACCCACGAGCCACAAGCCATGACCGACCAGCAGCGACAAGCCTTCGACAGACTCGTCGATGAAGTCATCGAGAACCTGCCCGACGCCCTGCAAGCCCTGGTCGACGAAGTCCCGATCATCGTTCTCGATCGGCCCACGCCCGCCATCGCCAAGTCGCTGGGCATGACCGAAGATGAAGCACGCGAACTCTGCGGCCTGCACTCGGGCATCGCCATGACCGAACGTTCCGTCGAACACTCCGGCGTCCTGCCCACCGATGTCCACATCTTCCGCGAAGGCATCGTCGATCTCGCCGGCGGATGGGATGCCAATGACGCCGAGAATCGCATCTACGAAGAGATCCGCATCACCATCCTGCATGAACTCGGCCACCACTACGGCCTTGACGAAGACGACCTCGAAGATCTCGGGTACGACTGATCCGCGGAAACGATCACCGACCGCCGAAGGGCCACCGACTCGCGCAGTCCTCGGAGCAAGTCGGTGTATGGGGCGTCCGATCGCCGTCGCAACAAGTTTTGGGATTGGCCGACCTTGACCTCTGGAATTCCGTACAATCCCCCGGCAGACGGATTTGGGAAGAGGAGTTTGGCGCTCGCCGGCGGAAGCCTTGTCGACACGATCGGATGAACAACTTCTGGCCGCATACCGCAAGGGTGACACCGGGGCTTTCCGTGCGCTGATTGAGCGGCATCAGAACGACCTGTTGCGGTTTTTGTTCCGCCTGACGGGGGATCGCCAGGCCGCCGAGGATGTCTTTCAGGAAGCGTTTCTCCAGGTTCACCTTTCGGCCGATAGTTTCGATCCCACGCGACGGTTTAAACCGTGGCTTTTTACCATTGCGGCGAACAAAGGGCGCGACTACCTGCGTAAGAAGTCTCGACGACAGGCCATGGACCTGTCAGCGCCGGTTTCGGGACGCGGCGACTTCGGCGATTCGTCGGGGCTGAGTTATGTGGACCTCATGGAAATCGACGTGCCCGCGCCCGACGCGGCCATGGATGAGGCGGAGCGCGATGCGGCCGTGCAGCGCGCCCTTGAGACACTCCCCTGGTCGCTGCGGGAGATTCTGCTGCTGGCGTATTTCCAGCGGCTCAGTTACGCGCAGGTCGCCGAAGAACTCGGAATCCCGCTTGGCACGGTCAAGAGTCGGTTGCACTCGGCGGTGGCGGCGTTCGCCCGGGCTTGGAAGCAGTTGAACGAAACGTCGATGGAGAAGTAGCGGTATGGGTTCAGATCCTTCGATGCCATCGCCTGAGCGTGTGGATGTCGCCGCGCTCGATGCGCTGGTGGATTCGGGCTTTGACGCGTCGCGCGTTTCCGCTGAGCATCAGGCCACGGCCGGACGCATCGCCTCGTTCATGTCGATGCTGGGTCAGGGTGGGCCGAAGGTGGATCCGTTGTTGGTCGATGCGACGATGGCACGGGTGCGTCGTGCCGGCGTCACCGAGGCGCAGTTGTCGCCGCAGGATCAGTCCGCGCTGGAGTCATGGGTCATGTCGGGGTATCAGTCCTCGCGCGTGCCCGGCTCGCTGCGAGCGCGGGCGCGAAAGCACGAAGCCCTCGCGGCGCACGCGATGCACGTGCCGGGTGTCGAAGCCTCCGCACGTCTCGTCGAACGCACGCTGGATCGCGTGCAGGCCGAGGCTGATGCGCAAGATGCGCGAATGATGCTCGAAACGGCACGAACCGGACGCGGCGGCATTCGACTTGCAGATCTTGTCTCTGTCGCGGCGGTGTTGCTCATCGGCACGGCCGTGGTCTGGCCCGTGCTCTCGGCCGTGCGACATGAAGCACGCAAGACCGCGTGCATGGCGAACATGGGCAGCACGGGGCTGGCGTTTGGCCAGTATGCGAGTTCGCATCGCGATTCGCTTCCGATGGCCACGGCCTCGCTCAATGGCGGCCCATGGTGGAATGTGGGCGCGCCGGATCGGCAGTCCAACTCCGCGAATCTGTATGAACTGACGCGCACGGGTTACGCGAGCCTCGCGGACCTCGCGTGTCCGGGCAATCCAAAGGCCCCGCGCGAAGGGCTTGGCGCTGAGGCCGGAGACTGGCGATCGTTCGAAGAAGTCTCATATTCCTATCAGATCATGTTCGGCCCGGCGCGGATTACCTGGAGCGCGCCCGTGCGCGGCGTGGTCATCGCCGATCGCTCACCCGTCGTCGCTCGCGCCATGCGCGGAGAGTGGTTCAGCCCCGACGAAAACTCGCCAAACCACAACGGCCACGGGCAGCACATCCTCTTCTCCGACGGCTCATCCGAATGGCGACGCACCCCCGAACTCGCCTCGAAAGACAATATCTGGCTCCCGCGCGTGCTCGAACAAGCCATCGACGCCGCCACCGGACGTCGCGACCGCGAACATCTGTATCAGTTGCACGGGACAGAGACGCCCACGTCCGCGGATGATGCGTTTGTGGGGCCGTGAGCAACGCCGCCGCAAGTCAATCTACGATTCGACATGGACTCCCGCGATACTCCTTCGCATTAAGCGCTTCGTGACCACTGGCCCAAGGCGCTCTGTGTGGCTTCGCTCGCGTGTACGACACGCAGAGGCTCGGACGACGGCCCGACGTACATTGAAGCGCGGCATCGAAGGACCATGAACCTCCGCCGGACGTCGGTGGCACAAGCCCGGTGAAACTGGTAGGCTTCCGGCCATGACGAACGAGCCGCACAAGGGGGCGTCGAACGGGTCCGAGCCGCGGGAGTGGCATTCGCTGCATCTGTGGCAGTTCCAGCCGGTGCGGGATGTGCTGGTGCTGGCCGGGCTGTTCGGCGTGCTGTATCTGGGGCATCTGCTGCGCATCGTGACGGTGCCGATGCTGCTGGCCCTGCTGCTGGCGTATCTGTTCGAGCCGGTGGTGAGGCTCGTCGTGCGAAGGAAGTGGCTCAGTCGGCAGGGCGCGGCGATCGGGCTGATCCTCGGCGCGGCCGTGGTCATTGTCGTCCCCGTGACCTTTGGCGTGATCTTCGGCGTTGTGCAAGGTGTGAGTACGGCCAGAACGCTGGCGGCGAGAAGCGAGGACATCCTGCGCGTGATGCGATTCGCCAACACGGCCCACGAACGCGGCGAAACGTACGGCACGGTCTTGCTCGAGGCTGAAGATCGAGCGTTCTGGGCCGGGCCGGCCGAGATCGAGTTCCGCGGCGGAGCCGAGGGTGCAGAGGCCGCGGCTGCGGCCGACGCTGCGTATGACAGGTTGCCCGGCGTGCTCAAACGTGTGAGCGAAGGGGCGATTCGACATCTCGAAGAGTCGCGGGCCATCGCCCCGACGGGTGAAGGCGACGAGGATCTTCCGCGCGAGGTTCGCGAGTCCGCGGCCATGTACTGGCTGCTGAGCGTAGCGATTGAGTGGGTGCAGACGAACGCGGGCGCGATCGGGCAACGGGCCATCGGCACGGGGGCTGAAGCCCTGCGGTTCGTCGCCCGCGCGGTTGGGTCGGTCGGCATGTTGGCGTTCACAGGTTTCCTGACCGCGTTCTTCTTCTTTTTCTTCTGCACGGGATGGGGCAAAGTGCTGTCGTTCTGGGAAGAGTTGATACCCGAGCGTCGCAAAGGCAAGGCCATCGACCTTATCAAACAGATGGACGCGGTCATCGCTGGCTTCATTCGCGGCCGGCTCATCATCGGCCTGATTCTGGCGGTGTTCGTGACGTTTGCGTATTGGTTGATCGGCGTGCCGGCGCCGCTGCTGGTGGGACCGATTGTCGGCGTGTTGTTCCTCGTGCCGTATGTGTCGTTCCTTGGCATACCGATCACGATCGTGCTGATGCTGATCGATCCTGGCTCGGGCTGGCAGAGCGCGTGGTGGTGGAGCGTGTTCGCGCCGATCGGCGTGTACGCGATCGCGCAGGGGCTCGATGACTACGTCCTCACACCGACGATTCAAGGCAAGAGCACGGGGATGGATGTGCCGACGATCCTGTTCGCGTCGCTCGCGGGCGGGGTGCTGGCCGGGATTTACGGCGTGCTGCTCGCGATTCCCGTCGCGGCGTGCGTGCGGATCGTGCTGCGCGAACTCTTCTGGCCGCGATTCAGGGCGTGGGCCGCGGGAACGGAACGCGACTTCCTGCCGATTTCGCGGGAGTGAGGGCCATGAGCGTTGTGCTTCGCGCGGCGCCGAGGTCGCGACAACGAGTTCGCTCGAAGTGCGGCGACTTCTTCGCAGGATGACGGCCAATTCCTTGCCCGAAGGGCGGCGCCTCTTCGCCCAGAGGGCGCGCGATCGTTGCCAGGGGCTTCAGCCCCTGGAAGGATCCTCCCTACTCTGTCTGGCCCGGGGGGCCAACAAGATGCCAAGTTCGTACACTCGGAATTCCTACCACCTTGTGTTCAGCACCAAGCGTCGCGAGCCTCTGATCACGCCCGACATCGAAGAACGGCTCCATCCATTCATCGGCGGCATACTTCGCGATCTGGATTGTCGGCCCGTCGCCATCAATGGCGCGCGGGATCATCTGCATGTGCTTGTTCAATATCCGGCCAAACTGTCCCACGCCGATCTGGCGCGACATGTCAAGGCTCGCTCGTCAAAGTGGATCAACGAGTGCTTCTCTTGCTCGTTCGCATGGCAGGAAGGGTATGGCGGATTCACGGTGAGCCGGTCATCGCTGGCAACGGTGCGTACGTATATTGAGAATCAGAAGGAACACCATCGGCGATTCGATTTTGAGACTGAGTTCACGGAGTTGCTGCGCAGGCATGGCGTTGAATTTGATCCTGATGTGCTTTTTGGTTGACTCGTTGGCCCTCCGGGCCGGGAAAGGGGGGGGAGCGTTCCAGGGGCTGAAGCCCCTGGCAACGATCGTGCGCCCTGCGGGCGAGGAGAGCGCCGCCATTCAAGCTAGCGCATCACGCCAATTCATCTGCGCTTCTTGAATCGGCTCTTGACGCTCGGCGTATGCGTCGATCCCTTCGACCGCATGCCCGCCAGGCCGGGCATCAGCGACGCCATGTCACCCGAGCCCATCTCCTTCACGGCCCGGACCTTGTCGCGCGCGTTCATCGACGCCATGGTCTTTGTCAGTTTCCGCACGCCCATGAACTGCTTGACGAGTCGCGACACCTCCGCCTGCGTCACGCCGGCCCCGGCCGCGATGCGCTTCTGCCGTGACATCGAGATCACATCCGGATCGTTCCGCTCCTTGCGGGTCATTGAATTAATGATCGCCTCGATGCGGTCGATCTGCTTCTCTTCAATGTTCACATCCTTCAGTGCCGCCCCGAGGCCCGGCAGCAGGCCGAGCAACTGCTTCATCGTCCCCATGCGGCGAATCGACCGCAACTGGGCGAGAAAGTCGTCCATCGACATGTCGCCCTTGGCCATCTTCTTCTGAAGTCGCTCGGCCTCCTCCGCCGACACCTGCTCCTGCGCCTTTTCAACCAGCGACACCACGTCGCCCATGCCCAGGATGCGTCCGGCCATGCGCTGCGGATGAAACTCTTCCAGCGCGTCGATCTTCTCGCCCACGCCGAGGAACTTGATCGGCGCTCCCGTCACTCGCCGCACCGAAATCGCCACGCCGCCGCGCGTGTCCGAATCAAACTTGGTCAAGATCACGCCGTCAACTTCGAGTTTCTCGTGAAACGCCTTCGCTGAGTTCACCGCGTCCTGGCCCGTCATCGCATCGACGACGAGGAAAATCTGATGCGGATTCAGCGCCCGGCGAACCTGCTCAAGTTCGCCCATCAGATCGCTGTTGATGTGCAGGCGCCCGGCCGTATCGAGAATCAACGTGTCGATCTTCTGATCCCGCGCCGCCTTGAGCGCGCGCTGGCAGACGCCGACCGCGACGCCCACGGCCTTGCCATACTGCGCCACCTTGTCCGGTTCGGAATAGAACAACACGCGAGCGCTGCCCGCCGCCTCCTTGTCAACCTGATCCGCGACGATCTGAAGTTGCTCCACGGCCGCGGGTCGCTGCAAGTCGGCCGCGGCGAGCATGACGCTGCGTCCGCGCTTCTTGAGATACGCGGCGAGTTTGCCGCAGGTGGTGGTCTTGCCCGAGCCTTGCAGGCCGCACATCATGATGATCGTCGGTCCGGGCGCGACGTGCATGATCGGCGGCTGCGGGGCGACGGGTTCCTCGTCGGGCGCCGGCCCACCGAGCAGTTCGACGAGCCGATCGTGAACGATCTTGACCATTTGTTCGCCGGGGCGAACGCTCTTGGTGACTTCCTGCCCGACGGCGTCGGCCAGCACGCTCCCGCAAAACTCGCGAACGACGGACAGATTCACGTCCGCATCGAGCAGGGCCGTGCGCACCTCGGCCATGGCCTCTTGCACGTTGGCCTCGGTGATCGAGCCGCGCCCGGAGAGTTTGCGAAAGACGTTGCCAAAGCCTTCGGAGAGCCGTTCAAACATGGGATCGCGCCGCCGGAACCCGGCGGCCTCCAGAAACTCGCGTCAAGGCCGTGACCGCAGCCGCGGGAGTGTAGGGAGGCGACGTCAGACGCGCAGCGCATGGTGCGCACCAGCGCTTATCCGACGACGCTCGCCCGCGTCGACGCCGGCGCGTCGGCCGCCCAGATCATGCTCCGGCGGATGATCTCGCGGACCTTGCGGTGCTTGATGTCCGCCAGGCTGTGGCCGATGGAGCAGTACGCGATACGGCCCTTGCCATACTCGCGCGTCCACACCACGGGCATCACCACGCCATCGATCCAGGGATACGGCTTTGGCCCGAACGTCGTCGTCGCCAGCACGCGGTTGGATGGATCGACGTGCATGTAGTACTGTTCCGTGGTGATGGAAAAGTCGCCGATGCCCTGGGTGATGGGATGTTGTGGGTCGATGATTCGAACGTCGTAGGACGTCATGTCCCCGGGGTGCGCGACGAACTGCCCACCGACCATGAACTGATACGCCGTGCTCGCGCGAAAGGCATCGCCCATGCCGCCGTGGAAGCCAGCGAGACCGACGCCGGATTCGATGGCGCTGACAAGGCCGGCCTCTTGCGACGGCGTGAGGTGGCCCATCGTCCAGCAGGGGATGATGACGTGCTTTCGCTTGATTCGATCGGCATCGTCGAGGATCGCGAGCGTGTCCGACGTTTCGATGGTGAACCCCACCTTCGTGAGCATGTCCGCGAGGTACGCGGCGCAGGCCTTGGGTTCGTGTCCTTCCCACCCACCCCAGATAATCAACGCACGCGGCACGCGGCTTCCTCCATTTGATCGCACGATTGGGCAAGCCTCGCGCCCGCCTCAATCCCCGGTGGGGCGGGCGTCCCGCCCGCCTCTGCGAACCACACCCAATCCCCCATCACTTCTCGAACGCCTTGTCGAACGCGATGTTCGACGGCGTAAAGTCGATGGCACGACAGTATTCACACGATTCGCGGGCGCCGTGCTCGCGGTCCATGCCCGCATCCTCCCACTCGACCGACAGCGGGCCGGTATATCCGATGCGATTGAGTGCCCGGATGATCGCCTCAAAGTTCACATCCCCGCGCCCGACGCTGCGGAAGTCCCACCCGCGACGCGCATCGCCAAAGGCGAGATGCGAACCGAGAATGCCGGAGGCCGGATCGGTGTTGATGGCCGCATCTTTCATGTGAACGTGATAGATGCGATCGGGGAATGCGTCGATGAAGGCGACGGGATCAACACCCTGCCAGATGAGGTGGCTGGGGTCAAAGTTGAAGCCGAAGGCGGGATGGCCGTCGATCGCGTCGAGCGCGCGGCGCGCGGTGTGAATGTCATACGCGATTTCGCTCGGATGCACTTCCAGCGCGAACCGCACGGATTCCTTTTTGAACGCATCGAGGATCGGCCTCCATCGCTTCGCGAAGTCCGCAAAGCCCGCATCGACCTCGGCCTGCGACGTCGGCGGAAAGAAGTAGAGTTTGTGCCAGATCGCGCTGCCCGTAAAGCCGTTGACGACGCCGACGCCGAACCGTGCGGCCGCACGCGCGGTGGCGATCATCTCGGCCGCCGCACGCTGCCGCACGCCCTCGGCGTCGCCATCGCCCCAGACATGGGGGGGCACGATCGCCTTATGGCGAGCGTCGATGGGATCGCACACGGCCTGTCCGACAAGATGATTCGACACGGCGAGACACTCAAGATCATGCTCTTCGAGGATCTTCCGTCGTGCGCGGCAATACGCATCATCAGCCTTGGCCGGCTCGAAATGGTCCCCCCAGCAGGCGAGTTCCACGCCGTCAAACTCGAAGTCCGCGGCCTTCGCGCAGATCGTGTTGATGGACAGGTCCGCCCACTGGCCCGTGAAGAGTGTGACGAGTCGTGGCATGGTTGAGGATAGTCGCGCGCCGCGATTTGGGTCGGACAGGCGACGCCGTCCGTGTGAAAGATCAAGAAAACCGGTCGCGCGAGCGATCGAATCTCCAAGTTCCCCGCCACTCCGTGGCGGGTTCCTGGGTGGCTCGCCACGAAGTGGCAGACCACCCGGAGACGCCCATGCCTTCGGCATGAAGATGAAACGCCATGCATTCCAGGTCAAGGGACGCGAGACCTTGCCGTTGGCATGACCCAGACACCGCTCGCGGAGCGAGCGGTCCACCCCCTGCCACGCCTTTGGCCTGAAGCGGAAGTTCCCACGCCTTCGGCATGACGTGAAGGCCAAGCCTGAGGCTTGAAACCTGCAGACAAGTCTTCGACTTGTAGAATCGCCATCATACCGTCGACGTGCGACGGACCCCACACGGACCAAGCGAGCCACCCAGGCAATCTGTCTCAGGGCGACCGGGCCACCCAGCGCAATTCGCGCCGCCCTCAACTCACGGATACACCCACACGCCCGCCTGCGGCGCGGGCTCGCGCACGCCTGTCACATGCGGGAGCGTGATCGCCACGCGATCCTGCGCCAGCGCGCCGAGAATCGCCATGCACACGGCCTCACGATGCGACGCGGGAACGCCAACATCATCACTCACACACGCACGCGGCATCCGCGATCGCAGCGCTGAAAGCAGCGCCGCGTTTCGCACGCCCCCTCCCGCCAGGATCGGCTGACACCCCGCGTGTCCCGCGAGTTTCGCCACGCCCGCGCTAATGGTCTCCGCGATCGCCTGACACAACGACTGCAGCGCATCGGCGTCAGACAAGTGGGCGAGCGGAGCGAGCGCGTCGCGGGCTTCATCGCCCGTGCCGAGCGATCGCTGTGCGGCGTCAGCGCGACGGATCGCCTCGACCACGGCATGCACCGCGCGAACGTCCGCCCGCCCGCGCGACGCGACCTCGCCGCGATCGTCATACGCTCGGCCGAGCCTCGTTCGCGCTGCGCCATCGAGCAGATGATTGCACGCGCAGACATCCGCGCCGCGAATGCCCTCGACCGCGTCGTCCAGGGGCGCTCCCTCGGGCGCGGGCGGCAGCCATGTCATGTTGCAGAAGCCGCCGAGATTGATGACGGCCCGCGCGTGCTGCGCGTGGCGAAACAACACGAAATCCGCCAATGGCGTGATGGGCGCGCCCTGCCCCCCCGCCGCGAGGTCCGCCGCGCGAAAATCACACACGACCGGCGCATCAAGCGCCCGCGCGATCGGCGCGGGCGAAAGCAACTGCCAACTCGCCGGCGGCGCGTGAAACACCGTCTGGCCGTGGCAACAGATCAAGTCCAGCCTCTCGCCGCCCGCGACTTCGCGCAGCGTATCGATGTGGAACGCGGCGAAGGCGAGCGAGAGGCGAGTGATATCGCCGGCGGACATCGGTTGCTGCTCGGCCAGGGCGCGCAGGGGCCGTGCGAGGTCACCCAGCGGGCGCGAGATGATTCGCACGAGTTCGGCCCGAATCGCGAGACCCTGACCATGCACGCGGACGAGCGCGATGTCGAGTCCGTCGAGACTTGTGCCGGTCATGGCCCCGGCGATGCAGCGCGCGGATGTCGCAGCGGGTGTGGAAGTTGTGGACGTGGTGGTCATGGCATGGCCTCGCGCAGGTCGCGCGTGATGGCATGATAGTGGGCGAGGCTGTCGCGAAGGCCGCCGGGTCTGGATCTCGCGTGCCACAACCGGGCGTACTCATCAGTGATCGCGGCAAACTCGTCGATGAGATTCCCGACCGTGGCGAGGCTTGTTCGTCGCGCGATGGCGCGTGCGGCGGCGGCGCGAGCGATACGCAGCGCATGCACGAGTTCATCACGCATGATCGCATCACCCACCTGCGGCACGTCGCGTGCGAGCGCGTCGAGACGTTGCCCCACGCTCTCCCACATTGCAAGCGGCACGCTCATCAGGCCGTGACGCACGCGCGGGTCGCCGCCCGCGCCCAGCGGAAGATGCAGATCGTTGAACAGGGCCGTCGCGTTCTTCATCGGGCGAGGCGTCTCGCCCGGGCCGCGACGCCCGGCGATCGACCGAATCCCCGCATCCACATGTCCCAACGCGTGAATGAACGGCGCGACGGCCACCGAACGATCATCGAATACATGCAGCGACGCGGCCCGCGGGTCATATGCATCGCGCCCGCCGGTCCACGCGGCATCAGCGGCGTGCGCGATGGCCGTGAGTGTGATCGGCCACTGCTGATGATGCCCGACATCGCCCCACTCTGTGACAAGGTATCCGCGAGCACCCGCGGCGAGGCCCTGACGCGCGGCTTCTTGGAGGTTGGCGGCTCGCTCGTGTGTGCGTCCGGTGATGCTGCGCCAGGCGCTGGTTCCGGGGCAGACCCATGCCTCGCGGGCGTCCCCCCCCCTTCCGCTCACGCGTTCGATCGCGCCGCTGAAGTCGTAGCCGGGTTCATAGTTCCAGATGAGCGCGATCATGTCGCGCGGGATGTGTCGCGCGGCCGCGGCCGGGTCGGCGAGCACCATGTCCGCCCAGAACATCGCACGCGCGCCGTGGTCCCGCGCGATCTCGCCCACGCGACCGATGAACTCGCAGCACACGCCCGCACGCCCGCGCTGCCGCACGGCCACTCGCGATCGACCCGCGCCGACATCAAACGTCTCATCGCATCCGATGTTCACCAAACCCGATCGCACGCACGGCAGCATCTGCCGGAGCAGATCGCGCACGAACTCAAGCGAACGCGGATCGGTGGGACACAGGCTGAACGGGCCGGTGCGCGAGAAGCGTTCGCCGGCGTACTCGAAGGTCCATTGGCCGTGCGCATCGGGAATCTCCGCGAGCGGCGCGTACGCCGGATGCCGCAGCCACCGCGAAAGGTGGCCGAAGCAGTTCTGATTGGCGGCGAGGATGATGCCCGCCTCAGCGCATCGGGCATCGAGGCGCTGGAGTTCTTCGGGCATGATGGGCGAAGCGTCGCGCCAGACATCCTCGTGTCCGTGGTACGCGAACGTGTGCTCGGTGTATAACTGGAGGTGGTTGAACTTCAGCGCCGCGAGAGTTTCGACGAGCGAGTCGAGGTGAGCCATCGTCGGCACGCGATCGCGCGAGATGTCCAGCATGAGCCCGCGAACGGGAAACGCGGGGCGATCGTCAATGATGAGGGCGGGCAAGGTGATTCGCCCGGATGTCGGCGGATATTGACGAAGAATCTGAGCGAGCGTCGCGCGAGCAGCGCGTTCGCTCGCGGGCGAGGCGGCTTCGATGATGATGCGCCCGGGCGCGGCGATGGTGAGGCGATAGTGCTCATCGCTTCGCGGTTGAGGCAGTGGACAAAGTTCAGCGCGAGGCGCCATCGGCAATGTGACCGAACCACCCGTGAGGGCCAAGTGCAGAGGACGGGGGATGAGCAGCGGTTGGTTCATGGGGACAGCGGTCGTCGATGTGCGGCCGTGGATTGTTGTCGCGTGCGGGTGTGGGGGACGATTGGTCGCGCACTCATGTTTCAGGCCCACCGTCATGCGACCCCAGATCAGACAGATGTGCGGAAGTGCACCGTTGGATGTCGTCCGCATCACCGATGTTCAAAGGTCGTTCTTGCCTACGCCGCAGCGCCATCAGGCCGCTTCAGCGGTCTTGTTCACTTGCAGGCCACCGCTTCAGCGGTGGATGGCAGTGGTTTGGAATCCAGGAACCACGATCACTTCGTCCAGCCCGTTTTCAACGGGCTTTGTGGTTCTCAGCCGTGGCCGTGGAACCAGCGCATGCCTGGACGCCCGAAGGCGGCAGATCGCAGAAGCCCGCTGAATCGGGCTGCGAGGGAAGGGGCGCGACGGGCTGAAGTGTGCAGTTCCAACCTCGCCCGTCCAAGTTCATGGATCGGAGTGCAGGCGGGACGCCCGCACCACCGGAAGCAGAAAGGAGTGCAGGCGGGACGCCCGCACCACCGGAAGCAGAAAGGAGTGCAGGCGGGACGCCCGCACCACCGGATCCAAAGCGGGCGGGACGCCTGCTCCACCGAGTCCGGTGATACGATCCTCGCGAGTGTACCGGATCGCCATCCATCGCGAGTTCTGCGCCGCCCACGCGATTGTCATGCGCGGGGAGCGCGAGCCGATGCACGGGCACACCTGGCGCGTCCGCGTCGTGGTCGAGGGCGAGCGTCTCGATGACGACGGCCTGCTGGTTGACTTCCATGTGCTCGAACGTTCGCTGCGCGAGATTCTCGCGCCGTTTGACAATCGCTGCTTCAACGACGTGCCGCCGTTTGATCGCTTGAACCCCACGGCCGAACTCATCGCCCGGCACATCGCGGATCACCTGGCCTCCGCGCCGGGGGTGCGGATCGTGTCGGTGAGCGTGGGCGAAGCGCCGGGATGTGAGGCGACCTACATTCCTTAGAATTATGGACCCGGTGCGAGTTCAATCTGGTCCGTCGTCAACGCGAGCGAGCGCGGAGCGCCGCGGCCCCGCGCGAAACGTCGAAGCCCCGCCGGACAAGGCCGTCAATCGCGACCTGTCATGGCTGGAGTTCAACCGTCGCGTGCTGCATTTGTCGATGGACCAATGGCGTCCGCTGCTTGATCGCGTGCGTTTTCTGGCGATCTTCTCGTCGAATCTTGACGAGTTCTTCATGAAGCGCGCGGGCCTGCTCAAGGGTCGCATCGCCGCGGGCCTCGATGCCTTTCAGGCCGACGGCCAGACGCACAAATCCGTCCTGGCCGGCATACGCCGGCTCGTTCTTGAGTTGCAGGAACAACAGGCGCGATGCTGGCAGGAACAACTCGTACCCGCGCTTCGACAGGCGGGCATTCACCTGCTCACCTATGCCGACTTGACCCGCGAGGAGCAAAGGGCCATCGACGCGTGGTTTAATGCGCATGTGTTTCCGATTCTCACGCCCCTGGCCGTGGACCCCGGGCATCGATTCCCGTTTATCTCCAATCTCTCCGAGAATCTCGGCATTCTGCTGAGTCAGCCGGGGGACAGCGAGCGCCACTTCGCCCGCGTGAAGATTCCCGATGTGCTGCCGCGACTGATCCCCGTGCCTGACGACGCGGGCGGATCGGCCCCCCGCGGCGCGACGGACACGCCGCGAACCAGCGCTGACGGCGGCGCGCCGCACGAACGCGACCCACGCCCCACGCGCCTGATTCCACTCGAAGAGGTCATCAAGCACAATCTCGATGACTTGTTCTGCGGCATGACGATCCACGACATCATGCCGTTTCGATTGACGCGAAACGCGGCCGTGGAACAGGATGATGATCCCGAGGATCTGCTCAAGAGCGTGGAGACGGAACTGCGCATGCGTCGGTTCGCGGGACCTGTGCGGATCGAAGTTGGGACATCCCCGTCGCCGATTGTGCTGGACTTCATCGTGGAGGCGCTGGGCTTGACGCACGACGATGTGTACCAGCGCGGCGGACCGCTGGAATACGGCGACTTGTTCCAACTGGCGGACCTGCCGCGCAGTGACCTGAAGGAGCCGCCGTGGCGACCTGTCGTGCCCGCGCGGCTGGCCGATGAGGATGCGGACATTTTCGCGATCATTCGCGAGCGGGATGTGCTGCTGCACCATCCGTATGAGTCGTTCAATGCGTCGGTGGAGCGGTTCATCGCGCAGGCGGCGCGCGACCCCGACGTGCTCGCCATCAAGCAGACGTTGTATCGCACGAGTCCCGATTCACCCTTCGTGGCGTCGCTGATTCGCGCGGCCGAGGCGGGCAAGCAGGTGGCGTGCATGGTCGAAGTCCGCGCGAGATTTGATGAGAACCGCAACGTGCGCTTCGCGCGCCTGCTGGAAAAGAACGGCGTCCACGTCGCCTACGGCGTCGTCGGGCTCAAGACGCACTGCAAATGCTCGCTGGTGGTGCGGCGAGAGGAAGGCGGGCTTCGGTGCTATGCCCACCTGGGCACCGGCAACTACAACCCGCGCACGGCCCAACTCTACACCGACATCGGCATCCTCACCTGCGATCCGGCGATCTGCGACGATGTCGTGAGCGTGTTCAACTTCCTCACGGGTCGCAGCCAGAAGCGCGACTATAAGGAACTCATCATCGCGCCCCATGCGATGCGCGATCGGTTCATCGAACTCATCGACGGAGAGATTGCCGTCGCACGCGCCGGCGGACATGGGCGGGTCATCGCCAAGATGAACTCGTTTGAAGACCCCACGATGATGCACAAACTTTATGAAGCCTCGCAGGCGGGCGTGAAGATCACGCTGATGGTGCGCGGGTTCTGTTGCCTGAGGCCGGGCGTGCCGGGGCTGAGCGACAACATCGACGTGTTGTCGATCGTGGGCCGCTTCCTTGAACACTCGCGCGTCTTTTTCTTCGGTCGCGGCGAGGCGGACCCGCTCGACGGGGCCTGGTACATCGGGTCGGCGGACTGGATGTATCGCAACCTGTCGAACCGGGTGGAGATCGTGACGCCGGTGAAGGATCGTCAGGCGCGGGCGCGGATCAGCCGCGTCCTCCAGATCATGCTGGAGGATCGAGCATGCGCCTGGCGAATGAACCCGGACGGGTCATACGACAAACTCGCCCCCCGGCCCGAGGCCACGGCCGATTCGCCCGAGGTTCTGGGCACGTTCAGAACGCTGATGCGTGAGACGCGGGCGGGGGGCTGAGCGGAACGTGGCGAGCGGATGCAACCTTTGGCGTGGTTCGACCGTACAGTCCCCTGGGTGGCCCGCGGCGCTATCATGCCATGTTCACATGTCGGCAGGCACGGGTTGGCAGGCGAGGATCATCCACCATGCGTCACCAGGCACAACCGTTGACAACCGGATGTCTCTCCGGACATCGCCCATGTGCGACCCGGGCGTTTACGCTCGTCGAGTTGCTCATCGTCATCGGCGTGATCGGCATCCTCATCTCCATCGTGCTGACCATCGGCGCCCGCGTCGTTCAGGGCGGCAAGGTGCGCCTGACCGAACAAACCATCCGCATCCTCGACATGACCATCGAGGCGATGATCTCGGACCAGGGCGTGCTGCCATCCGCACTTGTCGCAGATCCCCGCGACGTCGAGACAGGCGATATCCCACGCCTCATTCCCATCGCCGATGCCCGCGATCACGGTTCCTCATACCAATCCGGCCAGCCGGGCCAGCCCCCCCTCGCCGGCCATCAGATGATCAACTCCGTCGGGCTGCTGCTGCTTCAGGCCGAGCGTGTTCCCAGCGCGGCCACCGTCTCGCAGGGCATTGACGCACGCATGATCAAGCGATAGACATCTACGCGATGGGACTGATCCTGTTCGAACTGCTGACCGGCAGGGCCGCTT
>CAZTPJ010000065.1:0-22317 GCA_964614515.1 uncultured Phycisphaeraceae bacterium | reverse complement strand
GGCCAATCCCCCGCGTATCAAGATCCTTCCGCCGCTGCTGGTCAATCAGATCGCGGCGGGCGAAGTCGTGGATCGCCCGGCCTCGGTGGTCAAGGAACTCGTCGAGAACGCCATCGACGCCGACGCCTCGCGCATCTCGGTCGAGCTCGAGTCCGGCGGCATTGAACTGATCCGCATCAGCGATGATGGGCGGGGCATCCCGGAAGACGACCTGCCGCTGGCGCTCGCCCCGCACGCGACGAGCAAGATCACGGCGACGGATGATCTGGATCGGATCATCACGCTTGGATTTCGCGGCGAGGCGCTCGCCTCAATCACATCGGTAGCCCGCGTCCGCATCACCTCACGCACGATCACTTCGCGTTCCGCGTACGAAATCGCGGGCGAAGGCGCGGGCATCGGGGGCGTCATGCCCGCGGCCGCATCCGTCGGCACCACTGTCAACGTGCGTAATCTCTTCTTCAACACGCCCGCACGGCGGAAGTTCCTTCGCTCGCCCGCGGCCGAACAGGCGCGATGCCTTGACGTGATTCACGAGCAGGCCATGGCGCGCCCGGCCATCGGGTTTCGTGTCGTGTGCGACGGACGGGTCGTCATCGACTATCAACCCGACGCTTCGCCGCGCGAGCGCGCGATGGACATCCTCGGGCGCGAACTCGAATCGCAACTTCTCGAAGTCTCATCGGACGCCGCGCGCGACGCCACCATCTGGGGGCTCGTCGGAACCCCCGCCATCGCCCGCGCCACGCAGAAATCACAATACATCCTGCTCAATGGCCGTCCCATTCGCGATAAAGTCATTCAGCACGCCCTGCGCGAGGCCTATCGCGGACTGATGGAGCCATCGCGACATCCCACGGCCGTATTGCTCATCGAGATCGACCCCACGGCCGTGGATGTGAACGTGCATCCGGCGAAGGCGGAGGTTCGCTTTCGCGATGGAGGCTTTGTTCACACGCTGGTGCTGCGGGCGGTGCGCGATGCGTTGATGCGTGCGGACCTGACGCCAGCGGTGCATGTCGGTGGCGCGGGCGGCGCATCGAGTTCCAACGTGTGGGGCGGGCGAGCGGTGTTGCCTACGCCGCAGGCGCCGCAGACGCCGGAGGATCGCGCCGCGAACACACGGGCGTTTGTGGACTATTTCAAGCGGTTCACGCCTGCGCGGCCCGAGCCGACGCTGAATGCTGAACACCTGCGAAATGAACTCGCCCCGGAAGTGCCCAGAGCGCAGCCCGCATCGCATGCGCCTTCCATCGGGCCGGCACACTCGGACTACGGCCTGATTCCCACGCCCACGCCGCAGTCGCGCGTGCTTCAGGTTCACAACTCGTACCTGGTGACGCAGGATGAGTCCGGCGTGGTGATCGTGGATCAACACGCGCTGCACGAGCGAGTGATGTTCGAGGCCCTGCTGGCGCGAATCGAGCAGGCGCCGTTGGAGAGTCAACGACTGCTCACGCCCGTGGTCGTGCAGGCCGCGCCGGCGCAGATCGAGCGATTGCCGGCCCTGGCCGCGCTCTTCGCCCGGCTCGGCATCGAAGCGGAAGCGATGTCGCCGACATCCATCGCGGTGCATGCGTTCCCTTCGTTTCTGTTTGATCGCGGCGTCGATCCTGAGCCACTGCTGACGGATCTGCTGGAAAAGGCCGAGAACGCCGCGTTTGAGCCGACCAGCGAAGAGGCGCTGCGCGATGTGCTCGACATGATGGCCTGCAAGGCGGCCGTCAAGGCCGGCGACAAACTCAGCGATGATGAACTCGATGCCCTCGTCACGCTGCGCGATGCGGTGGAGCGGTCGAGCAGTTGTCCGCACGGTCGACCCACATCCGTGCGGCTTTCCATTCGCGACCTTGAACGGATGTTTCACCGCACTTGAAGCACGCACTGAAATCGGTGGCACGGGCGTCTCGCCTGTGCGAGTTTCCTGGTCTCCTGGCAGCGATTGCGACGAGAACCCCGCTGACGACGCATCACCTCCACCGGCCTCCGCCAACGCGCCCCGGCCATATGATTGTTCGTGCCGGAGCAATTTCTGCCCATCATCGACCTCGGCCGTATGCCGTATCAGGCAGCGTACGCGAGACAGATCGAGGAGCTCGACCGCGTGATTGCGAATCGTTCGCTTGCGAACGCGACGCCCGGCGTTCTGCTCTTCGTTGAACATCCGCCTGTCATCACGGTCTCGCGCCGCCCCGATGCCGCACGCCACATCCTTGCCACGCGTGAACACCTCGCGTCACAGGGCGTGGAGATCGCCGAAACCGATCGCGGCGGGGACATCACCTATCACGGCCCCGGCCAACTCGTCGTCTATCCCATCCTCGATTTGAACCTGCTCAACCTCGGTCTGCATGCGTATATGCGACTGCTTGAGGATGTCGTGATCGACCTGTGCGATATCTTCGGGGTCACGGCGCAGCGCGAGCCGGGCGCCACGGGCGTTTGGGTTGCGCAGCCCGCCGATGCGAAGCCCGCGAAGATCTGTGCCATGGGCGTGCGCGTACGGCGATGGGTCTCCATGCACGGCCTGGCCCTCAATGTCACGACGAACCTCGAACATTTCTCGCTCATCGTGCCGTGCGGCCTCGTCGGGCGACAGGTGACCAGTTTGCAGCGTGAACTCGGCGCGGCGTGCCCGCCGATGCGCGAGGTCAAGAACGCCATGGCGCTCGTGTTCATGCAGCGAATCAGTGCAGCGATCACGGCCGCGGCCGCATCACGCGCGGAGTACGGCGACACTTCCAAACCCCGCCCGGCGAGCGAGTACGCCTGGCCCGACGAAGGACCATCATGGGACACCATCTCGACGACGTTCTAGCGCACGTGCTGGTTTCATATTCCACGCGGGTCAAGCCCGGCGAACTGGTGTGCATCTCCGGCGATCCGCTGGCCATGCCGCTGATCGAAGCGGTGTATTCGCGTGTGCTCGCGGCCGGGGCGCATCCGTTCTGGCTGCCGCGCAGCGAGGAACTCGAAACGCTTCATCTGCGCGAAGCCTCGGAAGAACAGTTGAAGTATCTCTCGCCGCTGGACATGGAGCGTGTTGAGAAGCTCGATGTGCTGATCGCGCTCTGGGCCGAAGTCAACACGCGCGCGACCAGCCGTATTGATCCCAAGCGAGTCTCGATCGCGCAGGCCGCCAAGGCCCCGATGATGAAGCGCTTCCTCCAGCGCATGGCCGAGGGCCAGATGCGATGGTGCGGCACGTTGTATCCCACCCAGGCCGCAGCGCAGGATGCCGAGCGAAGCCTCGCGGATTATCGAGATTTCGTGTACCGCGCGGGACTGCTGCATCTGCCCGATCCCGTGGCCGCGTGGAAGGAAGTTGGCCGAAAGCAGGCCAAGGTACGCGAGTTCCTTCAAGGCAAGAAGGTCCTGCGCTTTCGCGCCCCGGCCGCCGATGGTCACGATGGCACGGACCTGACCGTCGATGTGTCAAAGGCGACGTGGATTTCATGCGCTGGTACGGAGAACTTTCCCGATGGTGAAGTCTTCGCCGGGCCGACGGGTGTGGAAGGCCATGTGAACTACACGTTTCCGGCCGTGTATCACGGGCGCGAGGTCGTCGGCGTGCGCCTGGCCTTCAAGGGTGGCCGCGTGGTCGATGCTTCGGCGGAGAAGAATGAAGACTTTCTCTTCAAGATGCTCGATCTTGATGCCGGCGCGCGGAATCTCGGCGAGATCGCCATCGGCACCAACTATTCCATCACCGAATTCACGCGAAACACGCTGTTCGATGAGAAGATCGGCGGGACGTTTCACGCGGCCGTGGGCGCGGGCTATCCTGAAAGCGGGAACGCCAACGAGTCGGGCCTGCATTGGGACATGGTGTGCGATCTACGGCCGCGAACGGCTCGCGATGGTTCATCGCTTGCCGGCGGAACGATCGAAGCCGACGGCGAAGTCTTCCATCGCGACGGCCTGTTTCTGCCACCGCTCGATCTTTCGCGATGACGTTGGTGGTGCCCGTGAGTTCGTTGTTCGAGGGGATTGATCTACGCTAACCCCGTCGCCAACTCCTTCACACACTCCTCGGCCGCTTTCGCGAACACATCGCCGGCATCACCCATCCGCCTGACAAGCGCGCTGCCGACAATCGCGGCATCGGCGTGCCTGACCACGGCCCGCACATGTTCGGGCGTGGCGATGCCGAAGCCACACGCAATGGGTAGATTCGTGTAACGGCGGATCTCCGCGACGCGCGGCTCGACATCCGGTGCATCGCTTCGTTCGCCGGTGATGCCCGCCCGCGCCAGCAGGTACACAAATCCGCTCGACGCCTGCGCGATTGTCCTCGCTCGATCGCTCGGCGTGCTGGGCGCGATCAACATCGCCAGCGACAGATCAGTCGCTCGCGCCGCCGCGATCAGTTCCGCCGATTCCTCCAGCGGGCAATCCGGGCAGATCACGCCGTCAAATCCCGCGGCGGCGAGTCTTGCGCAGAACGCCGCGGGTCCGCCAAGTCGCGTTACGATCGACACGCTGACCATCGCCACGAGACCGACATCAACGCACCCGCGAATGTTCGCGACTTCATCAATCACGGATGCCGGCGTCGCCCCCCCATCGAGCGCCTCGTGCATCGCCGCCGCGATCACCGGGCCATCCGCGATCGGATCGGAGAATGGCAGGCCGATCTCGATCACGTTCGCGCCGGCGGCCGTGATCGCGGGGACTGCTTCCGTGACGGCCTGGCGTCGCGGAAATCCGCCGCAGACAAATGGCATCAGCGCCCGGCGCTTGTTCGCCCGCAACCTTGCGAAGATGTCATCAACCCGCGACATGCGTCATCATCTCCTCGATGGCCGCGCCGTTCGCGGCGGATCCGCACAGGCGAGACGCCTGTACCACCGACGGTGAAGGGCACGTCGTCATTCAATCACGTCCGGCAGTTTTTCCATCCCTTCGGTGAGAATGCGCGGGCCATCGTCTGTGATGAGCACATCGTGTTCGTGATGCACGCTCAGCGATCGATCGGCCGTATAAATCGGCCATTCGCCGCGGCCCTGCACGACTGTGTTCGTTCCGATGGCGACCATGGGCTCTACGGCGACGAGCGTGCCGACTCGACACGGTGAGTTCGCGTCGCTCCACTCGCCGGGCGCGGTGGGCACGACGTTGGAGATATACGGCGGCGCGTGCAAACGCCGCCCGTAGCCGTGGCCACCAAGCCCGCGCACGAGATGAAACCCCGCTTCGCTTTCGACGATGCGTTGCACGGTCTTCGCCCATGCGAGATACGTATTGCCGGGGCGTAGTTCCGCAACACCCGCGACCAGCGCACGCTTGCTCGCATCCATCAGCCGCCGGACTTCATCGCTCGGCGTGCCGAAGACATACGTCCACGCGGCATCGCCGATCCAGCCTTTGTACGTGACGCCGATGTCGATCTTGAGGACGTCGCCGGTTGCCAGCGGCTTGCGATGCGACCAGGCCGTGCCGTGAACCACGCACTCATTGACACTCAGGCACGCGTGCGATGGAAAGGCCGGACACTTGGGAACCTTGTAGCCGAGGAAGCACGATCGGCAGCCAAGGTCAACGAGGGTCCGCGCGACGAAGGCATCGACTTCGGCCAGCGTCTGGCCCGCGCGCAGAAACTCAACGAGGCGCTCGTGCGTACGCACCACACGCTGGGCGGCCTCATAGGCAAGTTCGACTTCCGTTGGCGACAGCATCACGCGCATCAGGGGGCAATGGTAGGGTTCAAGTCGCCCATGCGTGTCCCACCGACTTGCGGAGTGTTCGGAGCCGGTCGGTGAGTCGGTCTGTCTCGCGTGTGTGCCACGGACTTGCGGAGTCTTCGGAGCAAGTCGGTGCCGCGTTGGCAACATTCACACCGTGCCACGAATGGCGCACAATGCACCGACCGCGAAGCGCGGTCGATGGCACACCGTGCCGGGGTTACGCCACGACGCGTCGCGGCGGGCGACACTCCCGCTTGGGATAGTGCGTCGCGAGGGCTTCATGCAGATGCGCCCGCTCGGCCAACACGAAGTAGCACCGCTCACGCACGCGAGAATCCATGAAGGACAGCGCCCGCACCAGACCCTCGCGCGTCGTACACACCATCAACTCCCGGCCATCGTGCCGCATCGGCAGGACTTCATTCTGCCACGCTTCCTCAGCGCCCAGACGTCCGACTGCCTCGGAATCCACAGCCTCGGATCGTGGATCGATCAGGCCGGACAACAGCGCATATTGCTGCGCCCACGCATCCTCCACGAGGTCGGAACTCACGCCGAACATCTGCTCGGCGATTTCGCCGAACGGGCGTCCCGTGCCCTCCTGCTCCTTGAGCACGGCATCTCGCTGCGTCCGCGACAGAACGCCCTTGATCACCAACAAGTCCCCAAGCCGTAGCGCCATGTTCGACCCTTCGTGAATCTCACCTGCCACCCGTGCCATCGAAGTCGCTTCGACTTCGATACTTCCCGCGCCACCGAAGTCCGCCTCGGACTTCGGCGCTTCCGATGCCCTTCCACAAGCGACCCCCCGTGCGGCAGTCCCGCCCCCGGTGTCGCGCTGGTCCCCCATCGCCGGCCCGCCCGGTCGAGCCCTCACCCTCCGGACCCCGGCCGCCCTGCATTCACATCGGGTCGATGCCCCCATGCCTGAGCATTTCTGCGCCCGCGCACGCATCACACGCTCCGATCGCGCACGACACACCGGTTGTCACTCTTGCGCAGTCCGGGCGGACTCGGCCGTCCGCGATGAACCCCGCGCTCGAATCCTCACGGGTGCGATAACAAGCCCGCTACGCTTCCGTCATGCAAACGATGCTCATCGCCGCCGCGGTCGCCGCGCTCGGACTTCTCGCCCTTGCGGGACTTCTTCACCTGATGCCGAAACTCGGCGGGCCTGGACGAGCGTTCGCTCGCACGGCCGCGCGAGCGCCGCTGCTCGATCTCATCGTCGCCCTGTTCACCTGGATTCCGTGGGTGATCGCGCCGATTGTCGCGGGATGGATCGCGCTGCCGGGTGTGATCCTGGGTCAACTCGTCGGCTTCGGCGCGTGGGTCATGGCGCACGAGGCCGCGCATCTCGAAGCGCGACGCGGCCCGCGCATCGTCACTTTCATCAATCGCACCGTCGGACGCTGGCGAAACCACGCCGCGCTGTGGGTCACCGTCATCTCCGTCCCCGCGTTCTGGATCATCCGCATCGCCCAGATCGTCACCTACCCCTTTCTCGTCTGGCTCCTGCGCTTTCCGCGATATCGACACGGCGACTGGGTCAACGTCTCACGCCACAAGTTCAACGGCCTCGTCGGCCATGACCTGATCTGGTGCCTCTACTGCGACTGGATGACCGGCGTCTATGCCCTGGGCGCGGAAATGCTCCGCAACGTCGAGTCGTTCTGGTGCCCGATCCGTTTCTCCGACACGGCCAAATGCGAAAACTGTCGTGTGGACTTCCCGGACATCGACGGCGGATGGGTCCAGCCGTCAAAGGACATGAAGGCCGTGGTGGACACCCTCACGCATTACTACGGCTCGGGGCGTCGCGAGTGGTTCGGACATCCAGCGCGACTCACGATCAACGGGCAGTCGCCGGATGAATCGCCGCCGTCGGCCGCGCCGTAAGTTAGCGCTGGGCCACGCGCACGCCGGGATAGGAATCTGACTTCCGACCTGCGGCGAGCGAAGCGTCGGCCGTGGCGCCGGCCTCGTTGATTGGCCATCCCGCGCCCTCGGCGATGCGTCGCTGAAGGTCTTCGGCGATCTCCCTGACGCCTAGGCCGCTCTCGGCGTAGTCAACGACGGGAAGTATGTGCAGCCGTGCCCGTCCGCGATGCCAGAGCGTCGCCCACACGGGATCGACCTGCGGCGTGCCGGTGATGGCGATGGGCAGCACGCGCGCCTTGGACTTCTTCACCAGCATTCCCACGCCGTGTTGAAAGCGCATCACCTGTCCCGGCGGACGCTCGATGCCCCCTTCGGGAAACAGGCCGATCACGCCCCCCCCTTCGAGATGCCGAAGCGTCTCGCGAATACTCGCCGAGTCGCCAGCGCTACGGCTGATGAAAATGATCCGCGCCCATTGCCAGAAGTCCTCCAACATCGGCGACCGCATGTCCGCGGCCATCAGCCAGCGAATCTCAAACCGACACGCGGCCTGCACGAGCATCGGATCGACCCCGGCCGTGTGATTCGCCACGACGATCAGCGGCCCGGGCGTGGGCGAGAGATGCGGATACTCGGGCGATTCTCGCGGGCGTGCGGACTCAACGACTCCCGCCGGCCGCCACACCACCACGCGCATTCGATGCCAGACATACGCGTACTGCCGCACGGCCTGCCAGACGATCCCGGCGACGGGGTCTCCCGGCCGTGGCCGTCGAGCCAGCCGCGCGCAGCACACCGCCCACAGAAACCACAGTCCTAAGCCGAGAAGGATTCCGCTCGCTGCCGACACGCCGCCCATGTTAGCGGGGGCGAACCGAAGAGTCTTGCGGGGATTGACGTGAAGATCACTTTCGACCGTCGAGGGTGGCGCTCGGTCAGGGGCAGCCCGCGCTGAAGGCGTTGCCGAAGCAGAGGAAGTCGAGGATGTTGCAGACGCCCTGGCCGGTGGATGTGTCGCAATCGCAGGCGTAGGGATCGTTGGCTTCGAAGCGGTTGCCGAAGCAGAGAAAGTCGAAGATGTCGAAGATGCCGGGGCCGGTTGATGTGTCGCAGTCGGGGTAGCAGGGGGCGGGGAGGGTCAGTTCCCAAGTGTCGTCGAACTGGAACTGCGGCGTGGCGTTGGCGCCGCCGAAGAGGACGACGACGTTGCGGTGGGAGTCATACGCCATCGCGTGGCCGAAGCGAGGCTCGGGGGAGGTGGGGAGATCAATGGGAGTCCATGTTGAGCCGTTCCATTCCCAGGTGTCGCCGTGGACGACGGTTGGCTCGAAGATGGTGTCGCTGCCGCCGAAGAGGATGACCGTGCCGCGCGTCTCGTGAAACACCACGTCGTGCCAGGCGCGAGGCGATGGGCCAAAGTTGGCGACCTGCGTCCACGACTCTCCGTCGAACTCCCAGGTGTCGCCGTAGAGCGTGTTGATGTCGTCGTTCATGCCGCCGAAGAGGACGGTGACGCCGCGACGCGAGTCATAGGCCATCTTGTGGCCGCGGCGAGGCGGCGGGCCGGGAACCTCGATTTCGCGCCATTCGATGCCGTCCCATTCCCAGGTGTCGTTGGCGAAGAACACGCAACACCAGTTCTCCATATGTCCGCCATGCATGAGCGTGGCGTCGCGTTTGGAGTCGAACACCATTCCCGGGTATGCTCGCTGCGGCGGGTTGTCTGGCTCGAATGTCCAGCCCTGGCGCCGCATCACCCACTCTTCGCCATCCCACTCCCATGTTGCGGCGCTCAAGAATCCGCAGTTGGGGCAATCGGACCACCATCCCCCGAACAGAACGGTTAGCCCCCGGTTCGAGTCGAAAGCCGTGCCGTGGGAAAATCGCAAGCCCGGACCCTCCATCGAACGCAGCGCCCAGCGCGTACCGTTCCACTCCCATGTGTCCACATGGCGGCTGCTGCCGTCGTAGCGACCAAAAGTGCAAATGCTCTCTCCTCGCAATGAGTCGAAGGCGAGGCTGTGGAGGTATCGCTTCGGGGGTCCGCTCACCGCGATGTGGCGCCAGCCGTCATCGAGAGAAGCAATCTGCGCGACTGCCGCGTACCCGCATCCGAACAGTGCGGTTAGACATGTCCAACGTGAGAGTCCGACAACCACACGTTTCCCCTAGGAATTGTGGGTGGTAGCGTATACTTGGGTAGCCTACTGCAAACTCGGTCCGATGTCAAGTCGAACCGGAGCCATCCATAATCCGTTGACTTGCAAAAGTTTAGCACGATTTCCCTCCGTAGCCTGCACATCGGATGAAGTGCCAATCGAATGCGCGCGTCTTCCTTGCGGAGGCTTGGCGATCGGAACACCTTGACAGGGGATTCAGAATCTGGTAGTTTGGGCAGCATAGATTGAACATGTTTATCATCAAGTCGCCTGAAACTGGAGGATTCCCATGTTTTCCGTTCAACCAGCTGGTGCGACAATCGGGTTCATCGGCGGTGCGCTCGCCTTCGTTCAAGTCCTCTCTGCGCAACTCGCGTCGAAGGAGCCCTCCCTTGATGCCTCGAAATCGGGTGCGTTCCTGAAGGAAAGGTTGCCCGAGCCGCCGCCGCGCGTTACCGACTCGGACTGCTTCGACAACGGTTTCGAGGGCATCGTGCAGGTCACGTCTGGGCTGTTTCCCGCAGATCCTGATATCGCCGTGGGTTACGATGACGTCGTGATTGTCACGAATCAGGCGATTCGAGTCTTTGACAAGTCGGGAAGCCAGGTATTCAATCAAACTGTGCGGGCCGCTGGCGGAAGCGGCTTTTGGGAAGCGGACCTGGGTAACGGCGTCCAGTCATTCGATGCGCTCGTGCATTACGATTCTGAAGAGGATCGATTCTGGATTGTGGGAGTTCAGCTTGGAACACCCAATATCCTGGTTGCGGTCTCCAAGGAGACGAATCCGGCTGACACTTGGTACGTTTTTGATTTGGATACCTCCGCAGTGAGTGGCATTGACTCGGACTTGGTGGCGATGGATCGGCCCAACAGCTCTGTCGACGACACAGCCATCTGGGTCAACTTTTGGGGCGGTTGGAGTACCGGCGAAACTTACAGGGAGGGGCTCGTCGCGATCAACAAGGCGGCGGTGCTCGCACTGACCACCGGCGATCCGATCACATCCGCCATCGGCGTCATGATGCCGAAGGTTCATCAACCGTCGGGCAGCCCGCCTCCGCCCATGCTTTGGCGTCGGCTGCCCGCCGTGCATGGCAAGAAACCGGATACGTCAGACTCCGCGCCGTTGTACCTCTTGCAGATTGATCCCGACCATGTGCCGAGGCCGATTGACCAGGATCCCGACGTTGAGTTCGACGAGGTTGTGTTCCACGCGGTGACACTGCATTCGACCAATCCGTGGACGGTGTCTCCCTCAATCACGACGCACACGTTGGGCGTTAATTCGTACTATTCACCGGCAAATTGCTCGGGGTCCGCGAATTACGAGCCCTGTGCCGAGCAGCTTGACGGCGATGGTGAAGTGCTCGATCTCAACGACACTCGATTCCTTGATGCGGTCTATCGCGATGGCTACTTCTGGGCGGTGCATCATGCGCGCCAATCACTCAGCAGCAGCGTTGATGCGGTGCATTGGTACAAGTTCGACATGAACGGATTTCCGACGAACAATCCGACAGTCGAAGATGAGGGCTGGATCGAGGCTGAGGACGCCGATACATACTACCCGAGCATTGGCGTGAACAGCAAGGGTGACGCGGTGATTTCGTTTAATCAATCTGGCGATGCTGAATACATCTCCATTCGCCGCGACATTGTCGGCGTGGACTCGCCGTGCGTCTCCAAGGAGAGCAATACGTTCTACGACAATTCGCAAGACGGCATTCAGCGGTGGGGCGATTATAGCGGAACGGTGTCCGATCCTGACAACGATTGCATCTTCTGGAGCCATCATCTCTGGGTCTACACGAGCGGGAATCCCGCTTTGGGATCCGACATTTGGCGGACGTGGGTGAGCGAGCACAACATCTGCGCGAATGAGCCTCGCATGGCGGGCCGGCCGGACTTGAACAAGGACGGAGTGCGCGACATCCACGATATCCTGGAGTTCAAGGCGCTCTTCGATGCGCGCTACCGCCGGGCCGACTGGCTGCGCGATGGCACGCACGATGTCTTCGACTTCATCGCGTACATGAACGATTTCCAGGCCGCGCAGTGATGCGCCTCCGCAAGCGGTGACCGGATTGGCGCGGTCTACGATTCCCCGTGGCTGATCTGTTTCAGGAATCCCGGCGGCAGGCGTTGACGGCCGTGGAGCCTTTGGCCCTGCGGATGCGTCCGCGGGTGCTTGAGGAGTTCGCGGGGCAGCAGCACCTGCTTGGCGAGGGGAAATTGCTCCGGCGGATGCTTCAGGCGGATGTCATCACGTCGCTGATTCTCCACGGCCCGCCGGGCACGGGCAAGACGACGCTCGCCGAACTCATCGCGGTCTATACGCGGCGACACTTCGAGCGCGAGAACGCCGCGTCGGTGGGGGTCAAGCGCATCCGCGAGATCATCGACGAGGCCGCACGCCGGATCGTGGGTGAGAATCGCCGTACGATTCTCTTTCTCGATGAGATTCATCGTTTCACGCGTGCGCAGCAGGATGTGCTGCTTGGGGATGTCGAGCGCGGGGTCATCACGTTGATCGGGGCGACGACGGAGAACCCGCTGTTCGCGTGCAACTCCGCGCTGGTGAGCCGCAGCACGCTCCTGCGTCTGGAGCCACTGACGCGCGAGGACATCGTGCGCGTGCTGCGCCGGGCGATCACGGACACCGAGCGCGGGTATGGCTCAGTGGATGTGCGCGTCAGCGATGAGGCGCTGCAGGTCTGGGCGATCAAGTGTGATGGCGATGCGCGGCGGGCGCTGACGGCCCTGGAAGTCGCGGTGAACTTCGCGCAGCAGGCGGCGGGCTTGTCGCCGACGGCGGATGAGGGTGCATCGCCATCGCGACCGATCGTGATCGACCGCGAAGCCGCCGAGCATTCCATTCAGCAGAAGGCGGCCGTGTATGACGGGACTGGTGATGAACACTTCGACACGATCAGCGCGATGATCAAGAGCGTTCGCGGGAGCGATCCTGACGCGGCGTTGTATTGGATCGCGCGGATGCTTGATGCCGGTGAGGATCCGCGGTACATCGCGCGGCGGCTGGCCGTGCTCGCGAGCGAAGACATCGGCAACGCGGACCCTCGGGCGGTGATGGTGGCGGCCGCCACGTGGGAACTTGTCGAGCGCATCGGCCTGCCCGAGGCGCGGATCACGCTGGCGCAGTGCGCGACGTATCTCGCCCTTGCGCCCAAGAGCAACGCGGCGTATGTGGGCATCGAAGAGGCTCTGGCCGATGTGCGCGAAGGCCGCACGATTCCCGTGCCCGTGTACCTGCGCGATGCGAACAGTTCACCCATCGCGGGAGCGGATGGCAAGAGCGTCCACCTGCGCCGAAGATCCGGCGAGACGTATCGCTACACGCACGATCAACCCGGCGCGGCCGGAGATCAGGATTATCTCGGCGTCGAGAAAACATACTACCGTCCGACGGATCGTGGGGCGGAGAAGGCGATGGCCGATCGGCTGGAGCAACTTCGCACACTTCGCGCAAAGGCGAAAGGGGCATGACGAACGTCCGCGATGCGAAGGCGGTGCTGCGGACACGGATCCGCGAGACACTCGCGTCAATGTCCCGCGCTGACGCAGCCGCGGGTTCCACGGCGGTGTGTCAACATCTGCTGGGTCTCGTGGACCTTTCTCGCGTGGGTCGGCTGCTGTCATACTGGCCGATTGAGGGCGAGGTTGATGTTCGCGAGTTTCATGCGTCATGGGCGCAGCGCGGCGGTACGCTCGCGTTGCCGCGCGTGAATTGGCGAACGAGCGAGATTGAGGCCGCCGAGGCCGTGGCGGATGGGTCGAATCTCGTGGCGGATCGTCACGGCCTGCGCCAGCCGGGCGCGGGTGCGCGAGTTGTGCCGGCGAGTGAGATCACAGCCGTGATTGTCCCGGGGTTGGGCTTTGATCGCCGTGGGTGGAGGCTGGGTCGTGGTGGCGGGTTCTATGATCGCCTGCTGGCGGGGATCGACGGCCACGTGCCGCGCATCGGGGTGGGGTTCGATGGGCAAGTTGTGGACGAATTGCCGATAGAATCGCACGATGCCCGCATGACGCTGGTCGTGACGCCCGGCGGCGTGCTTCGCTGGTGATTGTGGTCTGGTTCGCGGGTGCATGTCGCGTAGGAGGTCTTGATGGCGCTGCCTTCTCAATCCGGTCGAGTCACACCGTCGGCGCGTTCGCACATGAGCCGTCGCCGGCGATCGCGTGTGGGCGTGCTGGCCAAGTGGGTGATTGTGGCGGCGGGCATCGCTGGGCTGGGTTGGCTCGGCCTGACGTATCTGCCCGGCGGGCCGCGCGAGGCGCAGGCGGATCCAAGCACACTTGATCCTGCTGAAAGTGCGCGAGCCGCGCCTTCCGGGCCGGCCGTGTCGCCGACCACCGCCCGGCAGGAGCCGACCACAGACGCGCCGGCCGAGCCGGTCGTGCGGATTGCGATGGATCAGGGCATCATCGAAAAGCCAACGCCCGAACCACCCACGCGCGGCGCGAACCCGGCCGTGCAGCCGACGGGTGGCGGCCACCCGGCACTGGCGATGGCCGATGCGAGGATGCGTGAGAACGACGTGATCGGGGCGAGGGATGTCCTCAACGCGGCGCTGCAGGATGCGGGCACGGCGGAGTCGGTCAAAGCCGACATCCGTACTCGGATGCAGGCGATCAACGATGACCTGCTCTTCTCGCCGAAGGTCCACGCGCGCGAGCCACACACCCGGGCGTATGTCGTCGCCGGCGGCGACAGCCTCGTGCGCATCGCATCGCGAGAACAGTTGCAGGTGCATCCGAAACTGATCGCGCGAGTGAATCGCCTGTCACGGCCGGACATCATCTTCGAGGGTCAGCGGCTGAAACTCGTCAAAGGCCCGTTCCATGCGGTCGTCCACAAGGGCGCGTATCGGCTCGATCTGTACGTCGGCCCGGCCGGCGAGCCGCAGTCGTGGACGTATGTGCGGAGTTTCCGCGTGGGTCTCGGCGAAGGGGACAGCACGCCCATCGGCGAGTTCATCGTGCGCCGCAACAGCAAACTCGAGAATCCCGCGTGGGTCAATCCGCGCACCGGCGAGAAGTTTGACGCCAACGATCCCAAGAACCCCATCGGCGAACACTGGATCGGACTCGACGGCGTCGGCGAACATGCCGTTCACACCGGCTATGGCCTGCACGGCACGATCGAGCCGGACAGCGTCGGCCAGATGCGGTCGATGGGCTGCGTTCGCCTGCTCGGTCCGGACATCGAGTTCGTGTATGAACTGATGGAAGAGGGCGTGAGCCAGGTCAGCATCCGTCCCTGAACCGATCGCGCGAGCGATGGAGAGTTCAGTCTTCGGCTCGTGGAACAATTGCGATGCGAGATTGCAACCGCCCAGGCCATCGACTGCTTGCGCGGTCGGCTCATTCGCGCAACGATCACGCGGGCATGGCGCGATAACTCGCGACGTTGCTTCGGCGAAACATCGCGTTTCAGATGTGGACGCGAAGCGACGATAGCAGAGTCCGATGTCGCCTCCACCAGATCCCGCGCAAAAAGGTGAGTCTCCGTTTCGAGGTGAACCGCCGCGAGCACGGCGTCACGCCGCGCCCACGCCCAAAGCGCAGGATGCGCCGGCCGCCGGCGATCGCACGACGCACCTGGCGCACGAACTGCGCAACTTGCTCGATGCCTCGATGCGAGGCCTCGGCGTGGCCATGCGGGCCCTCGATGGTCCACGCGCCGATGAGGAACGGCAACAGATCGACGCCGCACGACGACAGATCGGACTCGTCCTGTCAGCCATGGAACGCATGTGCGAACTCGTTCGCGTCGCCATGCAAAGCACGCCGGGGAGCCTCGGTTCCACGGCCATGGGCCTGACCTCTCCGCTCTCGCTGGGCGCAGCGTTGACGCACGCGGTCGAAGTGCTCGGTCCGATGGCCAGCGATCATCGCGTCATGGTCGATGTGCGGTATGGACCGGAGATCGATCAGATTTCCGCCGGCCCCGTCTACACGGTCGTCTTCAACGCCGTGCGAAACGGCATCGAGTCCATCGCGAGAACAGGCAGGCCCGGGCATGTGCTCGTCCGCGCAGCCGTGCGCGGGCAGGGACCGACAGGACGATGGGTGCAGATCGAAATTCGCGATGATGGCGAAGGCCCCCCCCCGGATCGACCCACGGCCAGACTCTTCGAGTTCGGTGTGACGACCAAGCGCGGCGGCAGCGGCATCGGGCTCGCGCTGTCCGCGGAGATCGTGCGCGAACTCGGCGGCGTGATTGAACTCGCCCCTGCCGTGCCCCACGCGCCGCACGGCCATCGCGGGGCGGTCGTGACGGTGGCGTATCCGCTGGGCGCGGAAGAACAGTCCGGCGGAGCGGCGGCATGAAACTGGCGTCCCCCGAGGCCGCGACACTGCGCGTGCTCGTCGTGGATGACGATCCGTTCGTCGCCGAGTCGCTTGTCGCGTTCATGCGTGAAGAAGGGCATGAGGCCGAGTCCGTCGGCGATGTGCCGCGAGCGCTGGCCGTACTCGCAAAGGCGGAACGTGAAGCGCTCAGTGATGACGCGAACGGCCCGATTGAACTGGTGATCTGTGACTTATCGCTGCCCGGAGCGGATGGGATCGAACTGCTGCGGTTGATTCGTGAACGTCACGCGGGCACGGCCGTCATCATTCTCACGGCGTATGGGTCGATCGAGTCGGCCGTGCGGGCGCTTCGCCTTGGCGCGGCGGATTACCTGACCAAGCCCGTGGTGGATGATGAGTTGCGTTTCGCGATCGAGCGGGCGATCGCGCAGCAGGGCCTGCTGGCGGCGAACGCGACGCTGCGGCGGCGCCTTGATGCGAAGTCAGGTCTGGAGCGCATTGTCGGCAGTGATCCTCGGATGCTCAAGGTCTTTGATCTGATTGACTCCGTCGCGTCCAGCCGGACCACCGTGCTGATGACCGGCGAGTCTGGCGTGGGCAAGTCGCTCGTCGCACACGCGATTCACCAGCGAAGCCCGCGCCGCGACGGCCCATTCGTCGAACTCGCCTGCGGCGCTATTCCCGAAACGCTGCTCGAATCGGAACTCTTCGGACACGTCAAGGGCGCGTTCACGGGTGCGCACGCGGACAAGATCGGCCGATTCCTCGCGGCCGACGGTGGCACGATCTTCCTCGATGAGATCAACTCGGCATCCCCGGCGATGCAACTCAAACTCCTCCGCGTGATTCAGGAACGCAAGTTCGAACCCGTCGGCTCGACCAAGACCGTGGAAGTTGACGTGCGTATTCTGCTGGCGGCCAATCAACCTCTTGAGCAGATGGTCGCGCGCGGTGAGTTTCGCCAGGACCTGTACTACCGCATCAACGTCGTGACGATCGACCTTCCGCCGCTTCGTGATCGCGTGGGCGACATCAAGGCACTCGCGGAACACTTCCTGCGGCATCACGCGCGGGAACTCGGCAAGTCGATCATGGGCTTTTCGCCTGACGCCGCCACCGCGCTTCATGCGTATGCCTATCCCGGCAACGTCCGCGAACTGGCGAATATTGTGGAGCGTGCGGCCGTACTCACACGTGGTGTGACGATCCAGATCGACGACCTGCCAGCGCACGTGGCGAACCCCGACAAGGGCGGCGCGCCGATGGATCGGGATGATGAAGTCGCATGGAGCGGCCAGTCGTTGGAAGAGGCCCTGCGGGAACCGGAGCGACGTGTGATTCTGCGGGCACTGGAGGCGTGCGAATGGAACCGGCAGAAGACGGCCGACGCCCTTGGCATCAACCGCACGACGCTGTACAAGAAGATGAAGTCGCTCGGCATTGAGGCGTGATGACCCGCGAGTTCCGACGGTTATACCGCGTGTGTACACGGGCACGGGTCGTGCGTATGCGTGGCTGGCGGAATATGCATGACCTGAATGCGGGAGAATCGCGCAGTCAACGCGCACGATGCGTGCCGTCGGCGCGGATTCGCGGTTATTCGCGCGTTTCGATTCGTGACGTGCAAGATTGCGGGGGTTCCCCCCTCAAGGGGGCCTGTGCGGAGTGACGACATAAGACATGTCACTTGAAGTCATGTCATCAGAGATGTCGCCAGCACCGGCAGGGAGGTCGGTCGGATGAGAATTCTGCTCGTCGAGCCTCATGATGTTCTCGCCGCGAGGCTTGAGTATGCCCTGCGTCGCGGGGATGGGGATGTCGAGGTCACGCGGGTGACAACGCCCGTCGAGTGCCTCGTTCGAATGGCCGACGGAGGGATTGACGCGGTCGTGATGTCGAGGATGATCGGCTCGACGCGGGCTGAAGACCTCGTCGCGGGGGGGGGAACTCTGTTCGGGTCATGCCCCGTGGTACTCGTCACGCCCGCGCGAAGCGCGGAGGCCGTGGCCGCGGGTGTCCGGATGAACGCGGCCGATGTCCTCTCACGACGCGAGGCGATGGAGGGACATGCGCTGTCACGGGCGATTCACGCAGCGCGCGCGGCGGCGCACGATGAGCCGCTCGATCGTCGCGCGGCGAACCGGCGCGTACTCGAACCGGCCCGCCCGGCCGAGACGGACCCCATCACCGGCCTGCCCGGGCGGCGATGTCTCGAGCGTCTGCTCGCGGGTCGAGAGATTCGACGCGATCGGCGACGCAATCTTGGTTGTGTCGTATTTGACGTTGATCTGCGAGAGCACGCCGGCGGCGACGAGGACATGGCCAGGTCCATGGCCGGACTCGTGCGTTCAGCAATGCCGCGTGATGCGATGGCCTTGCGCGTGGATGATCTTGGCATCGTGGTGCTGTCGCACTGGCCGACCATCGCCCACGGCTGGCGATGGATGGAGTCAATGCGCGCCCTCGTCGCGGCACATGCCTTCAGCGACGCATGCGGACGTGTTATCACGACCACGGCCAGCCTCGGGTTCTCGATGACGGCGCCGGAGAACTTCAGCGAAGACACCGTGGCGCTGGCCCGCGACGCGATGCTCATGGCGCGAAGCCAGGGCGGCAATCGCGCCTGCACATGGCAGATGGTCGCGGCGCAGCGACTCGCCGAACTCCTCGGCGGAACCGGCGCCACGATCGAAGATCGTCGCCAGCGATTCGTCAGCGGGCTTCGCGGCACGCTCGGCGCCACCCAAGTTGAACACGTTACGACGCACTCAGAGGCCGTGCGCGACACGGCCGACGCCCTCGCCCGCGCGGTGGGCGTCAGCGCTGAGCAGCAGCAGCGCGTGCGCCACGCGGCGATCCTCCACGACATCGGCAAGTGCGTGATTCCCGATGAACTGCTCGCCAAGCCCGCCGCCCTGTCCTATCTCGAACGCGCCATCATCGATGAACACGCCGAATGCGGCGCCGAGATCGGCCTGTCGCTCGGCGTGGATGAACGCACGGCCGAGTGCGTTCGCAAGCACCATGTACACTTCGCCGGGCCCCTGGCCGAAGCGATCGAACACGGCCCCGCGCCCATCGAAGCCAACATCGTCGCCGCCGCCGATGCCCTCGCCACCATCACCACAGGCCGTCCCTATCAGGCGCGACGATCGATGGATGAGGCCCTCTTCGAACTCCTCCGCGGACGCGGCTCACAGTTCGATCCCGTCGTGGTCGATGCGGCCGTGCGAACGCGAGGCGGCACGCTCCGCTGCGCGGCGTAGCGGGTGGACCATTCGCTCCGCCTTCAGGTGGACCATTCGCTCCGCGAATGGTCTTGCGTACATCACTCGGCCCGCGATGTCTTGGGTACACCCCTCGCTCGGCGAGTGGTCTTGGGTGCATCACTCGCTCCGCGGGTGATGCAGGTGAGTCACCGTACATGTGGCGCGAGCGAATTCGATGTGGAGATCCCCGATAGTCCGCTCGCGGAGCGAGCGGACCACCCATGCACCCGAACCGCTCGCGGAGCGAGCGGACCACCCGCGACCCCGCAACACTATTGCATGACCCATCCCCATCAGCCGCTGAATCCGTTGCATGTCGAACGGCCGCCGGAACTGGCCGCCCGCGCGTTTTATGAGGCCATGCGCCTTCGCAGGTCCGTGCGATTCTTCTCTGATCGCCCGGTGTCGCGGGAGGTGATTGAGTGGTGTGTGCGTGCGGCCGGGTCGGCGCCGTCGGGGGCGAATAAGCAGCCGTGGCGATTTGTGGCCGTGAGCGATGCGGCGCTCAAGCATCGGATTCGCGAGGCCGCGGAGGCTGAGGAGCGGGAGTTTTATGAACGTCGTGCGACGCCGGAGTGGCTGGCGGACCTCGCGCCGCTTCAGACGGGTCCGGAGAAGCCGTTTCTCGAAGTCGCGCCGTGGCTGATTGTGGTCTTCAAATTGATGAAGTCCGACGACGGCGGGCAGGTGTACTACGCGAATGAATCCGTGGGCATCGCGGCCGGGATGCTCATCACCGCGATTCACCTCGCGGGCCTCGTGACGCTCACGCACACGCCGAGTCCGATGGGGTTCCTCGCGAAGGTGCTGGAACGGCCATCGCATGAACGGCCGTATCTGCTGCTGCCGGTTGGATATCCGGCGGAGGACTGCATGGTGCCGGACATCACGCGCAAGGGGCTTGAGGAGATTCTGGTGGTGCGTGAGTGAAGGAAGTGACCATTGAAAGTGGCGCGGAGGGACACGGGCACAGGCGAGCCGCTCGTGCCGCCGTGTGGGGAAGTTGCATTCAGTGCCATCGCGGGTCGCGGCCGTCGAGAAAGCGTGTGAAGAGCAGCAGTTGCGTGCCGTCGGCGAGGAAGGCGGCGGTGGGGTGGCCGGCGGGGCCGGGGATCAGCGGGCTGGTGTCGGGTTTGAGCGTCCAGGTTTGCGTGTCAAGCACGCCCGCGGCGATGCCTCGTCGCGTGGCGGCCAGGGCGCGAACCTCGCCCGATGGTGTGATGGAAAGCGCGGGTTCCATCGCGGCCTCCCAGGTG
Organism: uncultured Phycisphaeraceae bacterium; assembly: GCA_964614515.1. Lineage (GTDB taxonomy): Bacteria > Planctomycetota > Phycisphaerae > Phycisphaerales > UBA1924 > CAZTPJ01. The sequence continues at coordinate 1,729 of CAZTPJ010000065.1, read as the reverse complement.
ATCGCGGATTCGAGTTTGAACGCCAGGCCATCATCGCCGCGAGCGCCGATGACGCTCCGGCCGTGGGTCATGAGCATGATCCATTGCCCGCCGATGTGTTGAACATCGACGGTGGTGATGGTCTCATGTTCGAATCGGTTGCCTGCTTCGATGACAAATTTGAGTCCGTCAGCACTGATGGCGCTTCGGACGATGGCGGGCGGGGGGTCTTGCGGACCGGGGCCATCGGGCACGCTCGGCGGCGGGAGGGGTCGCGGTCGTCCGGGCGGTCCCGGAGGGGGGGGGAGTTGCGGCAGGCCGGGGTCGGTGGGATCGCGCACGGGGCGCGGAGGGGGGGGCGTGATGACGACGTACATGCGGAGTCGTCCATCGTCGAGTTGGACGACGCTGATGTCGTTCGGCGTGCCGCCCCAGTCGCCTTCGATCGACAGGCCGTCGGTCGCATACCAGCGCCGGCCCGCATCGTTGGAGAGCCAGCGGCCCAAGGTCATGCCATGCGATCCGCCAAGGTCGAGCGTGTACAGCGCGAGCAGGCCCGCCTCGCCCGCGTCGCCCTTGCCAGAAAGTGACACGACCGTCGGCGATGTCGAACGCACGCGCACCGGCACATCACGCTGGCTCCAGGCACGCCCGTCGGCGGATGTGGCCATATGTACCGCGTGATTCCACGCGCCGTCGCCCGGCTGCGCGGAGAGATCGGGCTGAAGCGGCGAAAGAGCGAGCAAGCCGAAAACGAGCGTGTGCATCATGATGACTTCCACGAGTCAAGGTTGGCGTGCGCTGCGCGAGATCCAAGCTGAGGCATAACGAGAGAACCCGTGCCGCATGGATCTCCGGCCGGGACGCGTGCGGCCGCAGAGTGATACCGGCGATACGGCCGTCGGTTGAGGCTCATCAACTGCCCGTCAATCGCTTGGCGAGGTCCACGCCGGAAGTCAGCGCCCCTTCCATGTAACCTACGAACTTCGGACATGCGTGTTCACCCGCGAAATGCAGCCGTCCGAGGCCCTTGCGAAGCGTCGGCGCGGAAGAGGTCACCTGGCCGGGTGCGGGGAAGGAGTATGACCCGGCCGTGTTCCCGTCAGATGGCCAGTCGATGAATCGGCCGGAGACGAAGTGTTCCGCGAAGCCGGGGAGGAGTTTTTCGATTTCGCGTGTGTAGAAGTCGTCGCGTGCGTCGGCGGGAACGGCGCGGCATTGATCGGCCGCGGCTGCGCCGGAAAACGCGGTCAGCACATGGCGTTGTCCCTGTGCAACTTCTGGCGTGAGATGCATATCGCCGGCCCGCCACGTCATCGACACGGGGCCATCGGAGAGTGCCTCGGGCGCGAAGCCGCCCTGAAGCCAGAACGGCGAGCCGACCGTCGCGAGGTACTTGACATTGCGGCCCATCTGCCAGGCGAGGTCGCGCGGAAGGGCAGGCTCGAACCGGATCGTCGGCCAGAGCGATGGCGGCAGGGCGAGGATCGCGTGGTCGGCCGTGCGCACTTCGCCGTCGGAACATGTCACGCGAACGCCCGTGTCGGTGTATTCGATGCGTGTGGCGCGGACGCCCATGGTCAGCCGGCCGCGCCCGAGGGTCTGCGCGATCTTGCCGGCGACTTGCATGTTGCCGCCGAGGCACTTGTACAGTTCGCTGTCGGTCCAATACTCCTCGAGGCCGCCGCCCTTGACCTCCGCGAGTTGGCCGTGGTAACTATGCGCAACGGTTTCGACTCCGTTGTCCACT
>CAZTPJ010000064.1:0-22342 GCA_964614515.1 uncultured Phycisphaeraceae bacterium | reverse complement strand
GCAAGGCGTAACGCGCATTCACCCGCCACCAAGCCCTCCCTCACGGTCGGGCTTCTTGCGCTGACCGTGCCATCGAAGTCGCCATAGGCGACTTCGATGCTTCTTGCGATGGCATGGGCCAGGCACGGGCAAGCCTGAAGGCCTACCCATGCCACACGCCTGACGGGCTTCCTGGGTGGCCCGCCATTCCGTGGCGGGTGTTGCGACGGTTGGAACGCAAGGCGTAACGCGCATTCACCCGCCACCAAGCCCTCCCTCACGGTCGGGCTTCCTATTGAGCGATGTCGAGTCAACCTCGCTCACGGCCGTAGCGCATCGCGGAGCATCTCGGCAATCACCTTGCCCGCGTCATCTTCGCGTGCGGCGGCGCGGTCGAGGGCGGTTCGCCCTTCGTTGTCGGTCATGTCCGCGACCGATCCGGCGTTGAGCAGGAGCATGACGGCTTCGACGGATGCCTCATCCGCGGCGGCCATCAATGGCGTGACGCCAAAGGCGTTGGAAAGTTCGACATCGGCCTGGGCTTCGAGCAACCGCGCGATGTTGGCGACCCTGTCGGCTTTGGCCGCGAAGAACAGCGCTGTCTCGCCGCTGGCCGAGCGAACATTGACATCCGCGCCCCCGTCGATGATTGCGGCGACAGCGCCCTGTCCCTCGCCCCCGGCGGCGTGCATCAGCGGCGTGAGTCCCTGCGCATCGCGGGCGGCGACGGCCGCGCCGGCATCGATCAGCATCGCGACGGCTTCATATCCGGAGTGGCTTGCGGCGACCATCAGCGGCGTGAGTCCCGCCCAGGCTTCGATCGTTGCGGGGGCGCGTTCATCCACAGGCGCGCCCAGCGATATCGCGGCGCGCATCGCGGCGAGATCACCAAGCACGGCCGCATCGAACAACGCTCGCTGGGCCGTCGTGCGATCAACTGGTGCTGGCGGCGTCTCTTCCGCCGCTTCTCCGTCGATGGGTGCGGGGTCTTGTGGCTCGGTCGGCACTGGGTCGGTGGGCGTGGTGGTGGTGCCGCCATTGGCGGGCTGCGGCCCCGCACCGCGCGGCGTGAACATGCCAAGGACGATCAGACCGACGATCCCCGCCAGAATCGCCACTGGCACGCCAACTCTCGCCATCGTTCCGGAACTCATGCTGTCTCCTGTCTGGCCCCGAGCGGGCCACGGTCGTCATTCCTCATCGGCCCTGGGCTTGTACGCGGCGACCACGGCCTGCTGAATGTGCGGCGGCGTGTGTTCATCATGGCTGTAGTCCATCGAATAGGTCCCCGCGCCGCCAGTCATGCTCTTGAGTTCACTCGAATAGTTCTGAAGTTCGCCCAGCGGCGCCACCGCCCGCACCAGACATGTATCGGCCCCGACCATCTGCGTGTCCTGTACACGCCCGCGCTTGGTCGAAATATCCCCCGCGATCGATCCCATGTACGTCGCGGGCGCCGTCACCTCAAGAAGCACATACGGCTCAAGCAATTTCGGCTTGGCCTTGCCCACGGCATCAATGAACGCCTTGCGTCCGGCCGTCACAAACGCGATTTCCTTGCTGTCCACGTCGTGATACTTGCCGTCATACAGCGCCACGCGCACGCCCGTCAGCGGATACCCGGCGATCGCGCCCTCCGTCAGCACCTGACGCACGCCCTTTTCGACGGCCGGCCAATACTGCCGGGGCACGGTTCCGCCGACGACTTCGCTGACGAACTCAAAGCCCTCGGGATGATCGGCGGGCAGCGGCTCAATACGCATGTAGACCTCGCCGAACTGTCCCGCGCCGCCTGTCTGCTTCTTGTGGCGGTGATGCCCCTCCGCCTTCGCCGTGATCGTCTCTTTGTACGCGACCTTGGGCGGGCTGGTGAGCAACTCAATGCCGTATTGATTCTTCAGGCGTTCCATCACGACGCGAAGGTGCAGTTCGCCAAGCCCGCGAAGCACGGTCTGTTTGGTCGCGGCGATGCGCTCCATCACGAGGCACGGGTCCTCTTCGATGAGTTTGGCGATGGCCGTGCCGAACTTGCCTTCGTCCGCGTGGTTCTTGAGTTCGATTGCCAGGCCGTACATCGGCTTGGGCAGCGGCAGCGGCGCCAGGCGGATGCTCTCGCCGGAAACGTGGAGGACGCCGTTGAAGCGGATGTCATCGAGTTTGGAGACGGCGGCGATTTCTCCCGGCCCGGCCTCGTGGATCTCGGTGTGTTCCTTTCCGTGAAGTCGGAACATGTGTCCGATGCGCAGGGCCCGTCGGTCATCGTTGATATAGACATCATCCTTCGACTTGACCGTGCCCTGATGCACGCGGAAGACGCCGAGTTTACCGACGAATGGGTCGGCCATGACCTTGAACACATGGGCGACGAGGTGCGCCGAGGGGTCGGGCTTGACGGTGATCGGCGCCTCGTTGCCCTCGGCATCCTTCATCAGGAACGGGCGCGGGTTCCCGGTGACGGGGCTTGGACATCGCAAGGCAATCAGGTCGAGCAGGTCGCTCGCGCCCGCGCCGGTTCGCGACGAAACGAAGCACACCGGCACGAGATGCCCCTGGCGCATCGCCTCGGTGAAGACCGCGCTGACCTTGGCCGGGTCAAGTTTGCCGCCTTCGAGGTACTCCGCCATCAGGTCTTCGTTCACTTCGACCACCTGCTCGACGATCTTTGTGTGGGCCTCTTCGACGGACGAGAAGTCCGTGCTTGAGCCATGCTCGTGTTCGAACACGTCGACGACCGTCGCGCCGTTGCCTGACGGCAGGTTCACCGGCAGGCACTCGCGCCCGAACGCCTCTTGAATCTGCGCGACAAGCCCGGCGAGATCCACCTCAGGCGAGTCGCTCTTGTTCACCACGATCATCCGCGGCAGTTTGCGATCCGCCGCGATCTTCATCAGACGCTGCCCCGTACTCTCAACACCACGCGCCGCATCGACCACCACCATGGCCGTTTCCACGGCCGGGAAACTCGCGATTGCATGTCCGAAAAAGTCCGTCAGGCCCGGCGTGTCGAGCAGCGTGATGTGCTTTCCGTTGTGGGTGAAACGAACGGGCGTGACCATCAGCGTGTGCTTGTGCTTCTTCGAGTCGTCGGTGTAGTCGCTGACGGTGTTGCCTTCTTCAACGGTTCCCATTCGCGTGATGGCCCCCGCCGTCAACAGCAGCCGTTCGATCAGGGTTGTCTTGCCGCTTCCGGCGTTTCCGATGATCGTGAGGTTGCGGATGTCGGCGGGGTTGATTGCAGCCATGTCGCGGCGCTCCTTCGGGGCCTTTGGTTGTTGATCGCCCCGCCCGACGGTTCACGCGGGGCCGTGTCCGAGCCTCTAGTGTAATCGCATCAGCCCCGCGAGGTCGGAATCTCCCTCGCGACGTTGAAACCGCTGCAACGCCCAATGCCAGACCCGGTAAAAGCCCAACAGGCTCCGTTGCCCAGTGGGCCTAGTGTTCCAATATCCACACCCCGTGAACCCAAAGACCCTCCCGTCCGAAGTAGATTCAGGGAGAATCCGTTCCTGACCCGAGAACACACCGAGTGAGTCGAGAAAACCACGATCGTCAGAGAGAAAAGTCCACGCCCGACAACGATCGGCCGCGCCAGGATGTCCCGCGCCGTGATGGCCCGTCGCAGCCGCCGAATCGTGGGCGACCGGCAGGCCAGCCCGCCCCGCCGAGTCGAGGGCTGTTCGCCGTGGTGGCCGTGCTCCTGCTCGTGTTTCTCCTGTACCTGCTCTTCTCATCGACGCAGCAGGCGCGGATGATTTCACTCGCCGAGTTCGAGTCCCTGTGGAAGGCCAACGAGATTCAGACCAACAGCGTGATCATTCGCGACAACGCCGTGGTCGCCGTTCAAAAGCCCGGTCCCGACAGCACCACGCCCACGGCCGTACGCATCCCGCTCAACCCCCACGGCGCGGATGTGGTGGTTGAGCGGATCATGCAGATCACGTCGAACACGGCCAAGCACCGTCCGACGAGCACGTGGGGGCCGTATGTGCTGATGTTCGCACCGCTGATCATCATTCTGCTGGTGATCTGGTTCCTGATCTCTCGCTCTGTGCGGGCTGGTGGGGTGGGCGGGGGAATGCTGGGGAACTTTGGCAAGTCGCGACATCGGATGCTGAGCAAGGAGATGACCGGCGTGACGTTCGCCGATGTCGCGGGCATCGAAGAGGCGAAGGAAGAAGTCACCGAGATCATCGAGTTCCTCAAGAACCCGAAGAAGTTCGCGCGGCTCGGCGGGCGTATCCCGCGCGGCGTACTGCTCACGGGCGAACCGGGCTGCGGCAAGACGTTGCTGGCCAAGGCGATCGCGGGCGAAGCGGATGTGCCGTTCTTTTCCATTTCCGGTTCGGACTTTGTCGAGATGTTCGTGGGCGTGGGCGCGAGCCGCGTGCGCGATCTCTTCAAGCAGGCCAAGGAGAACGCCCCCTGCATCATCTTCCTCGATGAGATCGACGCGGTGGGCCGTCGCCGTGGCGGCGGGTTCACCACCGGCGGACACGATGAACGCGAGCAGACGCTCAACGCGATCCTCGTCGAGATGGACGGCTTCACACCCGCCGACGGCGTGATCGTCATCGCGGCGACCAACCGACCCGACGTGCTGGACCCCGCGTTGATTCGCCCGGGGCGTTTTGACCGGCAAATCGCCGTGCCGCTGCCCGACATCAAGGGCCGCATCGAGATTCTGCGTGTCCACATGAAGAAGGTCAAACTCGGGCCGAACGTGGACCTGGAGCGGATCGCCCGCGGCACGCCGATGTTCAGCGGCGCGGACCTGGCCGCGATCATCAACGAGGCCGCCATCGCCGCCACCATGCAGAACAAGGACTTCGTCGAGCACGAAGACCTGGAAGAGGCCCGCGACAAAGTGAAGTTCGGTCGTGCCAAGCGCAGCCGCGTGCGCGAGAAGGATGAAAACAAACTCGTGGCGTACCACGAGGCCGGTCACGCCGTGCTGCAATGCCTGCTCCCCGATGCCGACCCGTTGCACAAGGTGACGATCATCCCGCGCGGAGGCATGGGCGGCGCGACGTTCGCGCTGCCTGAGAAGGACCGCATGGGCTACGGCCTGCGCTGGCTGCACGCGACCATGCGCGTCGCCTGCGGCGGGCGCATCGCAGAATCACGCGCCACCGGCGATGTCTCCTCCGGCGCGGCCGCGGACATCGCGCAGGTGACCAGCCTCGCCCGACTGATGATCGAAGAGTGGGGCATGAGTCCGAAACTCGGGTTCATCCGCTACACCGGCGCCGACACGCGCGAGATGTTCCTCCCTGAGAAGTCATACTCCGAGGACACCGCGCGGCTCATTGATGAAGAAATCCGCCGACTCGTCGATGAAGCGTTTCGCGATGCGGAACGCCTGCTCAACGACAACTGGCCCAAGGTGGACGCCGTTGCGCAAGCCCTGCTCAAATATGAGACGCTGTCGGCGGATGAAGTGCATCGCCTCATGCGCGGCGAACGCATCGACAAGCCGACGGTAAGCGAACTGCTCGCGGCCGAGGCGAGGCAGCGATCACGCGAGGATGCATCACAATCGCACGCGAAACCGGCCGAAGATCCCGAAGCGCCGCCGGGTTCATTGCCGTCGCCGGCGTGAGTGAACTCGCGCCTCGATGTGACTTCCACGAAGGGTGGCACGGGCGTTTCGTCTGTGCGCATCTGACCTCGTCAACCGGCGGTGCGGGCGCCTCGTCCCGGCCGCGCCGCCGATCGCGCGCTACGATGATGCATGACACGCAAAATTCTTGACGAAGCCACGACGCGACTCGTGGCAGAATCGCTCCAGCCGCTGCTTGTCAACGTCATCGACTTCACACTTGCGTGCAAGCAGATGCACTGGACCCTTCGCGGCCCGCGATTCCTCCCGCTGCATCGGCAACTTGATGAGATCGTCACGGCGGCGCGAAACTGGTCCGATGATGTCGCCGAGCGTCTCGCGGCGATCGGCGTCGCGCCCGATGGGCGCGCATCGCACGTCGCGAAGTCGACCACGCTTGCGCCGTGCGAGGCTGGCTTCATGTCCGATGCGCAGGCCGTGTCGCGTGCCAGCGATCTGCTCGCGGCTCTCTCCGCGCACGCCCGCACGGGCATCGCCGCGACTGAGCGAGATCAAGTCACGCAGGACCTGCTCATTTCCATCGCGGGCGAGATCGAACATCACCTCTGGCTGCTGCAATCCCATGAGTGACACCTATCAGCATCTGCGCTGGGCCGAACTGCCGCGGGATCAACCGATGGCGAGGATCGATCGTCGCCGCGTGATCGGCGAGAAGATGATGGTCTCTGAGGTGCAACTGCAACCGGGCTTTGAAGTCCCCACGCATTCGCATGAGAACGAACAGTTCGTCATCATGCTCAGCGGGCGGTGCATCTTCGGCCTCGGCGCGGATGGCACGGCCGAGCGCCGCGAGATCGAAGTCCGCGGCGGCGAAGTGCTCGTGTTGCCGCCGAATCTGCCGCATTCGTGCCGTGCGATCGAAGCGACGCACATCCTTGATCTGTTCAGTCCGCCCAGCGCGACGACGGGCGTCGATGCTTCACCGCGAACTCATGGCTGATGCTCCGCGGTGAATGACAACGCGCTACACTGACACCCACTTCAAGGAGCACAACATGTTCAAGTCGGTGTCGATGGGGGCGAAGGTTCGCGGCGGGGCTCTGGTTGTCGGCCACTTTGAAAAGTCGCCGCTCGATCGCGTCACAAAGAAACTCGACGCCGGCGGCGTTCTCGCCAAGGCCGTGAAGCGAACGGAAGCCACCGGCGAATCCGGCCGCATCGTCGAAGCCTTTCCGACATCCGGCCCATATCGCCGCATCCTGCTCGTGGGCCTGGGCGCGAAGGAATCCTTCACCACCGCATCGCTGCGCACCACCACGGCCGCCATCGCACGCAAACTCGCCGCGTCGAAAGATCCATCCGTGACGATTGATTTTTCCGGCCCGCTGGCCGTGGCGTCGATCAACGCCGAGGCCGCGGGCGTCGCCGTTGGCGAAGGCTTCGGCCTGATGGGTTGGTCGCGCGATTTGTTCAAAGGCTCGCTCGCGAAGAAGGATGACCGACCGGCGCTCAAACTCAGCGGCAACGACAAGGCGTTTGAATCAGGCCTGCGACTGGGCCTGAAACTGGCCGAATCCGCGAATCTCGCGCGAACGCTGAGCGAGACGCCGCCGAACATCGCCACACCGATGTTCATGGCCGAGCAGGCGCAGAAAGTCTGCAAGGATCACGGCATGACGTGCCGCATTATCAAGGGCGATGCTCTGGTGAAGGAACGCCTCACGGGCCTTGTGACGGTCGGGCAGGCGTCAGAAAACGAACCATGCCTGATCCGCATGGAGTATCGCCCCAAAGGCACACCGAAAGATGCCAAGCCCATCGTGCTCATCGGCAAGACGCTGTGCTATGACTCGGGCGGACTGTCGCTGAAGATCAACAACTCCATGCGCGGGATGAAGCGCGACAAGGATGGCGGATGCGCGGTACTCGCCGCCATGCACGCCATCGGCAGCGTCGTCAAGCCGAACGTGCCCGTCGTCGCGCTCCTCGCGGCGGCGGAAAATTCCATCAGCGATGAAGCCTTCCGGCCGGACGACATCATCACTTATCGCAACGGCGTGACGGTCGAAGTGACCAACACCGACGCCGAGGGTCGACTCGTGCTGGCCGATGCGCTCTGTTGGGCGTGCGAACTTGAGAACCCCGCGTGCATCATCGATCTCGCGACGCTCACCGGCGGCGTGGTCACCGCGCTTGGATCGACCTATTGCGGCATGTGGTGCGACGATGATGCGCTTCGCGCGAAGATTGAGACGGCCGCGACCGCGTGCGATGAGCGCGTCTGGCGACTCCCGCTGCATCAGGAATACAAGGACATGATGAAGTCGCCCGTGGCGGACATCATCAACTCCAACCCGAATCGCAAGGCACACCCGATTCAGGGCGCGGCGTTCCTGGCGTATTTCGTCAAGGCCGGGATCCCGTGGTGTCACCTCGATATCGCGGGCGTTCATGCCGTGGAAAGCGCGACGGGACCGTTCGTCGAAGGCCCCACCGGCTGGGGCACGCGACTGCTGGCGAACCTGCTGATGCAAGCCTGACCCCGATGGGCCAGCCGGGGCAGCGGTGGCACGGGCGTCTCGCCTGTGCGCGTCTCCATTATGTCCAGTGGCACACCGTCTCGACCGCTCGCGCGGTCGGCTCATTTGCCCAGCACGTCCTCACAAATCGCCACCGCCCCATCCATCGCGTCGGCCACGACGTACAGGTCGATCTCCGCGAGCATCGGAATCGCGAACTGCGCGAACTCCGCCGCGACGTGCGGGCGCACCGGCGTGTTGCGCGACTCGCTGTTGGCCATGATTCGCTCGACCTCTTCGCTGAGCAGGAAGTCGATCAGGGCCGCGGCCTCGTCCGGATTCGGCGCGCCGCGGACCAGCGCAACCGTGTTGGGCATGACCAGCGGCCCGAAACTGCACAGACCCTCGGCGGGCGTCTCATCGAGCGTTTCATACACCAGGTCCACCGGCCAGTCGTTGCGTTGGCCGGCGTAGACATCGTCGGTGTCGGTCAGGCACAGCAGGATTTCGCCGCGGGCCATCGCCTGCACGACCGTCGCGTTGCCGTCATAGATGCGAACGCCGTTGGCCTTCATGGCTTCAAGCCACGCGCGGAACGGCGCTTCCCCGCACATCACCACCAGCGCGCCGACGTGCCCGCGCGTGGTGCCGAACTGCGGCCGCGCAATGCCCACGCGCCCGGCCCACTTCGGATCGGTCAAGTCTCGCAGCGTGCGCGGAACATCCTCGCGCGGCACGAGGTTCGTGTTGTACGCGATCACGCGCCCGCGCGAGCCGAAGCCATACCACATCTCATCGTTCGCCCGCAGCGTTGACGGCCATTTCCCGCCCATGTCCGCTTCGGACACGGCGCTCACATACCGCTCCAGCACGCCCTCGCGCGCCAGGCGAATCGTGCCGAACGGCTCGCTCGACCACCACACATCCGCCCGCGGGCTGGCTCGCTCGGCCAGCAGACGCAGCACCAGGCCCGTGGTCTTGGTCGCTTCGGTGTCGCCCTGCACGCGTACGCGCACGCCCGTCTTGCGCTCGTACGCGCTGATCACCTCACGCACGAGATAGTCATCGGCGCTGGTGTACACCACCACTTCGCGCGTTTCGCTCCGCCCGCAGCCCCCGATCACACACGCGACAAGCCAACACGCCAAGCCCGCGAACAACGTTGTTCGTTTCATCTCTTTCGCCTTTCAAAGAGCCGATCGCGCGAGCGATCGAGAGTGACGCCAACCACCCCCTCGCCCTTTGCGCGCACCAACTGCCCGCTTCGAACCGCACTTTGACTCGACTTACTTGGATTCGCCCGAACCAGACTCGGTGCTTTGCTCGGCCGGCTGCGCGGACTTGCCTCGCGCTTCAAGTCGTCCGAAGTAGTGCTTCAGCGGGCCGTGCCATTCGAGACCGACGAGTTTGTTGTCGATGGCTTCCGTCGCGGCCTGACCGGCAATGTTGGCGACCGCCGAGAATTCGGCCGTGGCCTCGCCGCGAATCTGATCGCCCTGCACAAGACGCTGCGCGATGATCGGCCCCTGCCCCATGTTCGCGGGGCTCTTCTCGGTCTGCCGCGTGAACGGTGCGGCCTGCTCTTCAGGCGAATCGGGCCGATTGCCCTTGCCAGGACCGCCCGTTCCGCTTCCAAAGCGATCTGATGCTCCGGCCGCCCACTCGCCCAGACCATCACACTCGCCCATGCCGCCGGACTGGCCACCTTCGCACATGCCCTGACCCAGCGACGCGAGTTGCCCCTGGCACTCGCTCATGGCCGCGCTGAGCGCATCCATCTCGCATTGGATCATCTCCATCTCGGAGAGTTGCCCCGCGAGTTGCTCCAACCCTTCCATCGCTTCGCTGCTCAGGCCCATTTCGCTCAGGCCCTGGGCCATCTTCGACAGTGATTCGCCGAGGCCGTTGCAGTTCTTGCACGCCTCGTTGAGCGACTTGGCCGCGTCGGCGAGTTGCTTCTTCTGCTCCTCGGTGAGGTGTTTCATGTTTTCAAGGGCCTTCTTGATCGCTTCAGGATCGGCGGCGGCCTGCTTGGCGTGTTCGGGCGACAGCCCAGCCTGCTGGAGCGCCTGCTCAAGTTTCTGGCGGTCGTTGGCGAGTTGATCCATCTGCGCCGCGAGTTTCTCCATCTGATCCTTGAGTTGATCCTTCTGCTCGGCGGACATGTCCTGGTTCTTGAGTTTCTCGGCGAGTTCGGAGAGTTTCTCCTTCGCCTGGGCCATGTCGCCCTTCTGAAGCGCCCGCGTCAACTCATCCAGCGGCCCGGGGCCGGGCTGACGCAACTGCTCGAGTTTTTCCTTCATCGCTTCAAGCGTGTTGGCCTTGTCGCTCTTGAGCATCTCTGAAAGTCGATCTTCCATCCGCGTCAGGCGACGCATGGCCGCACGCTGAATCTCTTCAGGCGATGTCGGCTCGGCCTTCTCGGCTTCTTCCGGCTCATCAAGCCCGAGGTCCACGTTGGCGGCCTTGAGTTTCTCGGCGATGGCTTCTTCCTTTGCCTTGATCTCGGCTTTGACGGCCGTGATCTGCTCCTGCTTCGCCTTCGCATCATCCGCGCCGGCGCTGAAGGTGAACTCGCGCGGAAGCGAGAACCACGCGATGAGCAGCGCGGCCGCACACGCCAGCGGAAGCGGCATCAATCGCGGCGCGGTCACGGGAATCGCATCCTTGACGATGACACGGCGGGCGCGATCGCGGGCGGTCTCGACGACGGCCTGCGCCCACGGATCCTGACTGCCCTGCACGCACAGCGCGGTGCTGATCGACTCGCGAAGGTCGGCACGCTCATCCAGCGCCCGCGCCACGCCGAGACGATTCGATCGACGCACAAGACTCCACACCAGCGCTCCCACCACCGTCAGCGCTCCAGCGCCGACAAATGTCTCAACCCAGCCAATCGGCCACACGCCCAGTGCATGGAGCACGCGAACCACGATCAAGCCCACCAGCGCCGCGCTCAAGCAGATCGCCAGCGTCGAAAGCAGGTCGATCACGAACAAACGCCACGCGGCCTGCTTCAGGATTCGATTGATTTCGGTCATGGGCCAGTCTCCCGAGCGCGCGATCACCGCGCGGTCACACACCCTCATACCGCTACGCGGGCTAAGGGTTCCATAAGTATATCGGGATTACGGCCTCCAGTGTTCGCGCCGGGGATTTTTTGGTCAGGCAAACACGTCAAGTCGACGTCCGATCTCGACGTGGCTCATCATCCGCTCGGCCAGCCGCAGGCCCCGACGCGGCTTTTCATACGCGTATGCCCGGTTCAGCCGCTCCAGAAACACGCCAAAGCGGATCGGCTCACGGGGATCGGCCTGAACGGAATCAAGACCGATGTAATCCACTGGTTTACAGGCAATGACGCTAACCACGCCGGGCGCGGCGACGGCGGCATGGAAGGGCACAAGGTGCGGGCGCACCGGCCGTGCCGGGAGCATCGAGTCTGAACGATCAATCTGCACGGTGTGCGGGTGGCGAATCGCGTGCCGCGGCGCGTTGGCCTCGATGGCGGCCGCCCAGTGGGGATCGTGCGGCGACGGCACGCCTTGATGATGCGTACACACAACATCGCGCGTAGCCTGCGGTCAACGATGCTGCGAACCGCCGACCTGGATTACGACCTTCCGCCGGATCGCATCGCCACGCGCCCCGTCGAGCCGCGCGATGCGGCACGGCTCATGGTCGTGCATCGCGCGAATCCGGACGAGCCGCGGCACCATCACATTCGCGACCTACCGACGCTGCTCGCGCCGGGCGATCTGCTGGTCGTGAATCGCTCGCGCGTCATCCCCGCTCGCTTCCTCGGACGCCGACTCGACACCGGCGGACGCGTCGAGGGCCTCTATGTCGATTCCACGCCCGACGGCCACTGGCGAATCATGCTCAAGGCCCGACGATTCCGCGAAGGCGCGCCGATCGAACTGCTCAATCGCGACGCCCAGCCCTCCGGCATTCAACTTACGCTCCTGCGCCGCGATGCGGAGGATACGACGCTGTGGCATGTCACGGCCGGCGAAGGGGATTCACGGCACACCGCGCTCGATGTTCTCGAACGCATCGGCCTGACGCCGTTGCCGCCGTACATCCGCGCCCGGCGCAAGACCGAACACGCCGACGTTGACGACGCCGACGATCGCGCCCGATATCAGACGGTGTACGCGGCGGAGGCGGGTTCTGTCGCCGCGCCCACGGCCGGGCTGCACTTCACGCGTGAACTGCTTGATCGTCTGGCCGGGGCGGGGGTCGGGCGGGCGGATGTCACGCTGCATGTTGGTCTTGGGACGTTCAAGCCGGTGGAGACCGAGTTCATCGAGCAGCATCCGATGCACGCGGAGTGGTGTTCGATGCCGGAGGCGACGGCGATCGCGATCCGCGAAGGCCGTGGGCGCGGGGGACGCGTGATCGCCGTCGGCACCACGGCGGCGCGAACGTTGGAGTCTTTGGCCTTGGGAGCAGCGGACCATGCGAAGACCCGCCACGGAGTGGCGGGCCACCCGGAGGCGGGCCATCCGGAGGCGGGCCACCCGGAGGCGGGCCACCCGGAAGCCACCCAGACTCGCCTGCTCATCACGCCCGGACATCAGTGGCGATCGACCGACGCCCTGCTCACCAACTTTCACCTGCCGCGCTCCACGCTCATGGCGATGGTCGCGGCGAAGCTCCCCGGCGGTGCGGCCCAACTCACACGCCTCTATGCCCACGCCATCGACCGCGGCTATCGCTTCTATTCCTACGGCGATGCGATGCTCATTCTGCCCTGAGTGTGCGCCACGGCCCGCGAAGGCCGATGAATTGGCCGCATACGCTTCTGGCAAGCGTCGGTCATCGCTTCGCGCCAACCTTGCGAGCCGTCGCCGGCCGTCGAGTCACACCCATGGACCTGCACGAGCTCATTCACGGCCTTGAAGTGCGGATCGCCCGTGCGCCGACAGGGTCGGTTCGCATCTGCGACATCACCGAAGACAGTCGGACGTGTCTGCCCGGCTCGCTCTTCATCGCGCGGCGCGGCCAGAAATCCGATGGGCGAACCTTCATCGCCAACGCCATCGCCGCGGGGGCCACGGCCATCCTCAGCGATCAACCCTGTGACGACGTGTCGTCCAGGAGCCAGGCCGCGATGCTCGCGTGCGATGATGTCGCAGCCACCTCGGCCCTCATCGCCGAGCGCTTCTATGGGAATCCATCCTCGCAACTGACCCTGATCGGCGTCACCGGAACCAATGGCAAGACCACCACGGCGTGGCTGATTCATGCTCTGCTCAACGCGGCCCGAATCCGCTGCGGCCTGATCGGCACCATCGCCGTCGATGATGGGCGCGAGGTCGCCCCGGCCGTGCTCACCACGCCTCCGGCGATTGAACTGTCGCGCACGTTTTCGGTGATGGTCGAGTCGGGATGTCGCGCGGCCGCGATGGAGGTATCGAGCCATGCGCTGGATCAGCGTCGCGTGTCCGCGCTTTCGTTTGACATCGGCATCTTTACGAACCTCACGGGCGATCATCTTGACTATCACGGTTCGATGGAGGCGTATGCGGCGGCGAAGGCGAAGTTGTTCGCGTCGCTGCCGGGCGATGGACTGGCGATTGTCAACGCGGACGATGCGCACGCGGAGGCGATGCTGGCGGGGTGTCGCGCGCGGGTGATACGCTGTCACGCGGGGGCCGGCGACGGCGATGCGAACACGGCGTTTGGGCAGGCGATTGAGACCGGACGATGGGGCATGCGTGTGCGGTTGTCGGGGCCGTGGGGCGAAGTGTCGCCGCGCGTGACGATGATGGGCGAGCACAATGTGATGAATCTGCTCCAGGCGGTGGCTGCGGCGCACGCGGCCGGGGCGCCGACATCCATGCTCGCCGAGGAAGCCTCGCGACTGAAGGCTCCGCCGGGGCGACTTGAACCGGTGACACGTCCCGAAGATGGCTTTCTTGTGCTTGTCGATTATGCGCATACGGATGATGCGCTGGTCAATGCTTTGCGTGCGGTGCGGCCGTTGGTTGAACGCGGGGGGCGGCTGTGCGTCGTGTTCGGATGCGGCGGTGATCGCGATGCGACGAAGCGCCCGCGGATGGGGGCTGTGGCTGTGGAACTCGCGGATCGCGTGATCGTGACATCTGACAATCCGCGTCGCGAGGAGCCTTCGGCGATCGTGTTGCAGATTCTCGGGGGGATTGACGGCGCGGCGCGGCACAAAGTCAGCGTGGAGGTTGATCGTGAGCACGCGATCCGCCGTGCGATCATGGAGGCCGACCCGGGCGACGTGATCCTCATCGCGGGCAAGGGGCACGAGACGTATCAGATTCTTCCCGACGGGCGCGGCGGGACGATCACCCGCGACTTTGACGATCGCGAGATCGCGCGCAGCGCGCTGACCCAGCGGGGGGCGCACGGATGAGCGGCGAGGGGGGGGGATTCTTTACACCTGACTCGCTGGCCGCCGCGATGCGCGGGCGATGGCTCACCGCGCCTGGTTCACCGGCATCCGCCCACGGCGCGAGCATCGACACGCGAACGCTCGCGAATGGGCAGGTTTTCTTCGCGATTCGAGGGGATCACGGCGATGGGCACGAGTATTTGGCGCAGGCCGTGGAACGCGGGGCGTATGCGGCGGTCGTCGAACGAAAGCCTGCGGTCAATGTCGATGGTTCGATGGGCGTGCTGCTCGTGTCGAGCACTCGCTCGGCGCTGCTCGACCTTGCCCGCGCGTCTCGCGCGTGGCTTGATGCCCAGCCACACCGCCCGCGCATCATCGCCGTCGGCGGCTCCAACGGCAAGACCACGACGACACGCCTCATCGAAGCGATCCTCGCCTCGGGGCTGACCGGCGCGGCCTCGCCCAAGTCGTTCAACAATTTTCTTGGCGTGCCGCTGACGGTGCTTTCCGCGCGACCGGAACACCAATACCTCATCTGCGAGATCGGCACCAATGCGCCGGGCGAAGTCGATGCGCTCGCGTCGATCGTGCGCCCTGATATCGCCGTCATCACGAGCATCGGGCGTGAGCATCTCGAAGGACTCGGCTCGATCGAGGGCGTCGCGAGCGAACAGGCGTCAATCGTGCATCACCTGACTGACGGGGGCGTGGCGATTGTCCCGGCCGATGGCCCGGCGCGGCGGGCGCTGCTGCCGCGGCTGCGTAACCATCCCCGTGTGGAAACCTTCGGCGTGGCTGATGACGCGACGCATCGCACATGCGACGTTCGCACCACGCGCGAGGGCACAACCTTCACGCTTCACGACACGCCCCTGCGCGTGAAACTCCTCGGCGCGCACAACGCCCTCAACGCCGCGGCCGCCGCCATCGTCGCGCGACACCTTGATCTTGACTGGCCGAGCATCGCGGAGGCCCTCGCCACGGCCGTGGGGCCGGAGATGAGAATGATGCCGCGGACGATCGCGGGCGCGGAGATCATCAACGATGCGTACAACGCGAATCCGGATTCGATGCTCGCGGCCATCCGCGCGTTCGCGGATTTCGCCCGGCACGCGCGGCGACGCGTCGTCATTCTCGGGCAGATGCTCGAACTTGGCCCGGCATCCGCGGCCGCGCATGAGGAAGTCGCCTTCGCCCTGCTTTCTCGCGCGGATCGGATCGTGTTGATCGGGCATGGGTTCCATGCGGCGGCGGATCTTCTCGCGCGGCGCGGGGAGCAGGTGCGCTGGCTGGTGGACCTTGACGATGGGCGAGCGGCGGATGTGGCGGCAATGATTGAGCCGGGAGATGCGGTGCTGCTCAAGGGTTCGCGGCGGATGGGCGTGGAGCGAGTGGCCGATGCGCTTGGACAGATCGCCCGCACACAGGCGCGGCCGTAAACTCACGCCGAACATTCATGCTTGACCTGTGCATGGGCCGAGTTGCACACACGCAGATGGGCACAGGCGGGACGCCTGTGCCACCGGGGAAGACGGATGACGCGCACAGGCGAGACGCCCGTGCCACCGGGGACGTTGGAGACGCGCACGGACGATGCTTCATTATCTTCTCAGCCTGATGCGGGAACAACTCCTGGACCTTGGGATCTACCACTGGTTCAGCGTGCTGGATCAGTTGCACTTCCGCGCGTTGGCCAGCGCGGGTCTGGCGTTCATTCTCGTGCTGGCGCTGGGTCGGCGGACCATTGCCACGCTCACCCGCATGAAAATCGGCGACCCTGGGCTTACCGATGCCGATGCGCTGCGCAGCGTGGCCGCGAGCAAAGCGAACACGCCGACGATGGGCGGCCTGCTCATCGCCGGGGCGATCCTCATCAGTACGTTTCTGCTCGCGGACCTGTCAAACTACTACGTCGCGATGGGCCTGGTGGTGCTGGTCTGGCTCGCGGGCGTGGGCGGGGCGGATGACTGGCTGAAACTCACGGCCGCGAGGCGCGGCGCGGGCAGCCGTCAGGGTCTGTACGCGTGGGAGAAACTCGTCTTTCAACTCGGGCTGGCACTTCTGATCGGCGTGTTCGCGTATGGACGCGGGGACAACCCAGATGTGGCCAATGACATCGCGCATGTGCTGAATCTTCCGTTCCAGAAGACCTATGACCCCGAAAACGGCTGGGCGGCGAACCCCGCGCTGTGGTATCTGCCGCGCTGGGCATATGTCATCTTCGCCATGCTGCTGATCGCGGGCATGAGCAACGCGGTGAACATCTCGGACGGGATGGACGGCCTGGCCACGGGCACGACGGCGATCGTGTGCATTGGCCTGCTCGTGCTGGCCCTGATCGCCGGGTCGATGAGTTTCGCCCAGACGCTGCTTGTGCCGTATGTCGAAGGCGCGGATGAACTCAGCGTGCTGGCGGGGGCGATGCTCGGGGCGTGTCTGGGATTCTTGTGGTGGAATTGCTCACCGGCGTCGGTGTTCATGGGCGACACGGGATCGCTGGCGCTGGGCGGGCTGATCGGCTATTACGCGCTGATCCTTCGGCAGGAGTTCGTGATCCTGCTGATGTCGGCGGTGTTCATCTTCGAGATCGTGTCGGTCATCTTGCAGGTCGGCTGTTTCAAGGCGACCAAGGGCAAGCGCGTCTTTCGGTGCGCTCCATATCACCATCACCTGCACATGGGCGGATGGACGGAGCAGAAGATTGTCGTGCGGTTCTGGATCATCACCGTGCTGCTGGTGATCGTGGCGCTGGCGTCGATCAAGGTGCGGTAGCGCTCACTGCGGCGACGTCTCATCAAGCAGCACGAGTACGCCGCGAAGCACCACGCGATCCTGCACCGGGCCGTGCTCGCCCTCGTCGAGCGTCACGATCAGTTGTGTGCCGTGGCGATCGCCGCGCGGGAGCGTGGCGCTGAACTCCACGGCCGTTCGTTGCGACGAGAGTCGTTCGCGGAGTACGTTGGTTTCGATGCCATCTGCGCCGATGGCCGTGATGTGCAAAATGCAGTCGCCCCACGTCCACGATGATTCAGGCAGTTCCGCCATGCCGCGAATGCGCGTGGAGTTTGACGGCAGGGTCCACACAACGCGCATCGGGCCGTCGAGATGAATCGAGCCTTGTCCGAGGATGGACAAGTTCGGTTGTTCGACGCGGACGCGTTGGCTCCATCGGCGCGGGGGTACGGGGCCTTGTTGCATGGGTTCGAGCGCGGCGAGTTCGATCAGGCGCGAACCGTCCATTGAGTATGCAAGAAGGTGCGCGAGGGACACTTCCGCCGGGTCGCGAACATCCCCCTGCGTCTGATCGCCCTCAGCCCCCCGCGAGTCCTGAAGCGAAACGAACAGACGTCCCTCGCCCCGTGACGCCAGTTCGCGCACGGCCACGACGGACCCATCCGCGAGCCAGACCATCTGCCCGACGGCGGGTTCAGCGCGTCCGCCGAGACTGACGCTGGCGATGCGGGCGATGGGGATGCGCACGGCCCGATCGTCGGCATCGATCACAACCTCGTCGCCGACGTGTTCGATGAACCCGGACATCAAGTCACCGTTGATCAGCACGACGTGGTCGCGCAGATCCCGCGGCGGCCGCACCGACGATGCCGCCAGCCGCAGCATCGCGACGCGATCGAGCGAAATCTGCATCGCGCCGAACGGGCCGCTCTCCCAGCCGATGACGGGTTCATCGCCGGCGATCAGGCCCGAGGCCTGCGGCGAAAAGCGGCCGATGTATCGCTGTCCATCCCAGAGTTCGAGTACATGCGGCGAGCGGAGGCTCGTTCCAGTCGCGAGCTCACCCGAGTCCGACGGCGGCGAGATGATCGCCAGCACATCGCCGGCGCTGAGCGTTCGCACGGCGCCATACTCATCGCGATACGCGATCGTCCGCGGATCAATCGACACGAGTTCGACGCGCTGCGCCTGGAACGATTGGTCGATGAGAATGCGATCGCCCGGCGTGTCGGCCGCGACACACGCCGAAACGGCAAGCAACCCGCACGCCAGACTCGACATACTCACTGTCACTCGACTCACGCGAAGGCTCCCCCCCACTCACTTCTGGAAAATCGGCAGGTAACGCTTGGGCATCTGCAGCACGATGAGGTTCATGGCCGTGGCGTAGGCGTCGCCGATGCTGTTGTCGCGCCATGTTCCACGATCGGTCTGCTGCGAAATCAGTTCAGCGCGAATGGCCGGCCACCACGTCGCCCACGCTTCGCCGCCGGCCAGGTACATCGCCTGCACGGCGTAGTAATGGCCATAGTGATAGTGCGCCCGCGAGCCCATCCCGCGCCCGGGCAGCGCCTCGTTCATCAGATACTTCACGCCGCGATCAATCGCGTCATCTTCATGGATGCCCGCGTAGAACAGACTCGCCACGCCCGCCGCCGATCGCGGCCAGCCGCTCGCGCCGAGTTCAACCTGATACCGGAACCCGCCGTCGGGATTCTGACACTGCCGCACATATCGCACGGCCTTGTCGATCACGTTCTTGTCCACTTCGATCCCCGCGTTGCGGGCCGACCGCAGGGCCATGATCTGGCAGATCGTCACGCTGACATCCGCGTCATAGGGCACGGGGTTGTAGCGCCAGCCGCCTTGTTCATTCTGGGTTCGCTCGATCAGGCGAATGGACTTGACGAGGGCTTCATGGACTCGCGCGGCCAGGGCGGTGTCCGGGCCGCCGGCCGTCATGCCATAGACCTCGCCGAGGAACAGCGCGGCGAACCCGTGGCCGTACATCGGGCCGTTGGCCGCGTCGTCGGCGATCAGTCCGCTTTCGGTGCAGTTGGCGAGGATGTAGTTGAGTCCGCGCGTGACGTTCTCGGCGTACTCGCCGCGCCCGGGCAGATTGCCGTCGGCCATGAACGCCAGACACGCCAGCGATGACACCGCGACGTTGCGCCCAAGTCGCCCCCCCCCGAACGCGCCATCCTGCTCCTGCAGCGCGGCCAGCGCCTCAAGTCCCTTGACCACGGCCGCGTCAAGTTCCGGCGTGATCTCGTTGGCCATGGCGTTGTTCTCAGCGCCTTCGCCGGGTTCGCGCACTTCTTCCTGGGCTGCGCACAGTCCGGCGAGCGCGAGGCTGACGGCGATGGCCGTGCTGACGGCGCGTGACCCGATGTGCCGCGTGCGGTTTGCGAGCGTCATCGTCCCGCCTCCTCCGCCAGTCGGCGGTAGTACGCCTCCGTGAGTGATTTGTACAACGAACTGAAGCGATCATCGCCGGCCTGGCGCAGCGCATCGCGAATCCGCTCCGGCAGCGCGCCCCACGACGCCTGATTCGGCGCGACATCGGGGTTGAACCGCGCATCTTCGCGCCCGGGCGGGTCGGCTTCGCCAGTGTTCTCAACATCGCCCGCCTGCTGCTGGTTCTGCGGCTGATTCGGCTGCTGTTGATTCTGCTGTTGACGCGACGAGGACCGCGATTGCTGCTGCTGTTGCTGCTGTTGCTGGCGCGCCGCCTCGATCAACTGATCCAGTTTGCGAATCACATCCTCCTGAATCCGCTGCGTGCCGAGGCCCGTGTCACGACCCTTCTGAATCCGCGTCGCGGCCTCGCCCATCAGCGCCACGGCCTGTTGAAACTGGTCGGCGATCTCGGCGGCCGAAAGCCGCTCCTCAAGTTCCGCGCGCGTGCGATCCGTCTCGCCCGCGGGCTTGTCCGTGATGCCGAGGAGTTCGTCCAGGCTCGGCAGTTCGCTGGGCTGATCCTCAGGCGGCTGGCTTGCGGGCTGCGCGTTGCTCGGCGGTTGGGTTGGGGGTTGGATTGGCGGCTGCGCAGGCTCACTTGTCTGCGCAATCGCGGGCAGCGACATCGCGCCAACCGACATGACGATCATCCATAGTCTCATGGTTCAGCCCCCCCATTGCCGGTTGGCGGCGGCGCCTCCATCAATCGACGAATCAACTCGGCCCCGTGGCCGGCGAGTTGTGCCTGCAACTCGCCCAGCGCATCAAGGTCGGCCGCGGGCGAGTCATCGGCGTCTCGCGTGGCGTCAGCCGCTTCCATCTGCATCTCGCGAAGCAGGATCAACTCGGCCATCGGCGGAATGAGGGCCTCGTCGCCACCGCCGCTCTGACCTTCACCCTCGCCGCCGGCTTGTTCATTCTCGCGGAACTCATCTTCATTCGCGCGCTCCGGATCGAGCGCCCGAATCAAGGATTGCAGGATTCGCGTGATGGAATCCTGGTCGCGCAGCACCCGCTGCGTCGCTTCACCCAGGCGCAGTTCGCGCGCTGACGCGCCGGACAGCGCATCGAGCCGTTCGTGGGCGAACGTGAACAAGGCCGCGGCCTCGGCCTCTTCGAGCATTCGGCGAACTTCGGCGAGTCGTTCGCGGATTTCATCCTGTCGATCGCCGAGTCTTCGCACGGTGACGCGTTGTCGGCGGGCGAGGTCCTTGTCCACGAACGTCGCCGTCTCGCCGCGCAGCACGACCTGCTGTTCGAGCGCTTCGCGATACGCGCGGCGCATCTCGCGACGCTGACGTTCGAGGTCGCGCTGCGTCGCTTCCTCCTGCTGACGCTGCGCCTCGGCCAGGGCTTGTTCAAGCGCGGCGAGGCTCGCCTGTTCGGCCGTACGCGCCGCGGGGGCGTCAAGCGGCGCGGTGCGCAGGATGCCGATCGCGGTGGCCTGGGCCTCTGACGCGGTGCGAACATGATCCGCCAGCACGGCCAGTTCGCGGAAGCCCACGCGCACCATCGACTCCACGCCGAGCGTGTTGGTATGCAGGCGGATCATGCCGGCGTCAAGGCCCGTCGCGTCGTTGTCGCGTTCGGCGATGGCCAGTGCGTCAAGTTCCCGCTGCTGGACCGCGATGAGATTCTGGAGTGACTCAATCACGCTCGCGAGAATCCGCCGCAGCGTCTCATCGCGCGAGCGCTGGGCGTTCTGCAGATCCTCAAGCATGTCTTCCATCGCTTCGAGCGCCTGCTGCTGCGATTGCTGCGCGGACTGGCCCTGGTTCTGTTCGATCTGTTCGGCGGCCTGTTCGAGTTGCTCGGGAACCTGTTGCTGTCGCCCGCGCTGGGCGGCCTGGGCCATCGCGTCGGCCGTCATGGGATCGCGCTGCTGCATCTCCTGCGATCGCTGCTGGAGATCGTCGAGCGCTTGCGACGCGCGCTCGGCGATCTCGCGCTGGCGCTCGGCGATGGATTCCATCGCGCCGCGTTCGGCCGCGGTCAAATCCTGCTCCGAGCGACCCAGCGTGCGATCGGTCATCTCGGACGTCTGGCCCATGAGTTCGCGCTGCTGCTCGATCAGCGCTTCGAGTTGCCGGCGTGCGAGCCAACTGTCCTCGCCGGCATCGAGCATTTCAATCAGTTCCGCCAGACTCTGGCGCACCTGCTCCTGCGCGGCTTCGACCTCGCGCTGTTCTTCCGGCGTGAGCGTTGGATCGGGGGCACGGCCCGTGTTCATGCCCTGCGAAGCCTCGCGCGATTGCTCGGCCGCCCGACCCAGCGCTCGCTCGCTCTCGGCGAGTTGATCGTCGATCGCTTCATCTTCGAGCCGATTTCGCTGCGTGCGCTCCGCCAGGCGCGAGACGGCCTGCTCGAGCGCCGCCAAACGGTCCGTGATCCCCGCCTGTCGCGCGCGGTTCGCCTCGGTCGCGCCATCGCGCGGCACGGCCGTCTCCAGCGCCGCCTGCTCTTCGTCCAGGCGTTTGGCCGTCTCGCGAACGCCGGCGAGTTCCGTGCGGATCTGCGTGATGAACTGATCTTCAGAGAGGACGCGCAGGCGTCGCACCGCCGACCGCCCCGGCACATGGGACACGCCATCGAGTACATAGGTGTCCTGCGCCATCGCGGTGATCCAGAACTCATCGCCAGCCTGCGCCCCGTGCGACTCGAGTTCCATGGCGCCCGGTGGATTTGGTGCGAGGGGTGTTGAGGGAAAAGTAATGGCAATTC
>CAZTPJ010000063.1:0-22925 GCA_964614515.1 uncultured Phycisphaeraceae bacterium | reverse complement strand
TACACGAGGACGGTGCCCACGATCACCGCGAACATGATCGGCACGAGTCGTTCCGCGCCGGGCACGCCGCGATTCTGGAGTTCAATGGCGAAGACGGAACTGACCGCGGCGGCGACGACCCCGCGAGGCGCAACCCATGCCAGAAACGCCCTCTCTCGAAACGTGAGTTGCGATCGCAGCGTACACAGCGCCACGCCCGCCGGCCGCACAAGCAACACGAGCAGCGCCAGGAACCCGAGGCTCCCCAGCCCCACGGTGGTCACTTCGCTCAGTTGCATCCTCGCACCCAGAAGGATGAACAACGAGCCCAGAAGCAGCACGCGCAGATTCTCCTTGAACTCGACGATGCGCTCGATGTCCGCGAGGCGCTGATTCGCCAGCGCGATTCCCATCACCGTGGCCGTGAGAAGCCCAGAGTCGGGCTGAATCTGATTCGAGATCGCGAACGCGGCCGCAACCATCAGCAGGCTCACCGCGTTCTGAAGGTGATCCGGCACGAGATGTCGCCGAAGCATGAAGACCAGCGCCCCAGCACCGGCGATTCCAAGGCCGCCGCCGACAAACAGCGTCTTGACGACCGCCCACGCGGCGGAGATCGCCGCCGTCCCAAGTCCCGTCGCGGTGATGAACTCAAAGACGAGCACGGCCGCGGTCGCGCCGATGGGATCGATGACGATGCTCTCCCACCGCAGGATCGGTCCCGTCACACCGATGGGCCTGATGTGGCGAATCAGCGGAAGGACCACGGTGGGACCGCTGACGATCATCACCGCGCCGAGCAGAATCGCGAGATTCAGCGGAAGATCGAGGAGGAAGTACGCGCCCAGCGCCGCCCCGACCCACGTCACGGCCGCGCCGACCGACACGAGCAACCAGACCACACCCCCCGCCCCGCGCAGGTCACGAACGTCGAGCGACAAACCACCTTCATAGAGGATCAATCCAACCGACAACGACACAAACGGAATCAAGGCTTCGCCGAGAAGGCGATCGGGTTCGAGCGCCCACGCTGGATCGAATGATCGAACCACCGGGCCGATCAACACGCCGCAGATGAGCAGCAGGAGAATCGACGGAACCTTGATCCGCCAGGCAAGCCACTGCGCACCGACTCCCACGACAAGCACGGCGGCCAACGCTACCAGTGGTTCCTGTAGCACACCGAAACTCCCCGAGACCCGGCCTGCGGGTTCGCGATCGCGAGCATAGCCACGCGGACACGCTATCCCGGAGACAAAGGGGCAGGATTATCGGCGGGTGACGTCGCCATTGCGTAGGCCGGGATCTGGTGATATCTTCATGGCGTACAGGAAGCCTTCCGGGGCGAGCATGGGTGCGCCCCCTTCGCACAGCGAATTGGAGATCTCGCTTGAAACGCTATGTCGCGATGATCGCGGCCGTGGGCTGCGGCGCTGCCGCATCGGCTCAGCCTCTGACCCACGTCCGCGTTGACCACCCGCGTGCAGCGCTGCTTGCGGCGGAACTTGACCGGCAGGGGTATGACATCGTCGAGGGCAGCGTCTCGCCCCGCGCGTTCGAGATGGTGGTCCTTCACGATTCGCGGGCGTGGTTGGAGGAGATGGGGTTCTCGTTCACCGTCCTCGCCGAGTCTCGGCCGTTCGCGGACATCCAGGCCGAGCGCTTCGCCGAGCAGCGACGCGCACAGCCGGACATGGTTCCGGCCGGGTATCCGACCCTGGCCGAGACGTATGCCGAGATGCAGGCTGCGGCCGCGGCGTTTCCGAATATCTGCCGGTTTGTCGATCTGACGGCCACCTATGGCGCGCCGACGACGGTGGAGGGGCGGCATCTGTTCGCGGTGAAGATCTCGGACAACGTGCAGGTGGATGAGGATGAGCCGCCGGTACTGATCGTCGGGGCGCACCACGTCCGCGAGATCGCGACGGTGGTGATTCCGCTCGATGCCATGCGTCGGCTGACCACCGAGTACGGCTCGAACGCGACGGTGACGAATCTGGTGAACAACAACGAGATCTGGATCGCGCCGATCTGGAACCCGGATGGGTATGAGTATGTGTTCAACGTGAACAACCTGTGGCGAAAGAATCGCCGCGTGTTTCCCGGCGGCGTCGGCGTGGATCTGAATCGCAACTACCCGTTCGGGTGGACGGCCACATGCGCCGGCAGCACGAATCCCGCCGATGGCACGTACAAAGGCCCCAGCGCGGGCTCCGAAGCCGAGACGATCACGATGATGCTGTTCTCGCAGGATCGGCACTTCGCGAAGGTGCAGGACTATCACTCCTACGGGCGTCAGGTGTTGTGGGAGTACAACTGCCTCACGCACCCGTTCTCGGCGTATCTTCAGACCGAGGCGCAGGTGCTGCAGTCGGCGATGACGGGGTATTCGAATCGCCCGCCTTCGGCGGAGGGCGAACACTTTCAGTGGCAGTTGGCCCGCGGCGCCATGGCCGTGCTCACCGAAACGCTCACGCAACAGCAGGGCTTTCAGCCGAGCCACAATACGGCCTTGTCGGAGGCGGCGCGCGTCTGGCCGGGGTTGCTGGCGCAACTCAATCGTCCGATTCCGCTGACGGGCGTGGTGACGGACGCGGTGACGGGCGATCCGGTGGTGGCGACGATCACGCTCGACGGCGTGACGTTCAACAACGGCGAGATGAACCAGAGCAACGTGCGGTTTGGGCGGTACTACGTCTGGGCGCCATCCGGCCCGCGCACCGTGCGATTCAATGCGGCTGGATACGAAGAAGCCTCCGTGTTCGTTGACTTCTCGCCGTCGATCTCGCAGACGCGGAACATCACCCTGGAGCGCGAGTGCTATCCGGACTGTGACCAGTCCACTGGTCCGGGCGTGCTGGACATTTTCGACTTCCTGTGCTTCTCGAACCTGTTCGACGCGGGCAACCCTTACGCGTGCGACTGCGACGTGAGCACCGGCCCGGGCGTGTGCGACATCTTCGACTTCCTGTGCTTCTCGAACAGTTTCAGCCAGGGGTGCAATTAAGCCCCGGCCGTCGAGCCGCCACCACCACCGCTTACGGCAAGCCCCGGATGCGACGGGTGGTGGAGTTATCTCGGCCTTGGAATCAGGTAATCCACCAGATTTGCGGCGAATGAGGTCGGCTCCCGCTAGAAGCCCTTGCGTTCCACATTAAAGTGTGGTACAAGATTGGAAGTCGTGTGTGGTTTCCGCTGGGGCCGAGGTGACTCGTATCTCGGTGCTGGTGGAGCCACACGAACATCATCGCCTGACTCTCAGTGGAGGTTGACATCATGGGCAAGGTTCATGTTCACAGCGCGCTGGCTCTGATTGCGGCGGCCGGTTTCGCCGCGTTTGCACAGTCTGACTCTGATGCGGCGGCGGACTCGAAGCCGTCTCAGGTCCAGTGGTCTTCCGACAGTCTCGGGACGATCGCAGCCGGTCCGTTCTCGCTCTCGAACATCATTCCCAACACCGCGCCGGCGCTTCTCGGCGTTGAAGAGGCGTGGGGCTTCTATTGGGTGACGGGCCGCAACAACGATGGCGCGGCGGGCGCTGGCGTCGCTGGCGCACCAAACAAGGTCTTCAAGTTCTCCAAGACCGGACAGTTCCTCGCGGCGTATCCACAAACGAACAACTACGACCCCGCTTTCAACAGCGCCACCACAAGCATCTGGGGCGGTCGCGACCTCGCCGCGGATGAGGCGAACAACAAGTTGTACTACGGCTGGGAAGGTGGGTACTTCACTGAGCACACCTACAACCCCGTGACCGGAGACATCGACGCGGGAACGACGACGCAGATCATCGGGCTCACGGGGACGATTCGCGCCCTGGCCCGCACCCGCGAAGGCAAGTTCTACACCGCCGACTTCAGCGGTCCACTTCGCGTCTTCACCGTCGGCGGCGGCGTCGAAGCGACATATTTGAACAACTTCCAATCCTCCGGAGCCGCCGTCGCAATGTACGGCATGGGCTTCAATGACGATCAGACCGGCGCGGGCGAGAAACTCTGGACGTGGTCGCAAAACGGGCCATTGCCCGCGAACGATCCGAACCAGCGCGTGCTGGCCGTGGAACTGGACATCTCCGGCGGCATCGGCGTGCAACCGACGCGGACCGGGCGCGAGTTCTTCGGCGACACCCTCGGCACCCCGTCACTGACGAACAACATTGCCGGCGGCGCGGATGTGTACTGTGAGAACGGCGAACTGCGCATGATCGCGCTGCACCAGGCCCCGCAGGACACCATCGTCGCGTATGACCTCGACGCCGTGTGCCAGTCCGGCGGCGGGTGCGGATGCGTCTGCAACTACGACACCTCGACCGGCAACAACGTCTGCGACATCTTCGACTTCCTCACGTTCGGCAACCTGTTCTCGGCCGCCGATCCTTGCGCCTGCGACCTCGACACGAGCACGGGCCTGGGCGTCTGCGACATCTTCGACTTCCTCGAGTTCGGCAACCTCTTCAACACCGGCTGCTGAATGCAGGCGGGCAGGCCATGAGTCATCGCGATCAGCGCTCGCATACGCGGGCGCTGATCTTTTTGTGTGTACCATCCGGTGAACGTAGTTACCGGACTATCAGAATCGGAGTTGACCCCTTGTGTTTTGTGTCAAACCTGGTACACTGGTGACGACGGCCATGCGCCACTGCTTCGACTTCGGTGTGTGCTTGCGTTAAGCATTCGTAGTCCAAGTGCGGTGCAGGCCACCTCTGGGAGTTGAGTATGAAACGAATTCTTGCGGTGGGTTTGACGGCGGGCCTGACGGTTCCCGCGATGGGGCAACTTCTGTACAACAACGGCGACATCAACGCACAACCCGGTGGGTGCGCTGGCGGGATGTACAGCCAAATCGAACCGCCGGGCACACTGTTTGGCAACAACACGATTGCTGCCAGCTTCCACCAGGCCGATGACTTCACCGTTCCCACGGGTGAGACATGGACCTTGACCGAACTCGAGTGGCAGTTGTACCAGACCAGTTCAGCAACGACCGATCCCATCGTCAGTGTGTTCATTCAGGTCTGGGACACGACACCGATCACCGGTGGCACGCCGGCGTTCGGCAACTTGACGACCAACCGCCTGCTCTCATCCGCGTTCAGCGGCGTGTACCGCGTGACGACGACAGTCACGGACTGCGCACGAGCGATCAAGACGGCTCGAATCGACATGTCGTGGCTTCCGCCCCTTCCCGAGGGCACCTACTGGATTCAGATCGCCTCGAACGGGAATCCTGCGTTCTCTGGTCCGTGGGCCAACCACAAGGTGCCGCGTGACATCGCGAACGACAACTCCAGGTTCTTCACCGTCGCGACCGCTGCCTGGGCCGCGAACCTCGACGCTGGCTACGGCGCTGGTTGGGATTACCCCTTCAAACTGTACGGAACTTCCGGTGGCGGGTGCGGATGCGTCTGCAACTACGACACCTCCACCGGCAACAACGTCTGCGACATCTTCGACTTCCTCGAGTTCGGCAACATGTTCAGCGCCGCCGATCCGTGCGCGTGTGACCTCGACACGAGCACCGGCCCGGGCGTCTGCGACATCTTTGACTTCCTGAGCTTCGGCAACCTGTTCAACGCGGGCTGCTGATCGACACTCGCGCGATGATGGTGCCAGACCTCCAAGCCCCCGGGCGTGCCACGCCCGGGGGCTTTCATTTTGTCGCAGCGATCCCAACACCAATCGGGCGAGAGCCTCGCCCACACGCGATGAGGCTCTATCATGCCGCATGCTTCGATGTCTGCCGCTGTTGTTGTGTGTGCTGGTGTTCATGGGCTGCGAAGCTTCGCGTCAGACCGGCACGAAGCCCGCGCGGGGCGACCCGGCCGGAGTTCGCCCGCCCGTGCTGGTGCGAGGAGATTCGGGCGCGATTGCCTCGTGGCCGGAGATCGTCGCGGCCTGCGGCCGGGCGGATGTCGTACTCATCGGCGAGAATCATGGGCACGCGGTTGGCCTCGCGTTCGCCGCGGATCTCTTCGATGCGCTCGTGGCCGACGCGCCTGGCGCGTGTCTGTCCATGGAATTCTTCGAGCGCGACACGCAGGCCGCGATCGACGACTATCTCGCGGGACTCATCGACGACGCGACCTTTCGCCGACGCACCTTCAGAACCGAAGGCAACTATCCGCCCGGGCATCAGCGCATGGTCGAGACAGCCAAGCAGCATCAGCGGCCAATCATCGCGGCCAACGCGCCGCGCGTCTATGTGCGCCTGGCGCGCACGGCCGGGTATGAACGGCTCGATTCGCTCACACCGCTTCAGCAATCGCTCTTTCGCCTTCCAGATGACATGCCCGCCGGGCGATATCGCGAGGAGTTCGAGCGCGTGATGTCGGGCATGGCAGGTCACGGCCCGGCCGTGGGCACGCCGGAACACGCCGAGATGATCGAGTCGATCTATCGCTCGCAGACGCTGTGGGATTCGACGATGGCGGATTCGATCGCGCGCGTGCTGCGCGAGGGACACCGGCCGGTTGTCCACGTCGTCGGTCGGTTCCACATCGATCACGAAGGCGGGCTGACACAGTTGCTTCGCCAGGCCGTGCCCGCAGCGCACATCGTCAGCGTGACGACCGTGCCGACGTGGTCATCGGTGCTGTTGGAAGAGGATCGTGGGCGCGCGGATTTTGTGGTGTATGTGGGGCCGATGGTGCCGTGATAGAGAACGTCGGCTTTCAACGTCCAGGCGTGGAGTCCTCATTGGTCAACCAAGTGACTCTGAAGTTGACGCACGAGCATGTCTGTCACCATCGTTTCCAGTTTCCAGAGCTCTATGCGTCCTCGCTTCCAAGCGGCGTCGGCGTCCT
Source organism: uncultured Phycisphaeraceae bacterium (assembly GCA_964614515.1). Lineage (GTDB taxonomy): Bacteria > Planctomycetota > Phycisphaerae > Phycisphaerales > UBA1924 > CAZTPJ01. The sequence goes on along the minus strand of CAZTPJ010000063.1, from coordinate 16,144 downwards.
GAAGGCCACGGTAGTAGCGAGAACGTTCTCGCTGCACGCGATTGGATTCCGCTATCTGCTCCGGAATGGTGTTGGAACCGGGCAGTCTTAGGCCCAGACGAATACACAGCATCATGTACGCCGCGATACGAGATGTTCGGCCATTGCCGTCCACAAACGGGTGTATCCAATTCAATCGCCACATGATGTATGCCGCGACATGGATCGGATCGTCGTCAACTCGCGAATTCACGTAGTTCAACATTTCATCCATGAGGCGCGGCACATCCCTCCAATCCGGGGGAACGTGCCGTCCAACAAAGACCGGCTTGGATCGCAACTCGCCCGCCGACCGCATGACACCTTCGATCGCGAGTCGATTGAGCGTCAAGAGATGACCCAACTTCAGCGCGAACGGCTGCGAGTCGGCACATGCCTCATCAATCAGAATCTGGGCGTAATCGAACTGTCTTAGCCCGTTCTCGGCTTCACGTTGCGCGCGCTGTCCATCGTCGGAGACTAACGTCTCTGGAACGGAACTCATCTCATGTTCGGTCGAATCCGTTTCGCTCATCGCGCGACGATGGTAGCCGACCGGCCGCTGAGTCAACGGTCTCTCGCGTGATCAGCGGATTCTCGATGTTGGTGTTGCCATAGGCGAAACTGCGACGCTGCGCTTCCGCTTGTTCTGGCGTCATCGGGTTGGCGCGAACGCGGTCGATCATTTGTTTTACATGCTGTTCCACACCCGACCTCCATCTCAAGGCGCGCCGAGCGCTTCGGCAAACGTCCGTTCACGCTTGTATCGTATCCCGACTGGCGCCAAGACGCCCTGAACTCGCCGATGCTTACGATCCGTCTGACTCCATCACCTCTGCCCCGTGTCCACTTCGCCCCCACCCGTATCCACGCCCGCGAGTCCGCCGCGCGTCCAGCGGTAATGTCCCACCACCGGCTCGAACAACTCGCCGTTGGTCGTTGGCGCGCCCCACGATGACGGGTTGTAGCGAAATCGCGAAGGCTCGGGGCTTGTCGGATTGTTCGGCTGCCAGCCCTGGTTGGTGTCGGCCGTCTTGAGCGTGCGCACCGAACCGTCGAACATGAGCAGGGGCTGCGTCGCCTGCGGCACGGCATAGAACATGCGACGGCCCGCGTGCCGTGACTCCTGATCCATCGCATGCACCTTCATCGCGGGGAACGCGACGCTGGTGAGCTTGAGTCCGCCGAGTTTCGCGGCCGTGGGAAGAAGATACGTCGCGTCGAAGCCTTCGTTGGCGATACGCGCCCCAGCCGGGGAGCCATCGTAACTCGCGGGAACAACCTGATACGTCGATGAATACGGCCATCGCTTGCTCGCCGGACCCGGCGCGGGTTGCACCGGCGACCAGAAGCCCTGATCGAATAAGTTCACCGGATCTCGCTGCCAGTTGAGCAGCGGTCGATCCTCCGGACAGGCGGCCATCGGCTCTGGAAGGCGCGCGGCGAGATAATCCTGCAACACAAGATGCGAATAGAGCACATGCGGAATCCAGTTGAACAGCGCGTTGATGTTCGGCATGTCCTCGCGATCTGCCCTCCGTCGCAGGATGTCCACGGCCTGACACACCGCCGCCTGCACATCGGTCCCGGCGCTGCGCAAGTCTTGATACGGCGACGGCAACGCACCACCCGCGCGCCACGAGAACGCCCAGATCGCGTCATCAAAATCGGCCGCGTAGGTGGCCGTGGCCACGCCGAACTGCTTGAGATTTGAGCCGCACACGGCCGCGCGACCGGCCTTTCGCGCCTGCGACACCGCCGGCAGCGCCAGCGCGAGCAAGAGCGCGACAATGGCGATGACCACGAGCAGTTCCACAAGCGTGAACGCGCCGCACAGGCGACTCTGGTCGCAGCGCACCATGCGGCGAAGGCCGCATGCGCTGAACACTCGGCACATCGCGCGAGACGGAATCATCGACAGAGTATACGAACGCGGCGAGCGTTGTGATGCAACATCGCCCACGCAGCACGCGATTACGGCCCGGAATCCCACGGCGCGCCCCCACCGGCACCACCGGCGGGACGCGAACCCGTCTCCGCGGGTCCGGCGGATTGACGCAGCGTTTCGCGCGTCTGGATGATCTCCACGCGCTCGTTGATGTAGTTCTCCGTCACATCGTGCGACGGCGCTACGACAGGTTCCGAGTCCCCGCACGCCACGATCCGAATCTGGTTCCAGCCCACGCCGTTCTCGACGAGTACGGACGCGACGGCCATCGCCCGCTCATGGGAGAGGGCCATGCTCTTTCGCGGATCGCGGAACGTTTCCCACGAACTCGCGTGCCCGCGCACTTCGATCACCCAGCGCGTGCCGCGAAACTTGGGCGCAAGATCGGCGGTGATCTGCCGCCCGTCGGGCGTGAGCGCGGAGGATTGGTGTGCGAACTGGATCACGCCGCCGGGCGTGTAATACTCGCTCGGGCGCGGGGCATCGACATCGCGCTCCTTGCCGGCGGGACCGGGCCGCTTCGAATCGCCCTGGCCTTCGCGATCGCGCATCCGCTGGATCAGCGCCTGGTCAGCCGGGCTGGATGATCGCGGATCCACGCTGTTGTTGAACGCCTGGCGCATGGCGATGGCGAAGTCCAGCATGTTTTCCTGCACATTCGCGCCCGCCTTGTCGCCATCGCCTTCGGTTTCCTGCGTCGCCTTTGGTCCCATGTTCAGCGCGAGCAGAATCACGAAAAAGCCCATCTGGAGCATCACGTTGTCGGCGAATGAGATGAGCCACTCGGGCGCGCCCTCGTGCTCCTCGTGTCCGCCGCCGCCGTGGTGAGGCGGCCCGTGACTGGCGTGACCTTTGCCTTCGTGTTCGCCGGCTTCGCTGGACATCAGGCCCCCCTTACGCCGCGAGCTTGAGCTTCACGCGCTGTCCCTGCGGAATGAACGCCATCAGCCGGTCCATCGTCACGCGCGGGTTGTCACCCGCCTGGATCGACAGGATCCCCTGCAACATCATCTCACGCGCGATCATTTCTTCACTGGAACGAAGCGCCAACTTGTCCCCCATCGGGCCCGCGATCGCGTTGGCGAGAATCGTGCCATACATCGTTGCCACGACCGCCACCGCGAGCATGTGGCCCATGATCTCGATCGAGCCGCCGAGGTGTCCGAACATGCCGATCTGCCCGATCAGCGTCGCCACCAGACCCCACCCGGGCGCGTACAACTTGATCAGGTCAAAGAACTTCTTCCCGGCCTTGTGGCGGTCCTGCATCGCGAGCAGCTCAAGACGAAGCGTCGCCTCGATCGACTCGGGCGCCACGCCGTCAACCGCCATCTTCAATCCGCTCGTGAGGAACGGGTCATCAACCTTCTGCACCTCGGACTCGAGCGTGAGGATCCCATCCTTGCGGGCCTTTTCGCTGAGTTGACCAATGAGTTTGATGACATCCGCGGGACTGCGGCCCTTGTTGAACATGAAGCGGCGGACGTACCCGGGGACCATCTTGATCTTCTCCATGGGCATGCCCATGAAGATGACCGCGATCGTTCCGCCGAACACGGCGATCACGCCCTTCTCGGACCAGAACATCATCCAGTTGCCCTTGGACGCCAGCCAGAATACAGCGAGCAGGCACGCGGCCCCGATGACGGATCCAATGATGCTGGCCTTGTCCATGTCGCAAGTCCCATGCGAGCGCGGACGCACTCCACGCCCCCCATCGGTTATCGTCGGACCGCCAACGACACTTGATCGCGCCGCGGACATGCCCCATCCGACCATGCCGACTGTGCGGACGATCACGCGACACGGTGCCTGTCCATTGCCGCAGCGCCCCATAACGCGCGTCAACACCATCAGGGCTGCGTTGATGGCTCTTGCTCAGCGCTCGCATGGCCGCCGTTGGCGATGAACTCCGCGATCAAGGCATTGACCACGCTGGGCTGCTCAAGATGCGGCGAGTGTTTCGCGTTGGCGACGGGCACGATCCTCGCACGAGGGAACTGTGCCGCGAGTTTGTAGCCCATCGAGATCGGAAGCGTTTCATCGCGACGGCCCCACAGGATCATGCACGGCACATCCACCCGCCCATAACGCGACTCGATGGTCTCGACCGTCTCCCAATCCGGACGGTCCTCGCGAAAGGGAATCGCCTGCCGCAGCATCGCCTGAAGCGCAAAGCGTCGCGATCGATCGGTGAGCACGACCAGACGCGTGTCCGCTTCCTCGCGCAGCGCCATCCGTCGATCATCGACGCTGCGGAGCGTGCCGCGCGCCACGGCCTCGCGCAGTCGCCCCGTGATCGAGGCCGTCTCGACCTCCCACACCGACACATACGCGAGTTGCGAGAAGAACGGGTGCGGCTTGTCGACGGCGACATCCACGGGCGAGATCAGCACCAGCCGGTCCACGCGATCAAGCAGGTGCGAGTACGTCCGGCGGACTTCCTCATCCGCGAACATGCGAATCGCGAGCAGGCCGCCGAAGGAATGGGCGACGATCGCGATGGGCGACGTGGACTCGCTGACGCGCGGGCAGGCGTCGAGCGCCGCGAGCACGCGAGCCGCGAGCGCTTCGGGCGCATAACCGACTTCGCCGCCGGGCGCGGGGTCGCTGTCGCCGCACCCGGGGAGATCAAGCAACACCAGATCGCCGTGCGGCGCCAGCGCGCCGACGGTGAACCGCCACGCCGCATGATTCGTGAACACGCCATGCACACACACGATCACGCGATCATGGATCGAGGTGTCGGCGACGCGGAGCGTCACGCGACTTGGCGTCGCGCCGGGAGGCTCGGCGAGGACATCGAGCCGGCCCAGCGGCACGGTCGCGCTGATCGCCTTGAGCGACGCCAACTCAAACACATCGTTCTCTGAACTCAACCGCTGGTACGACTTGCCGCAACTCGCCAACGTCAGCGAGATCATCAGGCCGAGGGTCAGGAACAGTCGCCGACGCATGGTCGGAAGTATACGATGCCGCCTGTTGTCCCCGCAATCTCGTGGGGGATTTCCGCGAATTGTGGACCTTCCACGCATGAAGGAGAGAGCCAATGGCCCTGACTGTCCAAACTCGACTTGCGCTGGCGACATGCGCGATGGCGTTGACGCAGACCTTGGCGCAGGATCAACCCGACGAGCCGGCCGAACAGCCCGTGACGCTCGATGCCGAGTCGCCCCCCGCGAGCCAGTCATGGCTCAACGGCTGGACGGGAAGCGCAGCGCTGGGCCTCAACGGCGCGGACGGCAACACCGAGCGCTTCTCCTTCCGCGCGGAAACCAACGCGAAGCGAACGGTCGAAGCCTATGAGACAAGTCTCAGTTTCCTGTACGCGTACGCCCAGGAGGACGGCAACGACTCCGAGAGCCGCTTTGAAGCCAACGCACGCAACGACTGGCTCTTCAAGGACTCCAGGTGGCGGTTCTTCGCCCTGGCAAAGTATGAGTTCGACAACTTCCAGGATTGGGATCACCGCATCTCGCTCTTCGCCGGTCCCGCGTATGAGTTCATCAAGAACGACACGACATTCCTCCTCGGACGCGTCGGCCTCGGCGTCGCGCGCGAGTTCGGCGGCGAAGACAACACCTGGACACCCGAAGGCCTCATCGGCGCGGACTTCGAACACGCGTTCTCCGATCGACAGAAGATCACGGCCACCGCAGACTTCTTCCCCGCACTCGATGACGTTGGCGACTATCGCTTCGTCGCCAAGGCGGCCTATGAAATCATCGTCGATCCGACCAACGGCCTGACCCTGCGCCTGGGCATCGAGGATCGCTACGACTCCACGCCCGGCGACGGCTTCAAGCGAAACGACATCTCATACTTCGCCCTGCTCGCCTGGAACTTCTGACGCAGTGAATCCTCCGAATCGGCCACATGGCACCATCGCGGCCACATGTGGCCATGCGCTGACGCGCACGGCCACGCCACGCGTCGCTGGCCGCCTCACCTGATCGGCACGGCCATTGCATGGTGAACCTACACGCGTCACAGGCGCGCAAGGAAGAACACATGCATCGCCAGACACTCACATTCGCCGCTGCTCTCGCTCTGCTCGCCGGTACAGCCACAAGCCAGCCAGGCGCCATCAGCAAGTGGCGTCCGAGCAACACTGGCCTGCCGGGTGTACAACTGCATATGAGTACGATCGCACCGGACGGTACGGTCTGGGTTGCCGGTCGCTGGCCGTTCTGGGGTGAAGGCGGCCTGGGTATCTACGACCCGACCACGGATCTGTGGACGACGCTCAGCAACGTCGATACACCCGTCCCCTCGCAATGGGTCAATGAAGTCGTGTGGGACGCCAGCGGCGCTGCGTGGATGGCCACCGACGGCGGACTCGTACGGAAAGATGGCGAAAACTGGACGATCTGGAACACCTCCAACGCGCCGTTCTTCCACAACCAGATCGATGACGTGGCCATCGCACCCAACGGAGATGTCTGGGTCAACAACTCCGGCGTGCAGCAATCCAGCCACGCCATCCTGCGCTTCGATGGCCAAACCTGGACCCGCTATGTCGTCGGACAGGACATTCCTTTCGCGCCGCCATGGAATGAACTTTCGGAAGTTCTGATCACCGGCGACGGCCACATCTGGGTCGCCAACACCGTCCTCAATGGCGTCGCGGAGTTTGATGGACAGTCCTGGACGCTGCGCGGCGATGACATCGGCCGTTTCGGCCACGGCCTGGTCGATCCCAACGGGGACCTGTGGTTCGTCGCGGGCATCGGCGGCGGCCAACAGTTCTGGCGCTACCAACGCGCTGTGAACGTCTGGGACCGCTTCTCCCCCGCCAACACGCCGTTTGTCAACACAACCATCACGCGATTGGGCATCGATCCGCAGGGTCGGGTTCACTGCGGCAACTGGATTGGCCAGGTGATTCGCTTCAACGGGATCTCGTTCGATCAGGTCGCGAACGTGGGCGACGCGGTCTACGGCATCGCCGTCGATGATGTCGGCGAATTCTGGATCGCCACCGTCGGCAATGGCCAAACGGGCAATCTGCATCACCTCGACTCCGCGGGCGCTCCCCTGCGACGCTTCAACACATGGAACACGGGTGTGCCCGATTACTTCATCGAGAAGTTCGATGTGGATCGCGACGGCAATCTCTGGATGGCCTCAGGCGAAGCGGGACTCTCGCGTTTCGACGGCCAACGCTGGCGCAACTGGGGCGATCACAACGTCGGCTCCGAGCCATACCCCTTCGCCGGCAACGAACCCATGGGCGCGTTCTATCTGGACTCGGTTGGCCGGGGGTGGATGGGTGGCAACGGCATCGCGCAGTGGGATCCGAACACCGGCCAGTTCCCAGGTTTCTGGAACTGGCTGAACAACCCAACCCTCGGCGTCACGCTCGTCACCTCGTTTGCGGAAGACACCGCAGGCACCATCTTCGCCTCGACCACCTACGGCCTGACGTATCGCTTCAACGGCGCCTTCTGGCAACAGGAGCCGACAAGCCCGGGCAGTTACACATCCACATACGCAGGCGTCAAATCCGACGCGCACGGCCACGTCTGGGCCATGGGTTGGCTACGTGCGTATCGATGGGATGGCAATGTGTGGAGCGAAGTCGGACAGAACTGGAACATCTTCGATCTCGGCGGAATCAATGACTACGCCTTCGCACCAGATGGCTCACTGTGGATCGCCACCAACAAGGGCCTGCTTCATGTGATGGATCCGCCCAACGGCGCGACGACTCTCTACACGCCCGCCAACTCGCCACTCCCCGCGATACAGGTGCAGGCCGTGGACGTTCGACACGACGGCCTGATCGCCGCGAGTTCGCACGAGTTTCGTTCAGTCACGCCCTTCCCAAGCGGCGTGGCCGTGATCGATGGCGATCCGGCCGCGCCGGCGAACTGGACGATCTATTCCTATGCGCAAGGCCAGATTCCGCACTATCAACTCGGCGACGTCGGGTTCGACGCGGCGGGCAACCTGTGGATCAGCGCGATCTCCGAAGGCGCGGTACGCATCCAACTCGCCCCCGAGCCGTGTTACCCCGACTGCGACACGCAATCCGGCGCTGGCGTGCTCGACATCTTCGACTTCCTCTGCTTCGGCAACCGATTCCATGCAGGCGACCCATACGCCTGCGACTGTGACACGGCCAGCGGACCGGGCGTCTGCGACATCTTCGACTTCCTGTGTTTCGGCAACCGATTCCATGCGGGATGCGAGTGATCACCAAGATTCCTGCGGGCACGGCCCGTCCAGGTCACGCGCGGCCCAGTACGGCCTGATCCCGCAAAAGTCTCGTACCCGGTTTGTGGATTCGCCGCAAGAACTCGAGCCTGTCACGACATGGAGTCTGGTCCGAGCGCCCTTCTCTGAATGCTCTTGTGTTCGCGGCCGCGTGCGTTGGCCGTGCGTCGAGAGCCGAAGCGGCCGCGCCGAACAAGGAGCACACCATGTCGTTGCAACACGCCCCGCGTCTGGCTATCGCTTTGCCTTTGATCTCCATCCCTGCGCTCGCCCAGCAGGCGGACTGGACGCCGACGAATGGGCCTGTCGGTGGTTTCATCGCGGCGATGGCCACGAACGGCAATGAAGTCTGCGCCGTGACCAATCATGGGTCCGTGTTCATGTCGAACGACGCCGGGCTGACCTGGCACGACGGCACGCGCAACTTTCCCAGCGACATCGCGCAGCACGTCGCCCGCGCGAGCCACGCCTACTTCATCGCGACGAGATTCTCGGGTCTCTGGCGGCTCGATGACAAAGGCACGGCCTGGGTCAACGTCTCCGCCGGGCTTCCTCATCCAAACGTGCATTCGCTCGTGGCGCACGGCGACACCCTGTTCGCGTCGTCGCCGCTGCAAGTCCTCGCTCGCTCCGACGATCGCGGGCAGAACTGGCAACTGCTCCCCGTGCCCGAGTCGTTTCTCGTACTTGCGTCGGATGGCGACACGCTCTTCCCCGGCGGTCTCGGCGGCGTCTATCGCAGCGACGATGGCGGACAATCCTGGACACTCGCCCCCACCGGCTTTGACATCGGCGTGGGACAGATCATCGCGGCGGGATCCACGATGGTCGCCACATCCGGCGGTGGTCTCTATCGCTCCATCGACCGTGGGCGATCATGGCAACAACTTCCCGAGGTTGGCCTGCCGGCGACAGCCACCATCACCACACTCGGCGCTGTCGGCGAGACGCTGCTGGCCAGCCTTGCCAGCGCGTCGGGCTACGCGATCTATCGCTTCGATAACGCGGGTCAAACCTGGGTGCGATCATCAACGGGCTTCCCACAAGGCATCGAAGGTTTCTCGCAATCCATTGCCAGCACGGGCAACGCCGTCCTCGCCGGCACGACCTCGACCATGATTCGCTCCGGCGATGGCGGACACACATGGGCGCGGTCGGTCGATGGACTCTCCGGCGTCAGCATTCGCGGCCTGCACGCGAACGATGGCATGCTCGTGGCCGCGATGCAGAACTCACCACGCATCGCACGATCCGATGACGCCGGACGCACATGGCGCGACACATTCACCGGTATCCCCGATGATGCCATGTTCCTGAGCGCCTTCGCCCTCGACCACAACACCCTCTTCGCCGGCTCGACAAGCGACGGCATCTACCGCTCCACCGACGCGGGAGAGACCTTTGCACCGCACAACACCGGCGTGCCGCAATACAACGGCACGGCCGGGCAGCAGTTCCGCGAGATCGAGCAGTTCGCGCTGCACAACGGGCGACTCTTCGCCGCCACGGGCTTTGGCGTCGAGTTCTTCAACCAGCGGTTCAACTCCAGCGGCGCAGGGCCGTTGCGGCTGCGTGCCGACGGCCAATCGTGGGAACGCGTGACCAACGGATTTCCCATCATCGCCTTCAACAACTTCTTCGAGCCCGTGTTCGATCCCATCTCCGCGATGAATGATGTTGGCGATGCGCTGCTCACGGGTACAGGCATCAGTGGCATCTTCCGCTCGACGAACCTCGGCGCATCGTGGATCGCCGGCAACCATGGTCTGCCGCAAAACTCGCTGGGCCACTTCCCGGTGATGACGGCGTTTACCGACGTCGATTCGGTGCTCTTCGCGTCCGCGTCGGGCTTCATGTTCGGCGGACTCGGCGGCACGGGCGTCTTCCGCTCCGACGATCGCGGCCAATCGTGGACCCGCGCTGATGTCGGACTTCCCGCGGAACATGCCATCACCGGCCTTGTTACCATCGACTCGCGAGTCTTCGCCAGCGTCGGTGGCCGTCTCACCGCCTCGCCTTTCAACGGCGTGTATGTGTCGGATGATCTTGGCCAGTCCTGGTCCCATGCTGGCGCTGCGCTGCAGGGCATCTCGACGGGAGAACTGGCCGTTGACGGCGGCAGGCCGTTCGTGGTCGTCAGAGCGCGCGGCGTGTGGCGACTCGATACACCCTGCTACGCCGACTGCGACACCACCACGGGCGCGGGCACGCTGGATATCTTTGACTTCCTGTGTTTTGGGAATCGATTCAGCGCTGGCGATCCCTACGCCTGCGACTGCGACACGTCTACAGGCCCGGGCGTGTGCGATATCTTCGACTTCCTGTGTTTCGGCAACGCGTTCAACGCGGGGTGCGAGTAGGTAGCCCGACCGCCAATGAGAACCTCTTCATAAGAAGCCCGACCGTCAGGGAGGGTTTGACGGCGGGGACAATCACGCCTCGTCAGACTCATCTCCACCGTCGCGGCCTGCCGCGGCCGACGGCGAACCGTGACGCGGTGAATCTCTGCACGGCGAAGATCCCCGCCCGCGACCAAGCCCTTCCTCACGGTCGGGCTTCCTATGTGTACCTGAGAGTAGACCTGAGCATCCACCTGCCGCGACCATTATGATGCCGACTTGTCGGCAGGCGGTTCAAGCAGCCAGAGTGTGGCACCCCACCCGACCAACCATCGTGTCGGACGGCCATCTTGAGCAGGCAGCGCAAGCATCGCGCCTCGAGTACGCACTCGCCCGACTTCCTGAAAAAACACTTCGCGGTACCGCAATTCTCCGTCCATTGATCGAAACCACAGGAAATAGTACTTTGCCCCATCAAAGACGTCAACGCTGAAGACATCGTATTCGACCGGCGGATTGCCCAGCCATCCCGCCTCGCCCTGCAGACTATGCGGAGGTAGCTGGGGGACGGTTTCCACATGAATCGAAAGATCGCGGTCGATTCGAACCAACTTCGATTCGTCGCGGCTGAGATAAATGTGGATCCACAGTTCTTCGGGCGAATCGCGCATCGCCACGCGCTGCCATACCGGCGTCATACTGTCACTGTGAACTCGCTTTCTCGCAAGTTCGCCTGACATGTTGCGGACCACAATCTCGCCGTACGTCATGTAGATGCACTCATCGCCTGGCTTACCGTCGACATCGGCGATAAGAAACGGATATTCGTCTCTCGACGTGACACGGTCCCACTTCTGATCCGCGATAATCGTGCCATCAGACGCCCACACTCGAAATGCGTCTGTGTACATGCCACCGATCACAATTTGATGCGAGCCATCACCAGAGAAATCCGCGATGGCCATGACCTTCGGTCCCTCGGCCTTGGGCGGATAGGTCACTTTCCACAGCCACTCACCATCCGGGCCACACACGGCTGCCGTGCCTCCCGCCCAATGCACTTCCACAAATTCCGGTGATCCATCGCCGTTCAAATCGACAATGCGATGATCCATCCAGTGTCCATAATATGCGTTTGGATTAGAAGGGTTGAAGAGGATTCTGCGGCGCAGCGCGAGCGTTGTGGGGTCAAAGTATGCCGCCCCCCGAGACCCCGCGACAACGATCTCATGCGGCTCACCACGCTCGCCCGTGATGAGGCGGATATCGGAAATGTCGCCGATTCGATCGTCATGGAGTGGATTGCCTTTGGCATCTTTCGCGTGCAAGACATACGCGGGATCGATGATCGGCTCCTCCTGGTAGATGGCCCTGCGAACAAGCAGCCCTTCCGCGACGGGTGACGGCGGTTGGATCCTCTGAACCCGCGCTGGCGCGACGACGACGCAGCCACCCAAGGCCGAAGTCATGACCACAAGCAATATCATTATGTGCCCGCCACCACCAACATTGCCACGATTGCCGTTCTTTGCGCAGTGATCCGTTTGCATCTGAATGAACCCTCCGTTGACCGAGCCGACGGACTCGGCGACACACATTCGCCTGGTCAGTTGCAGGACGGTGTAAGTTACTTTCTTCGCTGTCGGCGCAGGATGCGGTGGCTCCGCTTCGCCACGGCCACGCGGCCCCGCATAAGAAGCCCGACCGTCAATGAGGGTTTGGCGGCGGCAGGGCAACCGCAAGATTGTTCACGCCACCAACCGTTCAATGTGTGATCGCGCGTTGGACACGCAAGGGAGGCGGGCGGGACGCCCGCCCCACCGGATCCAAGCATCTTTGCGTTTGCCCTGGGCGGCTGGGACAGTCATGCCTAGTCCGGGTTGCCTTCATCGTCACAGCATGATGCGACGGCGAACGTGACGCGGCAATACACGAGCCGTGATGCGGTGAGTCTCTGCATAGCGAAGACCTCCGCCCGCGACCAAGCCCTTCCTCACGGTCGGGCTTCCTATTGCTTACGCACGGCCGTCGAACTCACCATCCGCACGACCGGTACGACGGACCACCCGACCAACCGCCTGATCTCCGGTTGTTCTGGTCGCCGATGACCATGCCGCTGACACCGCCGATGATCGCGCCGGCCGCAGCGCCTTTCCCCATGTTCCCCGACAGCGACCCGAGCCCCATGCCCGCCAGCGCGCCGATGGCCGCGCCGCTGAACGCGCCGTCGAAGGCGTTGTTGCACCCCCCGGCCGTGAGCACAAACGCACCGCCGATCACACCCACGCTCGCCATCCGCACAAACTTCCGACTTCGGTTCCGACTGTTCATGGCTTGCTCCTTCGCACGGCCGTGGCCGTACACCACACTCCTTCCACACATCCAGCCGCCCCCGCGCGGACACCCGCGCCCACCGTCGGGCGGCCCATGAGTAAGTTACCACTAACTCACTTGTTCGTCAAGCCCAAAGGCTGAAAAAAACGTAACTACCCGTGTTTTCGATGGTTACGTGCGCCGAATGGGCTATGCGGCAGGGGCTTACTTTGGGTCTGATAGTGGCGAACCGCCCTGAGCGGACGTCATAAGCCGCAAAGGGAAGATTCAAGGAGGGGTACGACGCAAGTGCTCGTGACGCGACCATCCTTCATAGGCACAGAGCAGCGCGATGCATGTGACCTTCTCCGCCCGCCATTGCGCGGCGTACTCGTAGTCGTCGGAGACCGGAATGCGGGCGGCAAACCTCTCGACATAGGCACGGAGGGCCGGCATTGCCTCGGTCACGAACTCCTCGCGAGTCTTGGGCATCGGCTTACCGTCGAGACGAAGTTCGCCCAGCCCCTTGAAGAATGACTCGAAGGAAGTGCCATAGTCCGGCGCGTCCGAACACAGCGAGGCAACCACGCGCACCAGCGGTGTGTACCCCTCCGGGTCTTTGATAAGCGGGTCGGCGCCGGCTCTAAGCAGGGCCTCTGTCTTCACGTCCTTGTCCACCCCGATGCCGTCGGCCGCGTGGAACAGCAGCGGCAAGTCAATCCGAGTACACCCCTCGCCACCGCACTCGTGCTTGGGGCACACGGCGTTGGGATTCGCGCCGAGCTCGCAAAGCACCGTGACCTCGATACCCGTGCCCTCCTGGATCGCCCGGGCGAGCGGTGTCTGATCGGCCTTGTTTCGTTGTTCGATGTTCACGCCGAGCTGCTTGAGGTATGACAGCGTGTCTCGCACTGATTCCTCGGCGTTCGCTTCGAAGTTGACGTCAATGGCGGCGTGGAAGGCGTTGTAGCCCCGTTCGGAAACCGCGTACGGATCGGCGCCCGAAGCCACGAGGAGCCGGAGAACATCGGGTACTCTGCCCGACCCGACCGCCGACATGAAGATCGTGTATCCGTGGTCGTGTGTGGCGTTGACGTCCGCACCTGCTTCGATCAACGCTCGCACGCGAGGCAGCGCCTCCTCGCCGTCACTCAGCGCGTTGCAGAGCGGCGACCACTCGAACTCATCGGCGTCCTCCAGGGGGAGTCCCGCCTTCATGAGCTCGCGGATGACGGCGACGGAACTCGCGTAGTACACGGCCGTGCGCTTCGAGTTGTCGCGTGTCTTGGAGTCGGCTCCCGCGTCGAGCAGCAATCGAACGCACTCGGCGTTGCCGGACTCGGCGGCGCGGAACAGGGGAATCTCGTAGGATGATGGGGCAGAGGATTGCTGCTCGGCCATCTGTTCTTCCATCTCTCGCATGGACTCGGCTATCGAGGCACAAAGCTCCTCCGGCATGGACGCGAAAATATCGGGCTGACCCGCGCGGTACTCGGCCATGCGCTTCATCATCGTGTCATGGTTCTTCTGCGCCTCCTCAGGATCGAAGTACCCTCGCGCATTCAGGCCGTGCGAGAGCAGAACCCGCAACCGAGCAGCGTCGCCCGACGCCGCGGTGTCGCAAAGCAAGCGGTTGGACTCTTCGGGGCCTGTGGGCAAGGGGCTGCCTGCTTCCAAAAGAAGCCGCAGCCGCTCACCATCGCCTCCCGGCTTGTAGTTCCAGCCCAGCCCCGCGCAGGCGAACGTTGCGGCGGATTGGTCATCGACTGTGACCTTCGGGTCTGCACCCAGTTCGAGGAGCAGCGACACGGTGTCGGCCGACGCACCGTCACCGGACCCCGCCGCCAGCATGAGCGGCGTCGCGCGGTGCGGGCGAGCACCGGGATCAAGCCCGATGTTGAAGAGCACGTTGAGGTCTGCGCCCCCTGCAACGAGCCGACGAATTGCATCCCCGTCACCCAGGCGAGCCGCGCGATGAAGGGGCGGCTCCCCTGCCTTCGGTGGCGGATACTCGCTGTTGGGAGCGACCCAAGTGTTCATGCGGGATCGTAGAACTCCGTATCCACAACCGTATCGAACCCGTTCTCTGAAGGTCAACCAAGTTTTGCGGCGAAGTCGTCGGTTTACATGCGACAGTCGGACGGGGCGGGACGAAGGGTGCCACATCCCCTACGCGGGCGGGGGGAGAACCGCGTCTGGGGCCGCCGAAGCCGCCGCACAATGTGCGGCCACCTGGCGTATATACTGCTGCCGACTCATGCTCGACCGTGGCAGCCCATTCCGGGTCTTCGTTAGCCTCCTCTTGGCGGTAACGATTCCGCTTTGCTGCTGCAGTTTCAGGTCGTGGCTGGGCGGTCAGTCGGGTTGTCATGGAGGCCGGTCCCTGGTTGAGTCGGCGGCCGCGCCAAACGATGCACTCCCGGCCTGTCACCGCCACGCCCAAGCGAAAGGTCCGGGTGAGGATGGAACTGACACCTCTCCGGGTTCCCCTGGTGGACCCACCGAAGAGCCTGACGGTCCCTGCACCTGCGGCAAGCACTATACCGGCACGTCCGGGATCGAAAAGCCGGGTGCGGACCTCTCGCCGCCGGTTCTGGTAGCTGTCCTCCCGATAGTCGCGCCTGATCTCACGGGCGCCGCGCTCGCGGTCCGCACTGCTCGGCATGGGCACGTTCCACTTCGGCCGCAGACCTCGCTGCTGCGCCTGCATTGCGCGCTCGTGGTGTAGCGGCTCGGCCCTCCCCACGTAAACGCTGACTGCCGCATTCTGCGGCCGGCGTCCTCTCCTCAAAATCAACCGTCTCGCTCCAGCTCGTCTGCTGTCTCGGCCGCTGGTGCCCTGACCGCCGCGTCGCGCAGCCATGCGGGTCGGCTCCCGGAGTTGAGCACTGTCCCCGCTGGGAAGGTGGCCGCTCATGACCCAAATCGCTTTTCGTCCGATCGCCAGAACCATGCTCACCGCCGCCTGCGCCGGCCTGCTTTCTGCCTGCGCGGGAACACCGACCACCGCTGAACGAGAGCGCCGCGCGGACCTCGCCTCGGTCGAGCGGGTGTTCCGACCGGGCGACGCGAGGCCAGCCCTGCCGGAACTGACCTCGGCGAGCACGCTGGCCGATCTTCTCCGGTTCGCCATGCTCAACAGCCCGCGCGTCGAGGCGGCCTATTACCAGTGGGCGGCCGGCGTGGAGCGGATCACCACGTCAAGATCGCTACCCGACCCCCGCCTGACGTTCGAGGCCGACATCACGGACATGCTCGAGGCGCTTATGCCGGGCTTGATGATGGACCTGCCCGGGCCCGGCAAGCT
>CAZTPJ010000062.1:0-22932 GCA_964614515.1 uncultured Phycisphaeraceae bacterium | reverse complement strand
GGCCGAACTGGATGCTCATGGGTGAGGCGGCGGGCTTCGCGGATCCGATTCTGTCGGCGGGCATGACGCTGGCGCACTCGTCGGCCCGTGAGGCCGCGCATGTCATTCTTGAATCGGCCCGCGGCGAAGTCGATCCCGCGTGGCTGCTCTCGTGGTATGACGAGAAGAATCGCCTGAACATCAGCCAGCACATTCGCTTCGCGCAGTATTGGTACGCCGCGAACTCCTGCTTCACCGACCTCAAGGACCACTGCGCGCAGATCGCCAGGGAAGCCGGTCTGCGCCTCGCCCCAGCCGACGCGTGGCGATGGCTCGCGCAAGGCGGCTTCACCAACACGGCCGCGAGTGTCGTGCAATTCGGCTCGTTTGATCTGGCCTCCGCGAAGGTGCTGGTGGAAAAGTTCGTCGGCGGGGAGGCATCGTTCACGATCGAGAAGTACAACGTATTCCGCCTGAACCTTCTGGGCGCGGAGAAGTCATACGTCGCGGATGTGGGCCACGGGCGCATCGGACGGATCGAGTGCTACAAGCGCGGCGGGCGCGTGCTGCCGATGGCCGGGCCGTACGCCAACCTGATGCAGGCGATGAAACTCTCGCACGATGGGATGACGATCGCGCACACGCTGGTTCGTTCGATCACAGCCCACGTGCCCGAACATCGACGCCACGCGGTGTTGTCGGATCACATTCAGGCGTGGGAGGCGATGCTCCAGGACGGCTGGATCACGGCCAAGTTCGAGAAAGGTCGTCGCGTGTTCGCGATTGATGGCGCGCGCGGGGGGCTGACGATGCGTTCCACATCGGACGGCCTGGCGGCGATGGAACGGGCGAAGGCCGAGGCCGCACAACCCGAGATTCACGTCAACGGCGGTCACGAGGCTCGCACCCCGGCCGGGAGATGATTCCACACCCGGGCATCGACGGGGCACGATCATGGCGGTATGCTGTCTGTGCGGGGCGGGACACGCCCCGCGGAGGCACAACGCGCCATGGGCACGACGCAGTCAATTCGTCTGGGAATGGTCGGCGGCGGTCGTGATGCGTTCATCGGCGCGGTGCATCGCATGGCCGCGAGGCTCGATGGGCGATTCGAACTCATCGCCGGGGCATTGTCATCCACACCTGAAAAGTCGCTGGCGTCCGGGCGCGATCTTGGGCTGGCGGACGATCGCAACTATCCCTCGTGGCGTGCGATGGTCGAGGGCGAGTCGCGATTGCCCGCGGATCGGCGGATTCAGGGCGTGTCGATCGTCACGCCCAACGACACGCACTTTGAGATCGCTCGCGCCTTCGCGGATGCCGGGTTCAACGTGATCCTCGACAAGCCGATGGTCCACAGCACCGAGCAGGCGCGGGAACTGGCGAGGGTCGTGCGATCGCGCGGCGTGGTCTTCTGCGTGACGTACAACTACACCGGCTATCCGATGGTGCGGCAGGCTCGCGAGATGGTCCGCGCGGGCGAACTCGGTACGATCCGCAAGGTCATCGTCGAGTACAACCAGGGGTGGCTCGCGTCAGCGCTCGAAACCACCGGCCAGAAACAGGCCGGGTGGCGCACGGACCCCGCGCGCTCCGGCCTGGGCGGGGCCGTCGGCGACATCGGCACGCACGCGGAAAACCTGCTCTCGACGATCACCGGGCTGACCATCGAGTCGCTCTGCGCCGACCTCACGACGTTCATCCCCGGGCGACGACTCGATGATGATGCCAGTGTCCTGCTGCGCCTGAAGGGGGGGGCCAAGGGCATCCTCACGGCCTCGCAGGTGTGCATCGGATGTGAGAATGACCTGCGCATCCGCCTCTGGGGGGACAGAGGTGGACTCGAATGGCGACAGGAAGAGCCAAACTCGCTCATTCACAGCCCGGCCACCGGCCCGCAGCGAATCCTGCGCCGCGGCAATGACTATCTCACCCCGGCCGCCAAGTCGGGCACACGCTTGCCATCGGGCCATCCCGAGGCGTTCATCGAGGCGTTCGCGAACATCTACTCGGGCGTGGCCGATGCGATCACGGCCCGAGCGTCGGGCACGTCCGCGACAACGCCTGCGTTTCCGGGCGTGATTGAGGGGGCTCGCGGCGTGGCGTTCATCGAGGCCGTGGTCGAATCGAGCGGCTCGGGGGGGGTGTGGAAAACTCTGCCCACGATTTCCGATTAGTATTCCCAACCGCCCGGCGATGCACGGGCAACACATCGGGAGAAGCAGACCATGTCCGACTACGGCCCCACCACACACCACGATGCCTATGACGACCTGCCAGAAATCCCCAAGTGGCCGAAGATCGTGGGCATCGTCAGCGTTGTCCTCGGAAGCCTCGGCCTGATCTGCAACGGGTGTGGAACGGTGTACACGTTCGGCGCGGAACAGTTTTTGAAGATGGCGGAACCACAGATGGGAAGCCCAGCGCCAGCCGTAATGATTCCCTCGCCGATTCTGGCTGTGATTTCACTGTTCGGCTTCCTCTGGGCGATTCTGCTGCTGATCGCGGGTATCTTGGCGATCGCCCGCAATCCGATGACGCGCATCACGCACCTGGTTTACGCGGTCGGCGGACTGGTCATCGTCGCCGTCGGCACATACCTCCAGATGGAACAGCAGGCGGCGCTCTCGGAGTGGGCGCGACAGAATCCCGACAGTCTGTGGGCACAGAACGCCAACTCACCGATGGCTGCGGTTTCCTTGTACATCAGCGTCATCCTCGGCGCGAGTTGGCCCATCTTCTGCCTGATCTGGTTCGGGCTGGTCAAGACCAGGCGCGAGCAGATCACCGGCGGCGTGGAGGCGGTGGCGTAGCGCGACCTGGGGCAAATTCCCCAACATGGGCTTATAGGGCCTGGGACTTGCTCGGAATCCATGGCGCATCCGACCGCCCAAGGGGTATACTGAGTTTCATCCGACCATCGCTCCGGGGATGTGGTATACTCATGGGCAAGGCGGAAGCGGAGAGTTTGCGCGTGGGGTCATCGACCCGACATCGAAACACTGGCCGACCAAGCGCGACGCGCGCTTCGCTGTCGTGTCGCCACGGCCGGGCGTTCACCATCGTCGAACTGCTCATCACCGTGGCGATCATCTCGCTGCTGGTGGCGATTCTGCTTCCGCTGCTGGCGCACACGCGGGCGTCGGCGCGGCAGTTCCGGTGTCAGATCACGCTGCGCAACGTCGCGTTTGACTTCGCGATCTTCGCTGACGCGCAGATGGCGACGGACCGCGGCGAGGATGGCACGGGCCGACGATTCCGCCTTGAGACCTTCCAGGAATCGCTGTATCGCATCGACGAGTTCTGGCCGAGCGATGAGCAGGGGTTGTCGCGAACGCTTCCCGACGCGGCGGGCCTGGATCCGCTTCGCTGTTCGGAGATTCGCAGCGCGGTCACGCTGTGGAACGGCGTCCCATGCAGCCAGGGCGCGATCACACCACCCGAGAGCGTGTCATATGGCTTCAACCTGCGACTGCATGCGCCGGTGACGATCTCGCCGCAAGGCCAGCCGATGACGCAGCGTATCTGGCTGACGGATCGCGTGCTGGCGGATCCGATGGTGCCGCTGGCGTGGGATGTCAATGGCGCCACAGCGCATGCGCGCGATTTGTCGCCCGTGTTCTCCGCGCCGGCTATCGCGGGCGAGGATGTCGGCCCGTACGCGGACAACTCACACTGGTTCCCGGCCATGCGCCACGTCGGCGCTGCGTCGTTCGCGTTCGTGGGCGGACATGTGCTGACCTCCAAGCGACCATTGGAAGAATCGGGCTGGACGTGGGGCACGCCCCTGGCGAAGTAGCGCCATGTCACTGCAACTGCGACTGGTGTTGTTGCTTGCGTTGCTCGGGGCGACCGTGGCGATCAACTTCGCCCTGGCCGTGTGGTCGATTCAGTTTCTCGAATCTGAGATTCGCCGGCCACTGGCGAGCGTGCAGCAGGTGATGAGTCGTCTGGCGTCGGCCAAGCGTGCGTTCGGGGCGCAGCACAACATCCTCGCGCCGCTGGAATCCGCGATCGGTCCCGGGGCGACGCGCAGCCCCACCACCGCCGGCGATGAACTCGAACTTCCCGATCCGCGGCTCGATCCGCGCGAGCGATTCACACTGCTCGAATCGCATGTGCGGCAACGCCTCACGGAACTCGAAGCGACCGACGCACTCTTCGCGAGACCGGGCCTGGCCGGGCCGCGAAGCATTCGCGCCCGCGCTGAGGTCGTGTTCGCCGATGCTCACGCTTGGTTTGAATCGCGCGATGGAACATCACCCGATGAAGATGCTCGCAAGCGGGCGTCCATGGGCTTGTTCAACCTGCACGAACTCATCGAATGGCTCGAAGGGCGGATCATCGAGGATGTCGGGATGACGGCCGCGTTCGGCGCGGACCTCCGCTCACGAATCTTCCTGATGTTCGGCATCGGGCTGTTGGCGATGGCGCTGACGGGTTGGCTCGCGGTCGGGCTTGTCCGGCGGTGGGTGGTGGTTCCGGTGCGCGAGTTACAGGCGGCGGCGGTGCGATTCGCCGGGGGTGACCTGGCCTATCGCGTGTCGATCGCGGGGGGGGGCGAACTGGCCGACCTGGGACGTGAATTCAACGACATGGCCGCGACCATCGCCCGCATGCATGCCGAGCGCATCGAGCGTGAGCGTCTCGCGGCCATCGGCGAAGTCGTCCGCCGCATCGTGCACAACCTGCGCAATCCTCTCGCGGGGATTCGCAGCCTCGCGGAACTGACGCGCGGCGACCTGCCCCCGACTTCCGATCTGCGCGAGAATCAGGACCGCATCATCTCCTCCGTTGATCGCTTCGAGTCGTGGCTGAAGGAGATTCTCAGCATCACCCGTCCGCTCGAACTTCGCATCGAGCGACAACCCGTCGCGGACTGGCTGCGATCCACGGCCTCCGCCCTTCGCGCCACGGCCGAATCCATGGGGATCACGCTTCGCGTGAATGTCGATGGTGCGCCGGCCGAAGCGGAGTTTGATTCGCGGCATCTTGAACAGGCCGTGGTCGCCCTCATCACCAACGCCATCCAGGCGACGCCTCGGGGGGGTGAAGTGACAATCACGGCCGAGGCGTCCGAGAACGTCTGGCGGATCAAAGTGAGCGATTCCGGCCCGGGAATCCCGGCGGAGTTGCTGGACAAGATCTTCAGGCCATACTTCACGACGAAGCGTGATGGTTCCGGCATTGGGCTTGCAATGGTGAAGCAGACCATCGAGGGCCATCAGGACCGAATCGAGGTCATCCCGAGCCGGTCGGACGGCCCGGGACCCGGTTCCGGGGCCGTTTTTGTGTTGCACATGCCGTTGACGTCCGCGTCCGCCAATGGCCAGAGTCCGCCAGCAGGAGCCAGCATTGGCCACAATCCTGATCATCGAGGATGAAGACAACCTGCGATTCTCCATCCGCCAGGTCCTCAAGCGGGGCGGGCACGAGGTCTTCGAGGCTGATCGTGTGGACCCGGCGTGGGAACTCACCCGGCGCCACGACTTCGACGTGGTGCTCACGGACATCAATCTCCACGAAGAAAACGGCATCGACCTGGTGCGACGCCTGCGCGCAGATGGATTTCAGGGCGTCATCGTGGTGATGACGGGGTTCGGGTCGGTCGAGACGGCCGTGCAGGCGATGAAACTCGGGGCGGATGATTACCTCCAGAAGCCCCTGAGCCTTGAGGAACTTGGGATTCTGATTGACCGTCTGGTCGAGGCGCGTCAGGCGCGGACTCGGCTGCGTCTGTATCAGCGACTTGAGCGCACCACACAGGGCGAGCACGAACTCCTGGGCGAGGCCAAGTCGTGGCGGGACACGGTGACGATGGCCGAGCGGCTTGCGGCGTTGCCGCTGCCCGCGACGCGCGAGGAGGCGGGAACGACCGGCAGCGCCATGCCCGTGATCCTGCTGCTGGGCGAGACGGGCGCGGGCAAGGGCCTGCTCGCACGGCACATTCACCGCTGCGCCGAGCGGCTGGCGTCGGCCAAACCCGGCGCGAAGTCCAACGAACCCGACGGCTCCCTGCCGTTTGTCCACATCAACTGCGCTGCGCTGCCGCCGGCGCTGGTCGAGTCTGAACTCTTCGGCCACGAGAAGGGCGCGTTCACCGACGCCAAGACGCATCGGGAGGGACTCTTCGAGATGGCCGACGGCGGAACCGTCTTCCTCGATGAAATCGGTGACATGCCGATGGACCTTCAGGCGAAACTGCTGACGGTGATCGAGTCTGGTTTGATTCGCCGCGTGGGCGGAGCGCGGGAGCGATTCGTGCGGGCGCGGATCATCGCGGCGACGAATCAAGACATCGCCGGGCGCGTCGAAGATGGCAAGTTCCGGCAGGATCTGTTCTATCGCCTCAGCGCATTCACGATTCGCATTCCGCCGCTGCGCGAGCGGGGCGATGATGCGGTGATGCTGGCCGAGCGGATGCTCGCGAAGTTCGCGCGAATGTATGGGCGGGAAGGCATGGCGCTGACCGAAGCAGCGCGCGATGCGATCCGCCGCCACCGCTGGCCGGGAAACGCACGCGAACTCATCAACGTCATTCAACATGCGTCCATGCTCTGCGAGAATCGGCACCTGACGCCCGAATCGCTGGGCCTGGGCCCGGGGAGTCAACGCGCGGTGAAGATCGCTGGTTCGGAGGTCGCATCGCCGGCCGTCACGCCACGGCCGGGCGCTGACGCCGCCACCGACGACCTGCGCTTCGACTTCGCCTCCGGCAAGCACACGGCCGATGAAGTCGAACGTGCGCTCATCGTGCAGGCGCTGCAGCACACGCACGGCAACGTGTCCAAGGCCGCCAAACTCATCGGCATGCAGCGCAGCAGTTTCCGCTATCGCATCGATCGATTCGGCCTCGAATCGCTTGTTCGGGAGATCGCCCAGCGATGAATCAGATCGCGACCATCCTCGCCGTGCTTCTGTTTGTGAGTAGCACTGCGCTCGCGCAGGTGAGTGAGATCGTCTGGACCGACGCTCGCGGCGATGCGGTTGTGCGGCGAACGGGCCTGGAAGGGCCGTTGCACCCCGAAACCCGCCTGCCCGACCTGCTTCACGTGTCGCTGGCCGGGTGGTCGCCGACGAATCCGTTGGTTGATCCGTACACGGGGGTGGTGATTCGCCCGCGCGATGCGCATCTCGTGCGATTTCAGATCGTCTTTGATGGCCTTGTGAATCCGCCGGGGACGCTGGGCGTGGCCGGGCAACCCTATGACCCGTTCCGCTATGGCCCGAGTCCCGTCTTCGGCTTTCTCGACATCGACATCGACGATCAGAAGAACACGGGTGGCGAACTCGGCGCGGGCGCTATTCAGCGGTATCTGGCGAACGTGGGGCGTTTCGGGCACGCGCCGTATGGCTCGATCGGCGAGCGCATCGCGCGATCGGCGGCTGACTATGACATGAACTTCTGGTCGGACCCGCAGTATGAACGCACCGGCGCGGAGTTCGCCATCGTGCTGTGCGGCTGCTGGGCGACAACGGTGGTGAACGAGGGCGGCAACGGCAACGGCGTGTTTGATCGGGGTGAGTCGTGGATCGTGCGCGGGCGTTTCTTGCAGCGCGTGCAGAGTTTCGCCCCCGCCAGCGGCGCCTTTGGCGGCAGCGCCCCGGGGCAGTATGACCCATGGATCAACATGCGGTTCGCACACTCACTCGCGAACGACACCACGACGCTCACCCTCGTCTTTCCGCTGACGATGCAGGGGGCCGCAATTCTGTCCGGACAACCCGTGCAACAGCCGGACTTCAGCGTCGCGAATCATGTCAGCATTCTCGAAGCCCTGCGCGACTTCATTCCCAACGCAGGCTCGCAAACGGGACCGCTCGATGAGATCATCCGCGGATGGCGCGGCGAGGATGCCGAAGATTACCTCGATCCCACCGAGTGGGACCTGTCCGCTCTCTTCGGCACGGCCCATATGACGCCGCAGGATTCGCTGTATGTCTGGACCGACACCGGGTTCTATGAGACTCGCGGCGACGTGAACTCCGACGGCGTGGCTGACGACATCGATCAGGCCATGCTGCGCCAGCGCGTCTATGACCTTGACGGCACCGCACGCGACGCCGATGGCCTGGTCAACGGCATCGTCGTCATTCCGAACCGCAGCCGGAACTTCGACCTCTTCGACCTCGATGGCGACGGCGTCATCAGCGCTGACGACCTGTGGGTCTACGGCCATCGCGCCGACATCGACGGCAGCGGGGTGCTGGACATCTTCGACTTCATCATGTTTCAGAATCTGTGGGCGGCGCAAGACCCCATCGCGGACTTCAACCTCGATCAGGTGTTTGACATCTTTGACTTCCTTGAGTTCTCCAACGCATTTGTGCGATGACCCGGGCGGCTCGGGTACACTCTGCCCATGTCGCGGAGCGATCGCGCCAGCCCATACCTGTTTCTCGCGGTCCCGATGGCCGTGCTGATGATTTTCACGATCGTGCCGACGCTCGCTGGGCTTGCGTTGTCGCTGTTTCAGTGGGATGGGACGGGTTGGCCGCGATTCGTGGGGCTTGGGAACTTTCAGCGATTGTCCGAGGATGCGAGGTTCTGGCCGGCGCTCGTCAACACGCTGGTGTTCGTGGTGTTGACGGTTCCCGCGGCGACGCTGGCGGGGTTCGCGCTGGCCGTGGCGGTTCATGCGAAGTGGTTCAGGGGCCGGTCGCTGGCGCGAACGCTCCTGTTTCTGCCGACGATCGTGTCGATCATCGCGATCGGCTTTGTGTGGCGATGGCTGCTCGAGGATAAGTCGGGTCTGCTGCCGGGGATGCTGCGCGGCGTGGGGATCGACTCACCGGACTTCCTGCAAGGCGGTGCGATCATCTCCATCGGCGGCGTGAACGTGCTCGCATGGCCGATGCTGTCGATCATCATCGTGCAGGTGTGGCGCACGGCCGGGTTCTGCATGGTACTCTACCTCGCGGCGCTGTCATCCATCAGCGATTCGCTGTATGAAGCGGCGGAGGTTGATGGCGCCTCGCCCTGGCAATCGCTGCGCGCGATCACGATCCCGCAAGTGCGGCCGATGACGGCCTTCCTGCTCATCACCGGCGTCATCGGCGCGCTGCAGGTCTTTGATCTGATCTGGGCGATGACCGTCGCCGCCGAAACCGACGCGACCAACGTGCTCAACCTCTACGTGCTGCGCGAGTTTCAACGCTCAAGGCTCGGCTATGCCGCGACCATCGGCGTGGTGATCTTCGCGCTGACGCTTGCGGCCACGGCCGCACAACTCTGGCTCCTGCGCGGGAGGGGCGCGCGATGACCAGCCGACTTCCGCCCAGGCCCGTGCGCATCGCGGTTCACGTCGCGGTGTATACGGCCGCGCTGACGATGCTGCTGCCGTTTCTGTGGATGGTCGCCACGTCGCTCAAGACGGATCAGGAGGCGCTTTCGGGTTCGATCTCGCTGTGGCCGTCGTCGTGGAAGTTGTCGAACTATGCGGAAGCGGTGCGCAGCGCGGCGCTGCATCGGTATTATGTGAACTCGATCGTGGTGGCGGTGGTGACGACGGTGCTGGCGGGCGCGTACAACGCGCTGGCGGGTTTCGCGCTGGCGAAACTTCGTTTCGCGGGCCGACACATCGCACTGGGCGCGTGCCTTGTGACGATGATGCTGCCGGTGATGGTGTTCTTCATCTTCGCGTACCAGGTGTGCGCGTGGCTGGGCTTCATCAACAACTATCAGGGCCTGATCATTCCGTTCCTCGCCAGCGGTTTTGGCATCTATTACATGCGGCAGGCGATTCATGCCGTGCCGGATTCATTGCTCGAGGCCGGACGCATCGACGGCATGCGGAACATCGACGTCTTTCATCACATCGTGATCCCGGCCGTGTGGCCCGCGGTGGCGGCGCTGGGCATCGTAACGTTCATCAATTCGTGGAATTCGTTTTTCTGGCCGCTGATTGTGGTGGACAGCGATCGCATGAAGACTTTGCCGCTGGCGGTGGCGGAACTGGCGAGCGGGCAGTATGTGCAGAGTTGGCCCGTGCGCATGGCCGCGGCGACGATCCTCACCGCGCCGCTGATTGTGATCTTCCTGATCTTCCAGCGCGCGTTCATCCGCGGCGTGACGCTCAGCGGGGTGAAGGAGTAGATTTCGTGCCACTGAAGTCCGGCGAAGAAGCAGCCGCGTGAATCAATCGAGACCGATTCGGCAGTTCAGCAGCCCGGACTTCAGTGTCCCCCGTACCATCGCCGTCCCAAGACTCCTTCACATCATCCTCGCCCACGGCCAGCGCGTCGCATCACCACCGCCGCCGCAGCCACGCCGAACACGGCGAACCCGATCGTGAGCGTCCACATGATCGCGACATCGGCCGTGGATCCAGCGCCCAAGGCATCACGCATCACGCTCGTCGGCCATGTGAGCGGATTGATGAGCATGATGGTTCGCAGCCATCCGGCCGCGCCATCGAGCGGCATCACCGACCCGCTGAGTACCCACATGGGCATGAGAATGATGTTCATCACGCCGTGAAATCCCTGCACGGACGAAATGCGCCAGGCCATCGCGAGGCACAGGCCCGTCAGCCCGATCGACATGAGCATCAGCGCGAGCAGCGCGAGGATCAGCCCCTGCGCTGTGACGCTTGCGCCGATGAGAATCACCGCGGGCAGGAGTAGCGCGGCCTGCACCCAGCCGATGCCGCCCGGCCCAAGAATCTTCGCGCCGATCAGTGACCATCGCGGCGCGGGACTCGTCAGCGCGGATTGCAGGAACCCCGCGTCGGCGTCGTCGATCAACGACATCGCCGCGAAAATGGCCGTGAACACGATGACCATCGATGCCATGCCCGGCGCGAGATACGTCGCATAGCCGCCCACGCCGTCGCCAAGTTGCATCGCGCCGCCAAGCCCCGCCGCGAGCATGAGCCAGATGACCACGGGCGTGCCCATGGCCACGGCCACGCGCGAGGGTTGCCGCGTGATGCGAACGAGTTCTCGGCGTGTGAGCGCGATCATGGCCGTGACGCCGGAGGGGGGGGGATTGTGTGACTGTGTGTTCACGGGGGTGTATGCTCTCACGTCGCGGACCAGCGTGTGACGGGCTTGACGACGCCGATGTCGTCGGGTTCGAGGGCCTTGCCGGTCTTGGCGAGATACGCATCGGCGAGCGTGGGCGGCCCGGCCTGCACACTCGCCCCGAGCAGCAGCAGATCGTTGACCACGCTGGCGAGATGCGCGGCATCCAGCGTCGGGCCGCGACCGATGACCAGTCGCCCGTGTCGCTCGCGTGAAAGCCCGGCCCTGGCCATCACGGCCTCGGTGCGCTCCGCGTCCGCGCCCGTGCAGCGAACCACCACGCCGCCACACGCAGCGCGCAGATCTTCCGGCGAACCATCCGCGACGATGCGCCCCGCATCGATCATCACGACGCGATCACACAGTTCCGCCTCGTCCATCAAATGCGTGGTCATCAGAATCGCACGTCCCGAGCCGTCGCGCAGCGAGCCAAGCGTCTCCATGAACGCCATGCGCGCGGCGTGGTCGAGACCGGCGGTCGGCTCATCAAGCAGCAACAAGCGCGGATCGGAAACCATGGCGCGCGCGAGGTCCGCCCGGCGCGTCAACCCGCCCGACAGCGTGTCCACGCGGGCGTCGAGACGCTCGGTGATCTGCGCACGCTCCGCCGCAGCGCGAACCCTCGACGAAACCTGCGACGAAGCCACGCCGTGCAGCGCGGCCTGAAGCGCGAGATTCTCACGCACGGTCAGCAGTCGATCCAGCGCCGGACGCTGAAACACGATGCCCATCTTCGCATACATACGCCCCGTGCCGGAGGGGCCTTCGCCGAACACGCGAATCGAACCTTCATCCGCGCGTTCAAGACCGCACACCAGCCGCAACAACGTGCTCTTACCCGAACCGTTCGGCCCCAGCACACAGACCCATTGTCCATCGGGAACATCGAGCGTGACGCCCGCGACGGCCGCAAAGAGTCGCTTGGACTCCCAATGTCGATATCGCCGCACGACGGATGCGAGAGCGATGACGGAGGGGGCTGAATCGTGCTGGGTGTCGGTCTGATTCACAAGATGGCCGTGATGCGTGGCATGGTGTGCGGACGACGTGGTCGCTGTGTCACAACATCGCGCGAACGATTGCCTCCCCCACCATCGCCACGAGAAGCAGGGGCAGGTGAATGACGGACCCGATGAACGCCAGCCGCGCTGCGGACTTGGTGCGCTGGATCGCGAAACGCACCGTCAGCGCCATGAACACGCCGCCGGTCAACATCGCAACCACCATATACACAGGACCCAGCGCTTCGGGCATGGCCAGCGCCGGCGCCAGCGACACGGCCAGCAGCGCCGCCGTCCACACCAGCATCACCGTCGCCGTGCGAGACCCGGTTGGATCGACAACCGCCAGAACCTTGTACCCGCCCAGCGCATAGTCATCGCGATAGAGCCACGCGATGGCCAGGAAGTGCGGAATCTGCCAGACGAACATGATCAGGAACAGCGTCCAGCCACCGAGGCCGGCGAGCGTCTCAAACCCGCCTCCCGCCCCGGCGGACCAGCCGATCAACGGGGGCAGCGCTCCCGGCACCGCGCCGATCAACGTCGAGAGCGGCGTCATCACCTTTGACGGCGTGTATAGCAGGAGGTAAATCACGATCGTCGCCAGCGACACGGCCGCCGGCGCTGGTCCCGCAAGCAACAACAGAGTCAGCACGCCCATCACCGAACACGCCAGACCAAAGGCCAGCACGGCTTGCGGCGATACGCGAACCTGCGGCAATGGCCGTCCGCATGTTCGCGGCATCAGCGCATCTCGCCCTCGCTCCATCCATTGATTGAGCGAGTTGGCCCCCGCGGCGGAGAGGGCCGTGCCGACGATCACTCCGGTCGCGACGGCCGCGAGCGAGCCAGCCGTCCATGTGGCCGTCAGCGCGGGCAGGGCGAACCCGACGCCTGCGGTGATCGTCACCATGCGTGTGATTCGCGGCTTGCTCGTTTCGATGAGCGCGGCCAGCGCACGACCCGAAGGTCGGGCGGAGACGCCCGCGTCGTTTGAGTTGATGGGTTCGATCGCGCCACCGGCCAATCGTGACACCGTGTTCTCCTTTGTCCCTCGTGCAATAGGGCGCAAGGATTCCTGTTGAGCGGGAAGAGTGTAGGCGAAGTCACCGGAAATGGGAATGACACGCGCTACGATTGGTGAGGATTCAACACATGCCAAGGATTCTTCCGGTACTCGCCGTCATCGCCATCGTCTGCCTCGGCGCGGCCCTGGCCTCGTGGCGAATCCTCAGTACGGGCAAGGCAACCCCGCCCATACACAACATCACTGAACGCCCGCAGCAATCCGCGGACGCCGCCACGGCCGCGCTGCCCGATCCTGGCTGGGAAGGCGTGACCGTGCCTGATTTTGTGCTGGTCGATCAGGATGGACGCGAGGTGACGCAGGAAGCGCTCGATGGCCGGGTCACGCTCATGGATTACTTCTTTTCCGATTGTCCGTTCGTGTGTCCGGGTTTGACGGCCGCGATGCTGAGGCTGACCGATGCCCTTGAAGGGACGGATGTGCAGTTCCTGAGCGTGTCGGTGAACCCGACGCGCGATACGCCGGAGCGACTGAAGGACTATGGCTCACGATACGGCGCGGACTTCTCGCGCTGGCGATTCCTCACGGGCGACCCCGCCACGGTCGAGACGATGGTGCGCGATGGCCTGGGCTTTGAACTTCGCGATGATCCCGAGAGGCCAATCGACCTCGGGGGGGGGGAGACGATGATCAACATCGTGCATCCATCGCACATCGTCCTCGTCGGGCCGAAGCGCGAGATCCTCGGCATCTACCTGTTCCAGTTCGAGGAACAGTTGCAGATGGCCGAGGCGCGGGCGCGAGTGCTGGCCGAATCACTTCGTTCGCGACGGTGATCGTGTGATTCTCTGTTCGGTCGTGCCACCGATTGTTCGACAACGCAGAGGGTGCGCTGGTGGTGGGCAAGCACCGACCGCGAAGCGCGGTCGATGGCACAAAACGCCGCGCGCTATCTGCCCTGGCCACGGCCCTGCGTGGCCATGCTTCGTCGTACTCCGAGTTACGGACACCCGCTGTTGAACTCGTTGCCGAACTCGAGGAAGTCGAAGATGTCGCAGACGTTGATGCCGGTGGAGGTGTCGAGGTCGCAGGCGCAGGGCGAGCCGGCGAAGAAGAGGTTGCCGAAGGCCAGGAAGTCAAAGACATCGCAGACGCCGAGGCCAGTTGACGTGTCGAAGTCACAGGCGCATGGGCATGTGCCGACCTGCTCGCCGCGCACGGTCATCACGATGTGCTTGACAAGGCCGGGCGTGAGTCCCTGGGTGGGTGTGGGCTGGGTGAGGAAGCATGAGGCCGTGCTCATGTAACTCGTGCCAGTTTCACCGAGCCTGTTCGACCCGATGTAGAAGACGGCGCCGATGGCCGGGGCGGGGGGGGGCGGATTACGCAGTGTGTGATCGTTGCTTGACACGGCCACGACGAGCGTGGCACCCGCGCGGGCCATGCCCGTGACGGGAATGCTCACGTTCGCCAGCGACGCGTTGGGCATGTTGAAGACGGTGCGGCCGATTTCCTGGAGATTCTGTATGGGGTTTGGCGTGCCGCCGTCGGGATCGGTGTAGAGTACGACGGTGATGGGCTGCGACCCGGTGGGGTCAAAGGCGCGTTCGACGCCGATGTCCACGCTTGTGATCTCGACATCGCCCACGAGGCCGAAGAAGGAAAGGTCGAACGATCGCCAGTAGGTCGCCTCAAAGGTGGTCTCTGGCGTGCAGCAGCGGCAGGCGATCGAGTTGCCCTGTTGGATCGTGTTGCTTGTGCTGTGGCTGATGGCGAAAGGCTGTGCGACGGCGGACCCGGCGATGGTGGCCAGGGCCGAAATCGCGGCCGAATGTGCGACGTATCTCATGGATCTCCTCACTCCCCCAACACCATTGATGTGCGTGTACACCCGGCGAAAAGCGTGCCGTACACGGCGTCTGATGGCCGTGCGCGGGAACCTTGCGCCACTCCACCCCAACGAAGAGCGTACCCCCAAGTCCTTCGATTGCAAGGGATCGAGCGTGGAAGTCTGTCGCGGCCGGGCTTATTGGAGGCTGACAGGCATGACGACGTAGAGGAACTCGGTGCCGGCGCGAAGCACGCCGGGCTTATTCGGACCCTTGAACTCCATGATGATCTGCGGCTCCTGCACCACGCGCAGGGCATCGGTCAGGAAGGCGGGGTTGAACCCGATTTCCAGGCTCTCGCCGTCGTAGGAACTCAGGGGGGCGTTGACAGTCGCTTCGCCCATCTCCGGAGCGCGGCTGGAAAGTTCCACGGAGCGCTCGGCGGCGTCAAACTTCAGGCGTACGCCTCGCGACTCTTCGTTCGTCAGCAAGGCCGCACGTCGGACGGCGCTCGAGAGGACATCGCGATCCGCGACGACCTTCTTGTCGAACTCCTTGGGAATGACATCTTCATATGGCGGGAAACTCCCCTCCACGAGCGAACTCGCCAGCACCGCGCGAGCACCCGCACCGTTCGCATCGCCGCCGAGCGCGAAGAAGACCTGCGAGTCCGTCACGGCCACGGTCACGTTCTCATCGCCATCGACGAGAAGTTTCTGGAGCATCGACAACACCTTGGTCGGCACAATGCAGGCGATGGCCCCGCCGGACTTGTCCCCGGACGGCAGCGTGCCGCGGCAAAGCGCGAGGCGACGCCCATCGGTCGCGACCATCTCGATCTTCTTGCCGTCTCGCTTGAAGAGGACGCCGTTGATGGCGTATCGCGTGTTCTCGCGAGCGGTGGAAAAGATGGTGCGCTGGATCATCGACGCGAGCGACCCGGCCGGCTGGGAGAAGACGGTCTTGGCCTTGCCCAGCGGGCTTGTCCCGGCGACGACCTGGTCAAAGTCCGGCGCGGGGGGGAACTCCGAAGCGGGATAGCCGAGGAGTTGGAAGTGGGCATCCTCGCCCCGGATGTGGCAGACTTCCTTCTCGAACTCGAACGTCAGGGTCTGCTCGGTGTCCTCGGCCGAGACAATCTGCAGGAGTTTGTCCGCCGGGATCAGGCCTTCACCCGGGATGGCGATGTCCACGCTGGACGTGGTGAGGCGCACGGCCATTTCCCCATCCGTCGCGCTGAGGGTGAGTTCGCCGCCTGACTTGGGCTTTTTGGCCGCGAGATGGATGCAGGCGTAGTGCGGCTTGGGGGAACGTCCGGAGGCGACGGGCGCCACGAGACGAACGGCATCGAGGAGGGCTGCGCGATCGCAAATGACCTTCATGGGAAACCGCTCCAGTCTGGAAGGGATAGTGTCAACGACGCGAGAGTGTACCGCCCTTTGTGGCCTCACGCACGAAAAGTTTGCCGATGTTTGGGGGATGTGGTTGTCTCCCGGCGACAGGGCGCAGATACTCCCGACGGTCAGCCACCCACCAGCCGCGAGGGAGTCCGGACGGCTCGGCGGCCCATGACCACCCCCCGCGCGGCGACGTGGCGCCACGCGGGTCGAGCAGGACATGCACACCCCTTTCAGGGAAGGAACGACGGGATGTCATTCGAAGCAGCGGTTCATGCGCAAGCCATTGATCTAGG
The DNA here is from genome assembly GCA_964614515.1 of uncultured Phycisphaeraceae bacterium. GTDB lineage: Bacteria > Planctomycetota > Phycisphaerae > Phycisphaerales > UBA1924 > CAZTPJ01. The sequence goes on along the minus strand of CAZTPJ010000062.1, from coordinate 6,378 downwards.
AAAACTTGCGATCGAGATGACGGCGGCGGCCGGGGCGGGCCACCCCACCACCTCCCTCAGCGTCGGACACATCGTCACGGTCCTGATGTTCCACACCATGCGGTGGAGCCCGGATTACCCGGACTACCCAACCAGCGACAGGCTCGTGCTGTCCGAGGGACACGCCGTGCCGATGGTCTATGCGGCCGCCTGTCGCCTCGGCGTGGCCGTGGGCAGAGATCCCGCAAACCGCAGACGACTCACCATCGACGACGCCAAGAAACTCCGCGCGTGGGAATCAGAACTCGACGGCCATCCGAATCCCGTCGAGGGCTTCCCGTTCTTTGACGCAGCGACCGGCTCGCTCGGGCAGGGGTTGTCCGTCGCGGCCGGACTTGGTGAAGCCGCGAGGCTCGATGACAGCGATCGACTCATCTACTGCATCATCGGCGATGGTGAGGCACGCGAAGGACAGATCACCGAGGCCCTCGACTTCATCGTTGACCGAGGACTCACCAATGTGCTGCCGATCTTCAACTGCAACGGCTACGGCCAGGCTGATCGCGTCAGCGAGCAGCAATCAGCCGAGACGCTCGCAGCACGTTTGACGGCCATGGGCTTCACGGTCAAGTCGGTCAACGGGCACGACCCCAAGCAGGTCAAGGCGGCACTGGACGAGTTCATCGCGAACAGCGATGTCTCGGGCAAGCCGCCGATGGCGATGGTGGCCAAGACGGTCAAAGGCTGGGGCGCGCCGTCGATCCAGGGCGGCGGGTGGCACGGCAAGCCGCCGACAGGCGACGCGATGCGCAAGGCGCTGTCGGAACTCGATGAGCAGCGCGTGTCGCTGACCTCAGCGCTGTCGTCGTCCGATGCCTTTGAGATCAAGCCGCCAGCGCAGCCAACCGAGCGTTCGGACGAAGCGGGCGAACTCCCGTCGATGAAGGCATCGATGCGGACATTCGACATGGAGAGCCTGCTGCACACGGGCAAACTGGCGACACGCCGGGCGTATGGCATCGCCCTTCGCGCCCTGGGCAAAGTCAACCCGCGCGTCGTCGCGCTCGACGCGGATGTGTCGAACTCGACCTTTGCCGACATGTTCGCCAAAGATGCCGACCTGGCTGACAGATTCATCGAGTGCAAGATCGCCGAGCAGAACATGATGTCCGTGGCCGTGGGGCTTGCGGCCGCGGGGAAGATCCCCTTCTGCTCGACGTTCGCGAAGTTCATCACGCGGGCGTATGACCAGATCGAGATGGCGATCTATTCCGGCGCGAACATCAAACTCGTCGGTTCGCACGCGGGGATTTCGCTCGCGTCCGATGGCCCAAGCCAGATGGCCCTGCCGGATGTGGCGTGGTTCCGCGCGTTCACCACCGCCAAGGACCATCGCGGCAACCCCGCGTGCTATGTGCTGCAGCCGGCAGACGCCTGGGCGGCGTATGCGCTCACGGGGGCCATGGCCGAGTATGAAGGCGCGTGCTACATGCGCACGCTCCGCCCGGACACCGAGTTCATCTATTCCGAGGAGACCGTCTTCAACCTTGGCGGGTTCGAGGTGCTCATGCAGGGGCGCGATGTGTGCCTGTGCGCGGCCGGGTACATGGTGCATGAAGCGAACAAGGCGATTGACCTGCTCGACAAGGCGGGCGTGTCGGCGACGCTGGTTGATCTCTACTCGCTGCCGTTCGACGCGGACAAACTGCTCGACGTGATCAACGCGAACAACGGATACGTCATCTCGATCGAGGACAACTTCGGCGGCGGGGTCGGCTCGGCCCGCGCCGAGGCCCGCTCGCAGGCCGGCGACGCCTGCCCACGCGAACAGATGCACGTCCGCCGCCGCCCCACGAGCGCCCCCACGCCTGAAGAAATGCTCAAGATGACCAACCTCACGGCCGAGGACATCGTCAAGACGGCGATGAGGTTGTTGCAGGTGGTGTGAGTCTTGGGTGGAAGCGGATCCGCCGTATCTCGTGTTCAGACGGGTGCGAGAAACGGAGTGATTGCGGAAATTGCGGCCGTGATCGCCCGGTCGCTGGCGACACGAAAGCGCGCTGCGTCATCGGCACGGATGGCCGTCGTCGCCGCGCGGATGCCGCCGCGAACTCGACGACGATCTGCGATGTCAGACGCGGGGACGAGCAACAACGCAGCTTCGATCTCGCGTAGCCCCGCCTTTGCCATGATCGCCATCCCCCTTCCACGTCTTTCGGACCTGGTGGCACGAGCGCAGTCGATCACACCCAAGGCGAGGACAAGCGCCGGTTCCCGGTTGCCGTTTCGCACGGCGCTGATCCCCGCACGAAGGCGCTTGAGCGTATGTTCCGGTGCTTCGGCGGCGATGTACGATCGTGCATATCCCAAAGCCGCTCGGGCGAACAGGCCGGACGACCAAAGCGCGGATCTGTGCAGTCGCAATTCGACGTCAAGAGCAGCCGAAGCTGCACGCCCGAGTGGGAGCAATCTCGCACACGCACGCGCCTTCGACTCCGGGTCAAGAATCGTCACGGCGATGCCGAACCGCTTCAGGGCCTCAGTCGCCCGGGGAGGTTGAGCCGCGAGTAGCCGTTCTCCACGCACGATCTCCGCGGCCGCCGCTCTTTGCAGCCGGGCGTGCGCTGCACCCTCTCGACCATCGACAATCTCCGTACGAATCCGCTGCAAGGTCAGATCGACACCGGTGCGCGAAGTGCGCTTGTCGTTGCCGTGCAGCCCACGGCCTCGGGGACTCGTGCTCATTCGAGGTTTGATCGCACATGCGGCGACGAGCAACTCATGAGCCGCGTTCATCGGTGCCTGCAGCCAACCGTCGCGTCGTGCGCTTCGCGACAAGGTTTGGGCCATTGCTCCAAAGAACTCGTCGGCCCCACTTTGCACGAAGTACCCGAAACGGCCGGCGTCCAAACCCAGGGCCCTCGTCACCGCGGACGACGGCGGCGAGAGGTTCACCCAGTAGAACCCGCTTGAGGCGGAGACCACGCCCTTGAGTTGATCACGCAGGTCATCGTTCTCCCCGCTGTAGCCGACGACGATCCAGGGACGGTGCTTGTATTGATTGATGATTGCGTGGAGTTGTTCGGCCTGCAGCTTGGAATCCCTGCGATCGTGAATCTGCCAGAATCCGTTGTAGCGTCCATGAAGAAAGAGTACCGTTGGTTCCTGAATGTCGTAGGTCTTTTTGTACCCCTTGACGCCCTTCTTCGCGAGTATCGCCAGTGAACCAAGATCGTGAATCGCGGGGCACTCGCCATACAGTGAACACCCGCGCAGAATCAGATCGTCAAAGTTGGTTGTGAGGATGCGTCCGACGACCCCTCGTCTCACGAGGTATCCAAGCCCGATGTGTGCTCGGTTGAGACGACAGGAACACACCCATCGTTGAAACACCTGATACCGCCGAGCGGCGGGCAAGGCGCGCATGAGTTCGCCGTAGCCGGTGCCCGCGGTACGTTCGATCCCGGGTTCGGTGTGCCAGATAATGTCCGCAATCGCGTCAGCGGTTGGCAATCCCGCCGTCACGGAACAACCGGCTCCGATCAAGCAAACCGCTGATCTCGATATCGTACGCCCGCGTGGTTTCGTGACCGGGCCATTCAGCAGGGCCGAGACCGCCTCCGGGACAGAAACCGTATGCAGACCCGACTTCATGGTGATTGACTCGCAAGGTGTGGCGGAGAGGATGCCCAATCGGCAAGCGTCAATCGTGATCCATGGATTCAGAGTTGTCAAGCCACGCACAAGGCAATCTTCCCCACGTCCCCATCGCTGGGGCGCCAGCCAGCGGCGTGGCACGGGCAGTACCATTCCCCCATGCCCCTCTCCATCGCCATCGTCTGCAGGAGCAACGCCGCCACAATCGGGCGGACGCTCGAGTCTGTCGCGGGGCTGGCGGATGAGATTGTCGCGGTGGATTCGGGTTCGACCGACGGCACGATCGAGTTGCTCGAGAGGCACAACGCTCGCGTGATTCGCTCGCCGTGGCTCGGGCATGTGAAGACCAAGCAAATGGCGCTGGACGCGTGCGGCGGGGAGTGGGTGCTGTGTCTTGATTCCGATGAATCACTCGATGCGGCGCTCACGGCCGCGATTCGCCGCGTGATGTCAGACGATGACCCAACCATCGCCGCCGCGGCCGTGAACCGCAAGGTGTATTACCGCGATCGTCAGCTGAACCATGCGTGGCAACCGGAGTGGCGTGTGCGTCTGGTGCGTCGCGGGCGCTATCGCTGGGGTGGGCTTGATCCGCACGACGCGATGGAGCCTGTGCCGGGGGCGGGCGGTCGCGAGGTGCGCCTGGCCGGGACGCTGCGGCATGACTCGATCTCCACGTTCGCGGAGTTTCTCGCGAAGCAGGCGGAACATGCTCGCACGATGGCCGAGAGCCTGCACCGCGCGGGGCGTCGCGGGTCTGTGCTGCGGCTGATGACGTCGCCGCCGGGGGCGTTCTTCAAGCAGATCGTGCTCAAGCAGGCGTGGCGGGATGGGTGGCCCGGCTGGCTGGCGGCCGCGTCGAGCGCGGCCGGGGCGTTGATGAAGCACGCGGTGCTGATTGAGATGAGTGCTGGAACGGATCGATCGCCTTTCCGGACCGAGAACCAGCCTTCCGCGTCAATCTCAAAGTCTGGAGTCGATTCCCGCCCCTGACCGATCTACACTTCACACGGATTCCATGGGGCCAGGTGTTGACGGGTGTTCCGTCGCCGGCCGTGATGGAGCCGGTTTTTGGAGATTTTGCCGGGCAATCGTGTGATGCTGCGGGATGGATGAGGCCAGGCGCCCCTGAGGCGCATCGCGTCCTTCATCCCGCGGGATCGGCGAAAGCGCCCGGCCTGGGATCATGGTACAAACAATGACACCGAACCGTGCCGACTCGGCCATGGCCGAAGGCGATATCGTGGGCGCACCGCCCCCCCCCCTTCCGGGCGAAGAGATCTTTGACAGCGTCAACTCATTCGCCGACCTCGGGCTACGCGGGAGCGTGCTCAAGGGTGTTGAGGCCGCGGGCTTCACCAAGCCCACGCACATTCAAAGCACGCTCATTCCCATCGCGCTCACCGGGCGAGACATCCTCGGGCAGGCCAAGACCGGCACGGGCAAGACGGCCGCGTTCGGCCTGCCTTTGCTGCACTTGTGCAACAAGGATGAACCGTTCCAGGCGCTGGTGCTCGCGCCGACGCGTGAACTCGCGATTCAGATCACCACCGAACTCACCGAACTCGGCAAGCACACGCCGATTCGCGCGACGACCGTCTATGGCGGACAGCGCATGGGTTCGCAGATCCGCAACCTCGAAAAGGGTCCGCAGATCGTCGTCGGCACGCCCGGCCGCCTGATGGACATGCTCCAGCGGAAGTACTTCCACCTGAAGAACATTCGCCACGTCGTGCTTGATGAAGTCGATCGCATGCTCGACATCGGCTTTCGCGAGGACATTCGCCGGATTCTGAGCATGTGCCCACCCGCGGGCCTGCGCGAGGATGGCCCGGGCCGTCAGACGATCTTCGTCTCGGCGACGATCTCGCCGGACATCGACAAACTCGCCCGGCAGTTCATGAAGAACCCGGAGAAGATCGTCGTCGCGGCCGGGTCGCTCACGGTGAGCCTCGTGAAGCAGTATCACCTGCCTGTGCAGCCGTGGGACAAGCGGCGACTGCTCAAGCACCTGCTGACGCACGAAGAGCCGGAACTGACGCTGATCTTCTGCCGCATGAAGCGGACGGTCGATGATGTCGCGCGATATCTGGTCAAGGCCGGCATCGATGCGCACGCCATGCACGCGGACATGCCGCAGGGCAAGCGAAACTCAACGATGGTCAAACTTCGCGCGGGCCAACTCGGCGTACTCGTCGCGTCCGACCTCGCCAGCCGAGGCATCGACGTGGATGGCATCAGCCACGTCATCAACTATGACCTGCCCGACGACATCGAGTTGTACGTCCACCGCATCGGGCGCACGGCCCGGGCCGGGCGCGGCGGCATCGCGTGGTCCCTCGTCACGCCCGAACAGGGCATCTTGCTCACCGAGATCGAGAAACTCATCAACGCCGAGATTCCGAGACTGGAATACCCCGACTTTGAGCCAAGCCCGGTGCCCGAAGAGTTTCGTCGGCGTCAGGCCGAGTCAGAGGGACGACGCCAGGGCAAGAACCGCTTCGCCCAGCCGAAACTTCCGATGACCACGGCCGTGGAACGCGCCGAAGTCGCCACCTCCGGTCCGCCGCCGGTCGATGCGAAGAAGTTCCCGGGCGGAATCATCCCGACAAAGATGCCTCCCAAACGGATGAACGGGAAGATTTCGAGCGGCCGCGGGCGGTAGGACAGAATCCTCCCCCGGGCATCGCGCGTGGCATGGGCAAGCCGCGCGTGGCATGCGCAATCCGCGCGTGGCATGGG
>CAZTPJ010000061.1:0-23142 GCA_964614515.1 uncultured Phycisphaeraceae bacterium | reverse complement strand
GGGGTTCGCGATGAACAGCGTGGGATGGCAACGTTTTGCGCTTACCAGGGAGGCGCCTGCCACGGAGTGGCAGGCCACCCGGACCTGCCACGGAGTGGCGGGCCACCCAGGAGCGTGCTACCCAAGAGCGGGCTTCACGCTGCTTGAGGTGATCGTGTCGGTTGGGTTGCTCGTGATGCTCGCGGGGTTCGCGTTCGGGTTCTTGTGGAATCTGTGGTTGCAGCGCGATCGCGCGGAGGAATGGGCGACGTGGTCGAGCGGCGCTGCGACGCTGCTCGAACGCGTCGAGCGCGACATGCTCGGTGTGATCGCGGGCGATGAAGTGGTCGGCGCGGGGATCGCGGGCGATGCGAACCGGCTTCAACTGCTGACGCGCGGCGTGGCCGTGATGAATGCCGATGCGCAAGGCGCGCTGCCGGATGTCATCGGCTGCGAAGTCATCTATGACGAAGTCGCGGGCACGCTGCGAATGCGGCGCTGGCGGCCGGGACTCTCCGGCGACGGTGGAGGCGAAAGCGAGGTCGTGTTGACGCGCGTTGAGAAGTTCCGCGTGCGATTCTTTGATGGACGAGGATGGGTCGATTCGTTCGACAGTCTCACGGCCGGGCGTCTGCCCGCGGCGGTGGAGATCGCGATGTGGCGTGGGGATCCGCCACTGCCCGATGTGACAGACTCGCAAGTTGCTCCCTTCAACGCTTGGCTCGCCGAAGAAGACGAAGCGCGCATGACCGCCGGTGGCGATTCGATCGGTAGCGCGGATGATTCCGCAGACAGCGCCGCGTGGGACCAACCGGAGTGGCGTGTGCGTGCGCCGGATCGCCTTCGCGTGATCGTCGCGCCCGATGGGCCAAGCGCAGGCTGGAGGGATGAGCGGTGATGCGCAACGGGCATTCCATCACGGTTCGTCGGCCATCGCTCGCGACGCGTCGCGGGGCGGTGTTGCTTGTGGTGCTGGTGATCGTGGCGTTGGCGGTGGTTGTCGGCGGGGCGGTGCTTGAGGCATCGCGTGTGGAAGCGGCGTCAAACGCGGCGGCGCTGCGCAGCACACAGGCGCGGGCGCTGGCGTGGTCCGGCGTGCAGGGCCTGATGGCGGAACTCGCCAGCCAGCGCGACGCAATCCTGCGCGGCGATGAACCGCGCATCACCACCGAATGGACGCTTTATGGCGAAGATGGTCCCGTGCGCGGCATCGTGCGCCTGCTGCCGCTCGATCCCGCGGGCGTGCGCCACATCGAGAGCGAATCCGCCAAACTCGATGTCAACAGCGCCACGGCCGCGATGCTCGCGCTAGTCCCAGGCCTTGATGCCGAGATCGCCGGACGAATTGAAGAGGCGCGGCGGCGACGCCCGTTCGGCAGCCTCGATGAACTCGCGACGATCGAAGGCATCACGCTGGACATGCTGTTCGGTGGTGTGGGGGGCGATATCGAGTTCGTCGATTCGGACGAGCGCGGCCCTGTGTCCGGCTCGCCGAGCGTTGACTTGCCCGACTCGGGCCTGGCTTCATGGCTGACCGTCTTCAGTTTCGATCCGAACATTCAGGCGGGAATCGGGCAGGAGGGCGACACATCGCGCGGGGATCTGCGCGTGAACCTCGCGGGCGGATGGTCGGACGATCTTGAAGCGGGCGTGACCAAGCGATTCGGCGCGGATGTGGCCAACGGCGTGCGGAACATCATGCGACAGGGGACGAGTTTCAAGCGCGATGGGGACATCGTGGCCGCGCTTCGACGGTTCAATGTCCCACCGAGCGACTGGACGGGCATTCTCGATTGCTTCACGACCGTGGCGGATCCGTATCGCATCGGGCGAATCGACGTGAACCTCGCCTCACCGGAAGTACTCGCGTGCGTGCCGGGACTTGACGAGACGTCGGCCACGGCCATCGTGGATACGCGCGATCGCCTTGATGCGGAAACGCGGCTGGATGTCGCGTGGCCTGTCATCGAGGGCCTGGTGGAGCCGGCGGCGTTTGAGCAGGCCGTGGACCACTTGACGACGCAATCCGCCCAGTGGCGGGCTCGCATTGAGACGGGAATTCTCGACACGTCCGGCGGCTGGGAAGTCGCCCCGGGGGATGAAGTGCTGCGCGACCGGATGGTGATGGAGGTGGTCATCGACATCGCGTCGCAGCGTCCGCGCGTCGCGTACCTGCGTGATGTGACGATGCTCGAGGTTGCGCGGACGGTGACGGAATTCAGGCGGTCGAGCGTGCCGGAGGAAGCGGCGCCACTAGACTTGCCGATGCCCGAGCCGCCGGAAGAGCCTGAAGCGCCGGAGCCGGATCGCCCGACCGCGCGACAGCCGATCGCTCGCGAACCATCGCGCCCGCCATCGGCGGCGCCGCCCCCTGAACGCGAGGCTGAACCCACGGAGGATCCGGCGGAGTCGGCCGTGCCGCCCGCAGGACAGGATCGACGACATGGACGTTGGACATCGCAAGGAGGTCGGCGATGAAGAGCAGGGGTGTGCGGCTCGTATTGGAACTCGACGGCGACAGACTCTTCGCGCTTGAGGCAGTCGTCGAAGGCAGCAAGGTCCAGGTGCGCCGCTGGGTGTCTGCGACGCGCCCGGCCACGGTTGATCCCGCGCAGGCGCTGGACATGGGCAAGTGGATCACCTCCGCGCTTGCCGAGGCGGGCCTGCCGAAGGGCTCCTTCGTCATGGCGATCCGTCGCGGCGAAGTCGTGCTCAAGCGACTGGTGCTTCCGGCCGGGGCGGATGTCGATGAGGGTGATCTGGGCGGGATGGTTCGCATCCAGATGGCCAAACAACTCGCGGTGGCCATGGAAGGTTCGGCGATTGATTACGTGCGACTTGGGCGCGAGGCTGGTTCCGACGCCCCTGGCGTGGCCGTGCTCGCCGGCGCACTGCCGGGCGACCGCCTGCGCTGGGTGCGCGAGGTCAGCGACGCATTGGGGCGCAAGATCGCGCGGATTGGTCTGCGTGCGGCCGGGGCGTCGGCCATGCTGTCCGAATCCTCTCGCCTGCGTAACGGACCGGTGATGGGCATTTCGCCGGGGTTGGAGTCTTCGGAGTTTGTGATCGTGCACGACGGGCGGCTCGTCTTTGCGCGAGCGGTGGACATCGGCCTGCCCAAGGACTGTTCGGATGCGTCGCGCATCAACGAGTTCGCGGATCGCCTGGCGATTGAGGCGAAGCGAACGTGGATGAGTTATCGCGTCGCGCCCGAGTCGGGCGAGGTTGAGGCCGTGGCGACCGTCGGGCGAGGTCCGATCGCCGAGTTGATCGCTCGTCGATGCGCGGCGGGTCTTGAGATTCCCGAGCGTGATGCGCAGACGAGCGATGTGGTTGAGTATCCCGAGGAGATGCCGGAATCGGATCGACTCGTGGCCGCGCCGCTGGCGGCGCTGCTTGTGGAATCGGAGTTGACCGAGCCGACGTTTGACTTCGCGCACCCGCGCAAGGCGCCGGATCGCATGGCGGCCAGGCGTCAGATGGTGATGGTGGGGATTCTCGGCGCGATTCTGATCTTTGGCTCGATTCGCGTGGTGGCGTCGATCCAACTCGGTCGAGTCGACGCGGACCTCAAAGCCGCGCGCGAGACGCTCGGGCGGCTCGATGCGCAGTACCGGGAATTCTTGACCGAAGATGCGCGGCTCAAACACCTCCGCGCGTGGGGCGAGCCGGACATCGACTGGCTCGCGCACCTGACGCGGCTCAATGATCAATCGCCGGATCCTCGCGAAGCGCTGCTCGATGATGTGCAAGGGGCCATGTCGCCGTGGGTGTCGTTCACGCCCAAGGATCGGCGCTACACCACCGGCACATGGTCAAGCGGACAGACCGCGCGGCTGAGCCTCTCGGGAACCGTCAAGGACCGGGGCGTGGCCGACGCGTTTCGCGGGCGGCTCGTCGATGATGCGCAGTATCGCGTCATCACGCGCGGGCCGGACGAACCAAGCCGATTTTCCTTTGACCTGCACACCGACCGCACCTCGCCCGCCACGACCCAGCCGACAGATGACGCGCCCACAGCCGCTCAGGAGGAAAAGCCATGAGCGACGTGAAACGCAAGGCCATCCTCGGCGGGCTGCTTGGCGCCACGGCCGTGCTGACCTGGTGGGCCTACGCCTCGTGGTACGCCGGCCCGATGACAGCGAAGTCCGCGGATCTGGCCGCGACGCGCGAGAGTATTGCACGGTACGAAGAACTGCTCGATGCCCGGCGCGAGGTCCGCTCGGGACTCAAAGACATCGCCGCGACCACGCTTGGCTCCCGTATCGACACGGTCGAACACCGATTCCGCAGCCTTTTGACGGCCGTGGCGCAGGACTGCGGCCTGCAAAGCGTGGAGGTGACCAGCGGGACTCCTGAGCGGATGAAGAACCCCGCGGGGAGTTCTCGCCTTGATGACCGGCGGCTGCTGTCCACGTTCCGCGAGCAGATCGACGGCTATGTCATTCGCGGGCAGGTTTCGGCGGCGGGGAGTCTTGAGCAGGTGCTTGGTGTGATGGCGGCATTGCGGGCGCAGCCGTGGGTCGGACGGGTCGAGAGTTTTCGGTTGACGCCGGAGGGGCGGAATCGAGACCGGTTTACGGTTCGCGTCTCGGTTTCGACGCTGTTCGTGCCCGACCTTGCGGACCCGACGGAGCCTGAACCGACGCGCGTGACGCTGTCGGAAGAGGATCGACGGGCGTTCGCGAGCATCGTTTCAAAGAACATGTTCAAGGAGCCCGCGCCGGTTCGCATCGCGGAGACCCCGCCCAAACCCGCGCCGCCCAAGCCAGACCCGGGTCCGCCCGCCCCGGCATATCACGAGTGGCGTCTGTCAGGCATCTCTGAAAGCCCGCGCCAGGGTGTGCAGGCGATGTTCGTCAACACGCGAACGAATGAGTACGTGTTTCTTTCGCCAGGTGAGATGATTCTTGACGTGACATTCGTCGAGGGCGAGGGTGAACTCGCGACGCTGTCCCACGCGGAAAACCTGTGCGAATTGTCCAACGGCCAGACGCTCGACCAGCGACGCGTCACCGGAACGATCGACCAGTCTCAAGAAGGCGCCGGCATTTCACGCCGGCCATGACCCGGACAGCCTCCCCGGGCGAGCGTATGGTGTAGAGCATGATGCGACGATCGGAAGTTCGATATGAAGGGAGCGGCAGATGCGGCGAGGATCGCTGACGTTGATGGCCTGCTGCGTGGCGGTTGCGATGGCACTGCCAAAGCACGCCCACGCACAAGAAGGACAAGCCTCGCCAACCGGCGGCGCCGCCGAAGCGAAGGATGAAAGCGCGCGGGTCAATGCGGCCAAGCCGATTCGCTTCAACTTCAAGGATGCGCCGGTGGCGCAGGTGCTGGACTTCTTCTCGCGGGAGACCGGCCTGCCGATGATTTCGCAGGCGGCCGCGCCCCAGGCCCAGATCACCTTCATCAGCCCCGAGTCATATTCGTTCGACGAAGCGATGACGATCATCAATCGCTTCCTGAACATGCACAAACTCCAACTGCGCCACGAAGGGGGCTATCTCTACCTCTCAACGATCACCGACGCGGCGCGACAGGCGGGCAAGACGTTCCAGGGCCTCGTGCCCGGCGATGTGCCCCCCGATGAGATCGTCACGCTCACCATCCCGCTCAACAACGCCAAGGCCGAAGTCGTCGCCAACCACGTCAAGTCACTCGTCGCCGAGTATGGCGCCGTCGTGCCGATGGAGGCCCAGAACTCGCTGATCGTGACCGAGACGGCCGCCCAGTGCCGGCGCATCGCGGCCATCGTGCAGATTCTCGATCGCGACCTCGTTGATCAACATGTCGAACTGTTCCCGCTCCAGCACGCGAAAGCGGAAGCCGTGGGCCAGGCGCTCACGGCCCTCGTCCGCGTACGCGAGCGCCAGGTCATCATCGACCGGCAGAGCGGCGCGCGACAGAACGTGCAGGATGTCAACATCGAAGGGCTGAACTTCTACCCCGATGCGCGAACCAACTCGATTCTGGCCGTCGGCCCCAAGGCGCGCGTGGAGATGATCGGCAACCTGATCGCGATGCTCGACGTGCCCGGCGGCGGCGCCAGCGGTCGCCAGTTGATGACCTTCGCGCTTGAGGCCGTCACGCCCGATGAAGCCTCACGGCACATCACGCAGATGTTCGCGGGCCTGCCGGCGGCGGAGCGTCCGACGGTCGTGGCGCTGCCGAGCGCGGGCAAACTCGCGGTGATCGGCGCGGCCGAACTCCTTGCCCAGGCCGTGGCGCTGATCGGCGAAATCGATCCCGGCGCTGGCGATGGGGAATCGCGCCCCGCGACGCCGGAGCGCGTCGGCCAGGTCGTGCCGCTCAACCATCTTCAGGCCGATGCCGCGCAGGCGATCACGTCGCGCCTGCTCACGCCGCGACAGCAACGCATGTTGATGGTGGTGCCCGCGCCCGACGGGCGAGGCCTGATGGTCGTCGGCCCGCCGGAAGATGTCGCATCGCTGACCGAGATGATCGCGGCGATGGATCGACCGCGCGAAGTCGAACGCGAAGCCCGACAGGTGCGCATCGCCCGCGAGGCCGAGCGACTCACCGCCACCGCTCGCGATCTCTACGCCCAGACCACCCTCGCCGAGCGCGAACCAGTCTCGGCCAGCGTGGACACGGAATCCGGCGTCGTCACGCTCATTGGCGGACGCGAAGGACTGACGCGCTTCGAAGCCCTCCTGCGCTCGGTCGAGACCACGGCCATCATCGAAACCGAAGTGCGGACGTATTCGCTGACATCGGCACGTCCGACGGAGTTGGTTTCGCGACTGTCGCGCATCGCGCGGCTGATGCTCGCCCCTTCGGATGGTTCGCGCCTGATTGAACCCGTGTACGAACCGATCGACGATCGCAACCAGATCATCGTTCGCGCGGAGCCGGAGCAGTTCGCGGTGATCGATGCGCTCGTGCGTGAACTCGATGCGCCCACGGCCGGCGTGGAAATTCGCGCCTATCGCGTTGCGCACGCGGACCTGAACACGATCACACGGTCGTTGTCCGAGTTGTCAGCGCGCGGCGCGCTGGCGCCGGGATCGCGCGTGCCCGTGGGCTTCACCGCGGATCACGCCACGCGGATGATCGTCGTCAGTGGTCCGGCCGAGGCCTTTGAGGCCGTCAACCAGTTGCTGCGCGAACTTGACACCGCGCCGCAGCGCCCGACAACGAGCATGAAGATGTTCGCGCTGGCGCACGCGCGGGCGGATCGCATTCAACCCTTACTCACGCAACTGCTGATGACCCGCGTCCGCGAGCAACAGCGGCGCGAGGGCGTGTGGGGGGGGCCGGCCGACGTGCAGTCCCTGCTCGAAGTCGCGGCCGACCCGACGTCGAACACGCTCATCATCTCCGCGCCCGAGTCGATCATGCCCATCGCCGAGGAACTCATCAAGGCGATGGATGTCGATGGCGCCGGCGGTCGCGGCGTGCTGCGCGTCACGCCGCTGCTCTTCGCCGACGCTACGCAGGTCGCCGGGAGCATCACGCAGGCCCTGCCGAACATGGATCTGCCCAATGGCGGACCGGTGAGCGTGTTGGCCGTGGCCGCGTCGAATGCGCTGGTGCTCACGGGTACGCCGCGGGATCTGGAAAAGGTTGAAGAACTCGTCAAGCAACTCGACCTGCGTCCGGATGATCCCGAAACGTTGGCCGTGGAGACTTTCGCGCTGAAGTTCGCGGAGGCGACGCAGATCTCGCAGACCGTGCAGCGTCTGCTCACGGATCAACAGGAGACGGATCCGCAGATTCTTCGGCTTCAGTTGCAGTATGGGCGCAATCGCCCGGAACTCTTCCGCAAACCGACGATCCGCGTCGAGGCCGATGCCCGGACCAACTCGCTGATGGTCTCCGCGCCCGCCGCGACGCTGGAACTCGCGAGAACGATCATCACGCGGCTCGATCAGCCCGCGGATCGTTCGGAGATGACGGCCGCAACGTTCACACCGGCCAAGGCCGATCCGCACGCGCTGGCGAGCACGGTCTCTCGCATCGTCAACGCGACGGTGGAACAGGGCCGTCGCCCGTGCGACATGACGGTCGAGCCGCGCAGCGCGAGCATCGTGGTCGTCGGCACGGAGACGCAGGTTTCCGAGGCCGTTCGCTTGCTCGGCGAGTTTGACGATCGCGCTGTGGCGGCGCCGGCGATGGATGTTGTTCTCCTCGACCTGCGTCACGCCGACGCTTCCGCGATGGCGGGAACCGTGCAGGGACTCTTGTCTGATCGCTCCCGCTGGCCGGATGAACTGCGAAAGGCCGAACGCGCGGGCCTTGGCGTGCCGATGCCCACGGCCCGGGCCGATGCGCAGACCAACCGCCTCATCATCAGCGCCCCCACGGTGCTCATGCCCGTGGCACACGAGATTATCGCCGCGCTCGATCGCCAGACCGAGGGCACCAGCGCCATCGACGTTCGAGTGATTCGATTGACCAAAGGCGATGCGGCCTCCGCGGCGAATGCCGTGCGAACCGCGCTGGACGCCGCGGCGAAACCCGGCGAGCGTCGCCCGACGGTCAGCGCTGAAACGTCGAGCAACTCGATCGTCGTTTCAGGTTCAAGCGAGCGCATCGCGCAGGCCGAGGCGCTCGTGCGCGAGATGGACGCGAGCATCGAACCATCGGGCGTGGGCGTGCGGACGTTGTTCCTGCGTCACGCGCGGGCCGAGGCCGTCGCCCCGATCATCGAAAGCGTGCTCAAGAAGGGTTCCGTGATTGAGTTGCTGCCCAACTGGGCCGTGCCGGGCTACCTGCAACAGACGGGCGAGGATCCGATGGGCAACGTGCGTGTGGCGGCCGAGCGGCGGCTCAACGCGGTGGTTGTCAGCGCGCCGCTGCCGATTCTCGAACTTGCCGAACAGATGGTCGCCGAACTCGACGCCGAAGCCCACACCGAGCGCGGCGAGTCGCGCCGATTCGTCCGCGTCATCCCGCTGACCAACGCCGACGCGGTCGAACTTTCGGCCAACATCGCGGCCGTCTTTGCCGAAGAGGAATCCGTCGAACCTCCGCCGACGGTGCGTGTGGATCGCGGCAGCAACTCGATGGTCGTTCGCGCCACCGAATCGCAGATGGCCATCATCGAAGGCCTGGCGAGGGAGATCGACGACGCCACGCTCACCACCAGCCGACAGATGCGCATGATCCCGGTGGACCGCTCGCGGGCCGATGCGGCCGTCATGGCCGAGACGCTTCGCAGGCTGCTCGAACAGCGCAAGGGCGTGAAGGTTGAAGTGATTTCCGTTGATGAACTGCTCAAGGCGCCCGACAGCAAAGGCAGCGATGCGCGACGCGACGCGCCGGATGGTCTGCGCCACGATGCGCCCGCCCCGGGCATCCATCGCGCCATCGCCGCGGCCGTGGCGATGTCAGCGGTGGCCATGCAGAACACTCCAGCCGCCGCACAACCCGCAACCACGCCTGCGCGACCCGATGAAGATGTCGTCATCGCCGTCGATCCGGTGACCAACTCGCTGATGATCGTCGGCTCGCCGCGCATGACCGAACACCTCGCAGCACTCGCGGCGGAACTCGAACGCCAGATGCCCGCCGAACCCACGCGCGTGCGCATCATCACACTGCCCGACGGCGCCGACGCGCGGGCGCTCTCGCAGATCGTCGATCAAACCGTGCGGCAACTCGGCCGCGCCACGGCCGTCAACCCCGGCGGCCTGACCGGGCCGGTCTCGACGATTCCGGATCCTTCCGGCGGGGCGTTGATCGTGTGGGCCAACGACACGGACTTTGAACCGATCAGCCAGTTGATCGCGTCGGTCTCGCGGCTTGAGGCGTCGGCGGCGCTGACGGTCAAGATCTATCCGCTCTCGCTGATCTCCGCGAGCAACGCAGCGCGGGCGATTGAGGATCTGCTCGGCGCGCAGCCCCGCGGACGCCAGGCGACGCGATATCTGCGAACGCTCGATGTCACGCTGCTTCAGGGCGAGGGCGAGTCTGTTCGCACCACGATTGATCCCGCGCAGGTGCGCGTGATCCCCGATCCCAACGATGCCTCGCTCATCGTCGCCGGCCCGGCCGAGGCGCTCGCGCTGGTCGATGCGTTTGTCGCAATGCTCGATCAGAGTCCGGTGACGGATCGTCTGGCGATTCGGCGCTATGCGCTGACAAACGCCAGGGCCGCCGACTTGTCGCGCACGATGCAATCGCTCTTTGACGCGCAGCGCCAGGGGGCGGGGCGTCGCGGCAGCGATCTGCCGCAGGCACGCTTCGTCGCTGATGATCGCACAAACTCCCTGCTCGTCACCGCCGCCGATGCCCAGCACGCCGAAGTTCAGCGCCTGCTCGCCGAGGCCGATGCCCCGGCCGAGGATGACGGCCTGTCGCTCTCGATCATCGCGCTGCAGAATGCCGCGCCGATGACCGTCAAGCGCATCGTCGATGAAATCCTCGTCGGGCGAGACCCAGGCAAGGCCGAACGCATCCGCGTCTCCGCCGAAGATGGCTCGAATCTGCTCGTCGTTCGCGCGGATGATGCCACCACGCAGGAGATTCGTCGCATCGTCGCGGAAGTGGACACCACGGCCGTCACCGGCCTGCCAGTGCGCACGATCAAACTCGAACGCGCCGATGCACAGGGCGTGGCGACGGCGCTGTCGCGGTTTTTTGATGACCGCGCCCGCGCGACCACGCGACGCGGACAACAGCCCACACGAACTGTCACCATCGTCGGCGATCGGCGCACGGGCACGCTTGTCGTCGCCGCATCCGATGATGAGTTCAAGCAGATCGAAGAGATGATCGCGACATTCGATGCACCCGCGCCATCGCAGGACCTTCAGTGGGAGATCATTCCGCTCAAGAACGCCCGCGC
The DNA here is from genome assembly GCA_964614515.1 of uncultured Phycisphaeraceae bacterium. Classification (GTDB taxonomy): domain Bacteria; phylum Planctomycetota; class Phycisphaerae; order Phycisphaerales; family UBA1924; genus CAZTPJ01. The sequence continues at coordinate 12,344 of CAZTPJ010000061.1, read as the reverse complement.
ACAGGATCTCAACGAAATGCTCGTCGATCTCACATGGGCGCTGCAGGAAGAGCGCGTCTGGGGCGGGTGGCGCGGCCAGGATGCGGCCGCACAGGACAAACTCTACGTCTACACGCAGGACAGCAGCAACTCGGTCATCATCCTCGGCCAGGGCGAGACGATGAACGTCGTCAGAAACATCGTGGCGGAACTGGACAAGCCCACGTCGGATGTGACGCGCAAGGTGGTTCGCGCGATTCCCGTCGAAAAGGCGGACCTGCGCGCGATCGCCAACGTCGTTCGCAACGCCTTCACCGAGAACGATCGCGGACGTTGGTGGATCAGTTTCGGCATCCAGCGCCTCACGGTCGAGGTCGATGAAATGCGACGACTTGTCATCCTCGTCGGCGAACAGGCGATGGTCGAGCAGGCCGAGCAGTACGTCAAGGAACTCGCCGAGGCCTCCGGCCTGCCGAACCAGCGGATCGAGACGATCTCGCTGCGCCACGCCGACGCGGGGCGCACGGCCAACAGCCTCCGCGGGTTCTTTCAGGATCGCGCCCGGCAACAGGGCCTGCCCGCCAACGCCGTCACCGTCATCGGTTCGCAGGATGGCAACGTGCTGATCGTGGCCGCGGATGAGGCCAGCCTGGCCCTGATGAATGATCTCGTGGCGCAGATGGACAAACCCGAGGTCGGCGAAAACCGACGCATCGAGGTCTACGCCCTGCGCAATCGCGAGCCGCAGGAAACCGCGACAATTCTTCGCGGGCAGTTCCCCGCCAGCACCCGGGCCGAAGATCGCGTCATCATCACACCCCAGCCCAGCACCAGTTCGCTCATCATTTCCGCACGGCCGGACGACTTCGCCCAGATCGAGTCGCTGCTCGAACAACTGGACTCCGCGCCCGAGGCCGGCGGCGTTGTGACGATCTCCCTGACAACCGCGCGTGCGGCCGAGGTTGCGCAGGCGCTGCAATCCGCGCTTCCCGCCGGCGTTCGCGTGAAGATCACGCCCGTCGCACGATCAAACTCGATCATGTTGACGGGTTCCGACGAGGCGATCGCGCTGGTCAAGGAGCAGATCCAAACGCTCGATGCGGAGAAGGTCCAGTCGCTTGTGGAGTTCCGGCAGGTGCGCCTCAAGCACGCGATCGCATCGGAGGTGTACACCACGCTCTCGCAGATGGTGCGTGCGCGTCGCCGCGTCCCGGGCGAAATCGAACCCAGCATCGACTACTCCCCCACCGCCAACACCATCTCCATCAACGCCCCGGCCGACGAAATCGAAGGCATCCTCAAAATGGTCGAGACGCTCGACGTGCCCGCCGACGAGACGCAGAGAACCGAGTTCGTCAAACTCCAGTTCGCACCCGCCGAACAGGTTTTTAAGGCGCTCGAGTTTTTCTACGGGCGTTTCGCCCGCGCCGCCAAGACTCCCGGCGCCCGGGCCGTGTCGATCGTCCCGGACCCTGTCACCAACTCGCTTCTGATCAGCGCGGGTGAGGCGGAGTGGGCGGACATCCTCGCGCTGCTCGAGCAGTTCGACTCCGACGAGTACGACACGGAGCGTCAACTGCTGCTCATCCCGCTTGTCCACGCCGATGCGCAGAGCGTCGCGCGAGCATTGAACGAAGGCCTCCGCGCACCGATGGAAGCCCAACTCAATCGCGAGCGCGTGCAGGCCGAGGCGCGCCAGCGCGCCATGCAGCGCCTGGGCGGCCGTGATATGCCCTTCTTTGATGATCCGTCCGTGCTGATCGAAGGTGAAGATGTTCCGACGGTGTCGGCCGAAGTGCAGACCAACTCGCTGATCGTCTTCGCCGGGCGCAAGCAACTCGATCGCATTCAGAAGATCGTCGAGCAACTTGATCGTCCCGACATCGCGCGCTTCGCCGATGCCAAGGTTGTCCCGCTCAGCGCCGGGCGCGCTTCGCGCGTGGCCGAAGCCATCCGCGCGGTGATGGTGCAGCGCCCCGGGCGCGCAGGTGGACGGGCGGCCATGATCTATGGCGATGATGCCAGCAACTCGCTCGTCGTCCGCGCCGATGAATCCGACATGGCCGAGATCCTCGCGCTGGCCGAACAACTCCAGCACCGCGAGGACGCCATGCCCGAAGTCCGCGTGCTGCGACTTCAGTTTGTCCCGGCCGCACGCCTGCAAAATACGATTCAAACAGCGTTCGCCCGCACGGCCACGGAGCTCGGCGAAACGCTCAGCGTGCAGGTTGATCGCGGGACGAATTCGCTGGTGATCGCCAGCAGCCAGCGTGTGTTCGATCAGATTCGCGGCGTCGTGGCCGAACTCGACGGCGCGATTGAACTTCCCGGCGGCGATCAGCCCGGCGTCCCGGCCGGGCTGGCCCCCGGCGTGTTCATTATCGACGTGAAGCACAACTCGCCCGATCAGGTCCGGCAGATGCTCGAGCAGATGGGCGTCACGCGTCCGCCGCCGCCGGATCGACAGGGCGTGGTGAGCGAACCGGTGACGATCGTGCCGCTGACCTCGCGACAGGCGCTGGCCGTCATTGCCTCGCCCCAGGATGGACCGGTGATCGTGGGTCTCGTGCGTGCGCTCGATGCCGAACCGCTCGCCGCGGATCAGCATGTGACGGTCATCGCCCTCAAGAAGAACACGGCCAGCGATGTTGTCAACGCGCTTCGGCAGATGCTCGGTGGTCAGGGACAGGTCGCCGCGACAGCGCCGGCGCTGGCCATCGCCGAGCAACTTCGCCGGATCAATTTCATGCGCCCGGGCGTGGGCAAGGACGACCTGACGCTCGATGTGTCCGTGCCGATTCGTTTGCTGCCGGACAATACGACAAACTCCGTGTTGATCGCGTCAACGCCCGCGAACGTGCAGGCGCTGACGGAGATCGTCAACTCGCTTGATACGCTGCCCATCGGCGATGCGGTCGTCGTGCGCATCATTCCGCTCGAAAACGCCCAGGCCGCCCGCGCCAAACGCATCATCGACGAACTCTTTCAGCAGGGTGAAGCGCTGCGACGACTGCCCGGCACGCAGCGCCGCGGCGTGCCGACCACGGCCACGGGCCAGGCCCTCGCGGGCGAGATCGCCGTGTCGATTGACGATCGCACGAACACGCTGTTCGTCGCCGGTCGCGAAGAGGCCGTGGCGCTTGTCGAATTGCTCATCGGGCAACTTGACAGCAAAGATGCGGCGGGGTGGGTGGAACCGACGATCATCGCGCTCCAGCACGCGGACGCAACGCGACTGGCGCAGACGCTGCGCACGGTGCTGGTGGACAGCACGCGCCTTCCCGCGGACGCGTCGAACATTCGCAGCCAGGTCGCCCGCCTGCGCCTGCTTCAAGCAGGCAAAGACCCGACCGATCCCGAGGCCCATGTGGAGGCTGACCTGTTCGCGTCACTGACGAACGTGGTCATCACGCCCGAGCCGCAGATGAACGCGCTGATCGTCGTCGCGTCACAGGCGAACCTCGCACTCGTCAAGGAACTTGTTTCGACGCTCGACGTGGAACTCGCCTCCGCGGCGAACTCCGTGCGGTTTTATCCGCTCATGCACGCGGCCGCGGATCGCGTGGCCCAGGTTGTCTCGGGCATCTTCCGCGAGCGCGAGCAGGTTGGCGCCTCGCGACCGGAGGATCGCCTGATCGTGCAGGCCGACACGCGGACGAACACGCTGATCGTCTCGACCAGCCCATCGAGTTTCGCGATTCTCGACGGCATTCTCTCGCGGCTTGACGCGGAAGAGGCGCAGGCCATCGTCGGGATTCACGTCGTGCCCGTCGGTACGCAGGATGCCCGTAGACTCGCGCCGAAGATTCAGGCGCTCATGCGCGAGCGCATCGAGGCCGGTGTCCGCTCCGGCGCCGTCAAAAGTTCGCTCGACACCTTCAGCATCGAGGCCGAGCCGATCAACAACGTCCTGATCGTCGTCGCCAGCAACGAAAACCTTCAGGTCGTCAAGGATCTGCTCGAAGCCCTCACCACGGGCGTCGCCACGGCCCCGGGCAGTGAACGAACGGAACTCATCGCCGTCTCCTCGGCGACCGCGACTGAAGCCGCCGCGGCCGTACGACAGTTGTACGCCGACAAGGAGAACGAACGTCGCGGCGCAGGCTCTGTGGTGGTCGTGCCCAATGACCGCTTGAGCACGCTCATCGTCACCGGCACCGATGCGGACATCGTGGCCGTCACGGAGATCGTTCGGCGCATCGACACGGCCGCGATCGCGAAAGTCCGCGAGATCCGCCCCGTGGCCCTTGAGTCCGCGAATTCGCTGGAGGTTGTGAACTTGCTCGAAGCGGTGCTGGCGGGGCAGCCGATCAGCCGGACGCGCGGGCTGGGGGCTCAGCAGGCGACGCTGCTGCGCTATTTCCGCGAACGCGTCGTGCAGGAGATTCAAGAGGGCATGGGGCGCGAACCGAGCGAAGCCGAAGTCGACGGCGCCGTCCGCGAACTCGTCACACTCACCCCCGATCCGCGAACGAATACGATCTTTGTCGGCGCTCCGGCCGACGTGATGGGCCTGATCCTCGACATCATTGAGGACCTCGATTCATCCCGGCGTGGCGAGCGCGAAGTCGCGGAGTTTCAACTCATCAACGCCGACGCGGCGGCCATGGCCCGACTCCTTCGCGACTTGTTCAATCTTCAGGAACAGGGCGGGCGGCTCGTGCTGGTTCCGACCGCCACGGCCGAACCTCGCCCCGAAGATGAGCCGGGCACGATCCCCGGCATGCGCCTGACGCCCATTCCCGATGAGCGTCAGCAACTCGCCATCACCGTCGATGCGCGAACCAACACGCTGCTGGTCTCCGGCACGGAACAGTACATCAAGGATGTCCGGCGCATCGTCGAACACCTCGATAGCATCGAGGCGACGGAGCGCGAGGGCTTCGTGTATCGCCTGCGCAACGCGCAGGCGTCGGAAGTGGAAACGACGCTCCAGACGTACTTCCAGCGCGAGGCGGATCGCGTGCGCCAGACGCTCAGCCCGGAACTCATGGGCTCGTTCTCCTCGCAGTTGGAACGCGAAGTGACCGTCGTCGGCGACGCCAAGAGCAACACCGTCCTCGTCTCCGCCTCGCCGCGAAACATCGAGATCGTGCGGCAGATGGTCAAGGAACTTGATGCCGCACCGCCGCAGGTGTTGATTCAGGTTCTTCTCGCCGAAGTCACGCTGGACGACTCGGACAGTTGGGGTGCGGACTTCCGTCTGAATGAATTCGGCGGCGACATGTACACGCTCGGAGCGCTCGCGGCCGGGGCGGGCGTGGCCAGCGCGCTGGGCGTGCCAAACCTCACGTTTGCCTCGACGGACTTTGAACTGATCCTCCGCGCGCTGCAGGCCAAGGGCAAACTCGAAGTGCTCAGTCGTCCGCAGATCACCGTCACCAACAACGAGACGGCCAACTTCCAGGCAGGCGAAAACGTCGCGCTGGTGGAGAGTACGGAGCGCACGACCGATGGCCGTACCGTCGCCAACATCGAACGTCGCGACATCGGCATCATCCTCAACGTCACGCCGTCGATCGCGTCGGACGGATTCGTTCGATTGGAGGTTGAGCCTGAGATTTCCGCCATCAGCGCCCAGAAGAGCCAGATTTCCGAGGATTTCCAGGCGGACATTCTCACGCAGCGCAAACTCAAGACCGTGGTGCGCGTGCGCGACGGCCAGACGGTTGTCCTTGGCGGACTGATCCAGACGCAGTTGGAAGAGCGCCGCACGAAGGTTCCCATCGTGGGCGACATCCCGGTTGTGGGCTGGATCTTCCGCTCGAAGAGTTTCAGCAACGTCAAGACGGAACTGCTCGTGATCCTCACCCCGCGCGTGATTCCCGGCGAGGAAGGCGAAGCCGTCGAACTCATCGAGAGGTACAGCGATCACGAAATCCTGCGCATGACCCCGGCGGACCGGATTCTCGAAGAACTCAAGCGAAGCGATCCGGAGAACTTCCGACTCGAACCGGAAGCACCGTCACAGCCCGCCGACGCACCCGCGACGGAGCCCGCGAAGCCATGAGCCATCGTCCGCTGATTCAGACAGGATTCCTCGTGACGGCCGTGCTGGCGTTGGTCGCGTGCGTGTCTGACGATGGCGGCCGGGGGGACACGACACCGCAGCGTCAACCGGCGAACATCAAGCCCGCGATGCTGTCCATGGTGGCGCGTGATTTCACCGACACCGACGCGAACGAACTTCGCGACAGTTCGCTCGTGTACGTGTACCTCTTCGGCGATGACGTGCGCTACGCCCCGTCGATCAGCGCGGAAGGCGGCTTCAAGTTCACGCTCTTTGGCCCCGCCTCCGGAAGCGAAGGCGGAACACAGGTGCTCGCGATCTGGGAGTTCGACGCGGCCTACTCGGCGCAGGCGATGTCCGATTCCCCGCTGGGGCCGCGGTTTCAGTTCGTTCTAGACCTGCGTCCGGCCGGCAAGGAAAACCTGCCGACCAACCAGGCGACGCTCGGGTGTCTCTTTACCCCCACCAACGGCGCTCCGATCGCCTCCCGGGATACCATTCCCGTGACCGTCGGCCGGGTTCGCTAGGGAAGGCGTACTCCCGAGTTCACCCCGGCCAGGATCCCCTTTGATGCAGGACGTATCGGCCAAGGCTGCGCGTTGCCGGAACTGGAAGAGTCCCAGGGCCGTAGAGAGGGATTCTCGGTCGTTCCTTCACGTTGGCGTATGTCGTGGTCCGATCGTCGATGCTAGTATCATGCTCGCCAACATCGGGGGGGAGTGTGTGCAGATAGAGGCCGCCTCAGGGAGGGCCAGATGACCTCGGGGCCACGAGCCAACGCTTCGTCCGTCAACGCCTGGAACGCTGACTACCTCGAACAGGAATATGCGCGGTTCAAGACCGACCCACTGTCGGTCCCGGCCGATCTCCGCGCGTTCTACGAGGGCTTTGAACTCGGTCTGGAAGGAAGCCTGGGCGGGGGTGAATCCCTCGCCCGTTTTCAGTCCGCCGTCGTCGATCTCATCGAGGCCTACCGCTCGCTCGGAAACCTGGCAGCGCAGATTGATCCGTTCGATCGACCCCGGCCCCGCCCCGCGGCCCTGAACCTCGCCTATCACGGCCTGAGCGAACACGATCTTGACCGCCGTGTGGACACCGGCTCGGTCGGTCTGCCCCAGACGGCCACCCTTCGTGAGGTCGTGGCCAAACTCGAAAAGACGTATTGCCGATCCATCGGCGCTGAGTACATGCACATCCTCGATGTCGAAGAGCGCGATTGGCTGCGACAGGCGTTTGAAGAACATGACGGGCGTCTGCCGCTGGATCGCGGCCAGCGGGCGCACCTGCTTCGACAGATCCTTCAGGCCGAGACCTTTGAGCGATTCCTCGGGAAGCGATATCAGGGCGAAAAGCGATTCAGCCTCGAAGGCGCCGAATCGCTCATCCCGCTGCTCAACCATGTGCTCGAGCGCGCGACGGACCTGGGCGCGGAGGAAGTCGTGCTGGGCATGGCCCATCGCGGTCGGCTCAACGTCCTGCACAACATCCTCGGCAAGACGCTCGAACAGATCTTCACCGAGTTTGAGGACACCTGGGAAGAGGACTTCGTCGCCGGCGGCGGTGATGTGAAGTATCACCGCGGATACTCGGCCACGCGACACTTCCCCAACGGCGGTACGCTGCGACTGGCGATGGCGAGCAATCCTAGCCACCTTGAGGCCGTGGACCCGGTCGTCGTCGGACGTGCCCGCGCCAAGCAGGACTTCCGCGGCGACATGGAGCGCCGTCGGGTGATTCCGATCCTGACGCACGGCGATGCGGCCATGGCCGGGCAGGGCATTGTGGCCGAGGTCTTCAACCTCAGCGGGTGCGAAGGTTACACGACGGGCGGGACGATTCACATCGTCGTGAACAACCTCATCGGGTTCACGACATCACCGGAAGATGGACGTTCGAGCCGGTACTGCACGGACGTGGCGAAGATGATCGAAGCGCCGGTGTTCCACGTGAACGCGATGGACCCCGAGGCGGTCGTCACCGTCGCCGATCTGGCGGTGCGCTATCGGCAGAAGTTCCGCAAGGATGTGGTGATTGATCTCGTGTGCTTCCGTCGATACGGGCACAACGAGCAGGATGAAGCCTCGTTCACGCAGCCGGTGTTGTATTCGCTCATCAGCAAGACGCGAGCCGTGCTGGATGTGTATGCCGAACGTCTGCTGGCCGAGGGCGTGATTGGCGATCAGGACATGGAGTCGATTCGGGATCAGTTGGCCGCGGCTCTGGAGCGGGCGCAGGCCGCCGCGCAGCAGACCCCGTATGACCCGACGATCGACGCGGGCAGCGCCCGGTGGGCGGGCCTGACACCCGGGTTCAGGCATGAAGATGTCGAGACCGGCGTGCCCATGGAGACGTTGGAGGAGATCTGCGAAGCCCTCGGCCGTGTGCCCGACGGGTTTACGATCAACCGAAAACTCGAAGGCCTGCTCAAGGCTCGTCGTGACCTTCCTCGAACTCGTCAGATCAGTTACGCCGATGCGGAATCGCTGGCTTTTGGCTCGCTGCTGGTTGAGGGCATTCCCGTGCGTCTGAGCGGGCAGGACTGCCGGCGCGGCACGTTCAGCCATCGCCACGCGGTCATGCGCGACTTCGAAAGCGGCACGCCTTACGTCCCGCTGAACAACATCAGAGAGGCCGGCGAACCCGGCACGGACCGGCCGCCCGGATCACAGGGTTCTGACGGCCGTCCGAGACAGGCTCGATTGAGCGTCTTTGACAGTCCGCTCAGCGAGGCGTCGGTCGTGGGGTATGAATACGGCTATTCGCTGGTGGATCCGGGTCAGTTGGTGTTGTGGGAGGCGCAGTTCGGCGACTTCGTCAACGGCGCGCAGGTCATCACGGACCAGTTCCTCGCCTCCGCCGAGGCGAAGTGGGAACGCTGGTCGGGCCTGGTGATGCTGCTTCCGCACGGCTATGAAGGCGCTGGGCCGGAACACTCGTCCGCACGCATGGAGCGCTTCCTGCAGTTGTGCGGCAACGGCAACATGCAGGTGGTGTATCCGACGGTGGCGTCGCAGATCTTCCACCTGTTCCGTCGGCAGGTGAAGCGGAGTTTCCGCAAGCCGCTCATCGTGATGACGCCCAAGAGCCTGCTTCGCGTGGCGACGAGTACGATCGACGAACTCACGCACGGTTCCTTCCGTGAGGTGATTGACGATCCGCGCTTCGTCGAGACGCCGGCGTCCAAGGGCGGCGTGAAGCGCGTGATCTTCTGCACGGGCAAGGTCTACTTTGAACTCGCCGAGCGCCGCGATGCCATCGCGCGCGACGACCTCGCCATCATCCGCATTGAGCAGTTGTATCCCCTCCATGTGGACCTGTTCAAGGCGATCAACGCGTCCTATCCCGCCGCGGCCGAGCGCGTCTGGGTCCAGGAAGAGCCGCGAAACGCCGGGGCGTATCTGCACATCGCCGACGTGCTGCGCACGCTCGCCGGCGTCCCCGCGCTGGGCTATATCGGGCGCGACGCGAGCGCTTCCCCGGCCGTGGGTTCAAAGTCCCGGCACATCTTCGAGCAGGAGTCTATTCTTCAGCGTGCGGTCGGCGAGAAGCCGGCCGCGTCGGCCTCGGCGGACGCCGGCCGCGCGGGCGTCAAGGCTGTGTCTTCCCGCCGCGGCTGAACGCCGTCAATCCATCACATGATCGGTCACCATGGCGACGAACATCACCATCCCAACCGTCGGCGAGTCCGTCACCTCCGGCGTGATCTCGCGCTGGGTCAAAAACTCCGGCGACTATGTCAAACGCGATGAGACCGTGCTGGAACTCGAAACCGACAAGGTGACCATGGAGATTCCCGCCCCGGCCGCCGGCGTCCTCACACAACAGGCCAAACAGGGCGATGAGGTGCCAATCGGCGCGGTGGTCGGCTCGATTGACGAGACGGCCGCGAAACCAAAGGAATCTTCCAAATCCACCGCGTCCGACGCTCGCGCGGCGACCACATCATCCGCCGAGGCGAAGGCCAACGGTTCCGAATCCGCCGCGCGCGGCGCGACGGCGACGGCCGACACCCCGCGCTCCAGCGCCCGCGCCACACCGCTCGCCCGAAAACTCGCAGCCGACATGGGCGTGGACCTCGATCAGATCGAAGGCACCGGCGCTGGCCACCGCATTCGCGAGGACGATGTGCTTGCATTCGCGAAGTCTCGCGGGACTGATCGCACCACCGCCGCGTCACCCAGCGCGCCTGGCGCATCGGCCACAACGTCTCCCACGACACCCCCCACGACACCCCCCCCACCGCCGCGCGGCTCACGCGGCGTCACACGCGAACGCATGAGCCCCCTGCGCCAACGCATCGCCCAGCGGCTCGTTGCGGCACAGCACACGGCCGCGATGCTCACGACCTTCAACGAGTGCGACATGACCGCCGTCACGGCCGCCCGCACGCGATACAAAGAAGACTTCGAGAAGCGCCACGGCGTGGGCCTGGGCTTCATGTCGTTCTTCGTCACCGCCGCCGTCAACGCCCTGAGAGCCTTTCCCCTCGTCAACGCCGCGATCGTCAGCGATGAAAAGGGCGCTCCGGCCATCGAAAAGCACGACTACATCGACATCGCCATGGCCGTCTCCAGCCCCAAGGGCCTGGTCGTGCCCGTCATTCGCGACTGTCAGGACTTGTCATTCGCGCAGATCGAGACGGCCGTGAAGGATCTCGCCATCCGCGCTCGCGATGGAAAACTCACGCTCGAAGAGATGCAAGGCGGCACGTTCACCATCACCAACGGCGGGATCTTCGGCAGTCTGATGTCCACGCCGATCCTCAACCCGCCGCAGGCCGCCATCCTCGGCATGCACGCGATCAAGAACCGCGCGGTCGAAGACCCGACCAAACCCGGCCAGGTCGCCATCCGCCCGATGATGTATCTCGCACTCTCGTATGACCATCGCCTGATCGATGGCGCAGAGGCCGTGCGGTTCCTGGTGTCGATCAAGAACTCAATCGAGGATCCGCAGCGTCTGCTGCTGTCGTTGTAGCGGGAACTCAGAGAATTCGGTGACACGGGCGATGGCACGACGAGTGTCTTGGTGTGCCAACGCTTCCGCAACCACGATCCAGGTTTTCCGAAGAATCTTATGGCGCGGCGTCATTTCCCCCGCGCCGGGAGTGAACGTTGAAGTCAACCGGAGTCTCATACGCCCTGTGGTTCTTCTGCCTGATCGGGTTCTGCGGGATCCATCGCTTCTACAACGGGCGGTGGATCACGGGGATCATCTGGCTGCTCACCGGCGGCCTCCTCCTGATCGGGCAGATCATCGACCTGTTCCTGATCCCCGGCATGGTGCGAAGCAGCAACGTCGAACAACGCCTCGCCCGCGCGGGGCTGTGATGCAGACGTGCCACCCGAAGTCGGTTCCTCCGACTTCGATGTCTTGCCGTGAAGCCGGTCCAGAACATCGAAGTCCGAAGCGGACCTCGATGGCACGGGTTGAAGGAGTACTGAGGTCCGAAGCGGACTTCGATGGCACGGGTCGCCCGCGTGACAAGACCCTCTGAAGTGGGTAAGGTTGTAGCCTTACCACCATCGGAGGAAGATCATGTCGCAGACGCTGTTTGGCAGGTTGCATCGACACTTCGGCTCGGAGGCGGACGTGATGTCGCGGCGCGAGGCGCTCAAGGCGGCGCTGGCCGCGTCCGCCGGACTTATCGCCGCGGGCGTCACGCCGACGTTCGGACGCCAGCCCGCCGGACCCAAGGTTCTCGTGATCGGCGGCGGTTTCGCGGGTTTGGCGGCCGCGTATCAACTCGCGGGCCAGCGGTGGGATGTGCAGGTGATCGAGGCCCGTCAGCGTCTTGGCGGGCGTGTGCTGACGCTTGGCGGCATGGGCTCGTCAACCCCGGGCGACTCGGGCAGACTCGTCGTCGAGGCAGGCGGGGAGTTCTTCGGGTCGAATCACCCGATCTGGCTCGCATTCCTCTCTCGGCTTGGCCTGCAGCGCGCGGATGTCGTTGAGGAGGATGACCTGCGATTCCCCGTCCACATCGCCGGACGCATGCTCGACGAGGCGGCGGCCGAGGCGCTCTATGAAGAAATGGACGCCGCGCTGTCCACGATGAACGCCGACGCCGAGAACATCAACGCCGACGAGCCGTGGACCTCGCCCAACGCGGCCGAACTCGATCGCAAGACTGTTGAAGATTGGATTCGCAACCTGTCGGCCTCTGACCTGTGCAAGGCCGCGCTGCGCACGCAACTTTCAGTGGACAACGGCGTCGAAACCGTTGCGCAGAGTTACCTCGGCCAACTCGCGGTGGTCAAGGGCGACGGCCTCGAGGAGTATTGGACCGACAGCGAACTGTACAAATGCCTCGGCGGCAACATGCAAGTCGCCGGCAAGATCGCGCAGACCCTCG
>CAZTPJ010000060.1:0-23225 GCA_964614515.1 uncultured Phycisphaeraceae bacterium | reverse complement strand
TGGATGGCTATGCGCCGGGTGGCATGGCCATCGCTCTGGATGGCTATGCGAGGATTAAGGCTGGTTGCACGCATGCATAGCCACGCAAGGCCGTGGCCATGCCACCCCCCCCTTGCCTTCTCCTTCGCGATCTTCGCCTCCCCTTCGCGCCTTCGCGATGAATACCTGCTCTGGTGGATGGCATCTCCATCGCGGCCATCTCCCGAGCGATGGCCGCGGCACACGGCCCGCCCCACTGAATCCAAAGGACTTTGCGGTTGCGCTATCGGCACGGCTTGAACACTCGCCGGGCGGGGGTCATGGGGCTATCCTCTCCTCCCCTTCGGCCGGGGGGTGTCTTCGGCCGCGATGGGTCACCTTTTCGCGGCGGTTCCCTTTGCAGACGATGTCGGCACAGCATGAGTTACGGCTCCCGGTGATCCGGCTTGCGGCGTGGTCGGCCGGGGCTGGGTGGCTGGTTGCGTGCCTCGCCGGGGTTGGCGTGGGGCTTGCCTTGGGTTTGAGTGCGGCCGAGGCCGTCAAGGCGGGCATTCTCGCGGCGGCGATCACGACCGTGGGCGTTGCGGTGGGTTTGCTGCTGTTGCTTCGGATCGGGCCGGCGGGTTCGTCGGTTGGGTTCGCGGTGTTGGCGGGTTCGATGATTCGCGGCGCGGTGATCGTCGTCGGAGGGATCGCGGCCCAGTATACTCTCGGCCCTTCACCCCTGGCCCTGTGGATCGGGCTGGCGGCGGGTTGGGTGGCGGCCAAGGCGGCGGAACTTCGAGTCGCGCTTCCCGCGATGACGGCCAAGAGTGCGTGACAAAGGCATCATCTGATGGTTCAACTCTTCACGACAACTCCCCCCACCACGCTCGCCGCGAGCAATCCGCTCGACCATGTGGTCAATCATCCATTCTGGTGGATCGAGATCGGCGGGCAGAACTGGTGGATCTGGTCCTCGCACGTTGGGAACCTGTTCCTCGTGGGCCTGATCATGATCTGGCTGTTCCCGAAGCTCGCGTCGATGATCGACACGGGGCCGGAGAGCCTGGGATCAAAGCGACACCTGCCTCGCGGGACGTGGGCGCATGTGCTTGAAGTGATGTGCATCTATCTGCGCGACAGCGTGGTGCGGCCGCTCCTGGGCGATAAGACCGAGAAGTACATCCACTTCCTGTGGACGCTGTTCTTCTTCATCCTGCTCAACAACCTGCTGGGCCTGATTCCCGTGCTGGACGTGATGCTCTTTTCGATCAAGGGGCTGGCGCATCTGGGCGTCGTGCCCGCGGAGTGGTCGATTCAGCATCGCGCGCCGTTTGGGGCCACGGCCACGGGCAACCTGTGGGTCAATGCGTGCCTGGCGCTGATCACACTGATCGCGTACTTGGTTCACGGCTTCCGCAACCTCGGCCCGGGCGGGTTCGCGCAGCACATGACCGGCGGCGCGCCGGCGATGGTGTGGCCGATCATCATCCCGATCGAACTGGCCAGCACGTTCATCATCAAGCCCGCAGCGCTGATCATTCGTCTCTTTGCGAACATGACGGCGGGGCACGTGCTGCTGGCGGTGATGGTCATGTTCATTGGCCTGTCGACGACGACGCTTCCGATGATCGTGTCGGGACCGATTTCGCTGGCGTCGATGGGTGCGATGTTCGCGTTTTACTTCCTGGAGTTGCTGGTGGCGGTGCTCCAGGCGTTCATCTTCATGTTCCTGACGACGATTTTCATCTCGCAGATGAGCCACCACGGGCACGATGAGGAACACGGCCACGCGGCGCACGCGCACTAGCGCGGGCGCAGTGGTGGGTTGCATGGTCTTTCACACACGTTTGTTGATCGCATCAACAGAGAAAGGATCGAGGGTACGACGATGAGACTGACGAAGGAAGTGGTTCTGGCGGTTGTGGTTCTGGCGCTTCTTGGTCCGATCGCGGCCGAGGCGCAGCTCACGGGCAACCTTGACAAGATCGGCAAGGGCCTTGGCGCGCTCGGCGGCGGCATGGCCGTCATCGGCGGCGGGATCGGCATCGGCCTGATCGGCAAGGGCGCGGTGGAGTCGATCGCGCGTCAGCCCGAGTCGAAGGGCGACATCAGCCAGAACATGCTGATCGCGGCGGCGCTGGTCGAAGGTGCGACGCTGTTCGCGGTGCTCGCGGGCGTGCTCGTGCTGTTCCTTTGATTCATGGTTTGGTGGCGCGTTGCCGGCCGTGGTCGGCCGGCGATGTCGCGCGGAGAGTGTCGCATGAGACGGTGCGCAATGGTTCTGGGTGCGATGTCGCCGATGCTGCTGGCCGGGACGCTGCTCGCGGCGGATGAGGCTCATGGCGAGAAGGGTGAACTGCTCGCCCCGATGACGCAGGGGCTTCCGGCGTTCATCGCCACGCTGCTGGTCTTCGGCCTGGTCTATATGGTCTTGTCGAAGAAGGCGTGGCCGTTGATCGCCAAGGGTCTGGCCGAGCGAGAGGCGAAGATCAAGGCCGAGATCGAGTCGGCCGAACTCGCGCGGCGACAGGCGAAAGAAGCGCTCGTGCAGTATGAGCAGTCCCTCGCCGAGGCCCGTGCTGAGGCCAAGCGCATGCTCGATGAGACCAAGGCCCACCAACAGGCTCTGTCGGCCGAACTCCGCGCGACGGCCGACAGGGAATTGGCCACCATGAAGGAACGGGCGCGGCGCGAGATCGATGTCGCCAAGAAAGCCGCCATTGCGGAGTTGTATGCCGAGGCGGGTGAACTCGCAGCGCTGACGGCCTCGAAGATCCTCCGACGGGAAGTCACCACCAAGGATCATCAGCGGCTGGTGGATGAGTCGGTGGCGGAGGTTCAGGCGCGGCGGAACTGAGAGTTGGATGCCTGATCTGGCGTGAGGAAGGAAGAGAGACGGGGTACAGGCGAGACGCCTGCACCACCGAGGCCGAGAGTAATGGGGTACAGGCGAGACGCCTGTACCACCCAGGTGTGTGTCGGTAGGACGTGTGATGTGAGGACCATGCGATGCCGCTGAAAGACCTGCCGCCCGACGCTCTGGCCAACATCTATGCCCGGAGTCTCTTTGAACTCGCCGATGCGGCCGGCGGGCAGGGCGCGATCGAGACGGCCGTGACGGAACTTGAAGCGGTCCTTGATCTCGCCCGCTCGAACAAGCAATTTTCGGAGTTTCTGGCATCGCCCGCGGTGCCGCTGGTGGGGCGCGAGGCGTCGCTGAAGCGAATCTTCTCGGAGCGCGTGTCGAGTCTGACGCTGCGGTTCCTGGTGATGCTCAATCGCAAGCGTCGGCTGGATCATCTGCCGGCGATCGTGGCCGCGCTTGATGCGATGGCCCAGGAGCGGTTCGGGCGGGTCGAAGTGGATGTGTTCACGGCCGAGCCGATCTCGTCGGATGACCTTCGGGCGATTCGCGAGCGTCTGAGCCAGGCGATGGGCCGTGAGGCGATCGTGCATCCGTATACGGAGCCGGCGATGATCGGCGGGATCAAGTTGCGGATCGGGGATCGTCTGATCGACGGTTCGCTGGCGACGCAGCTTCGTCGGATTCGCGATCAGTTTGCGGCGTCTGGCACGGCCCGGGTGCGTGAGATCGCCGGCCGGATTCTTTCCGAGTAGGTGACGCCGGACTTTCCCGCGAGGCGCGAGCCTGCAAGGATACCGGATGCCGCACTATGACCTTTGCGTGATTGGCTCGGGCCCGGCGGGGCAGAAGGCGGCGATTCAAGCCGCCAAACTCGGCAAGTCGGCGTGCGTGATCGAACGTCAGGAGATGCCCGGCGGCGCAGCGCTCAACACGGGGACCGTGCCGTCAAAGTCGCTGCGTGAGGCGATCCTTCGGGTCACGGGGCGCACCGATTACTACGAAACGCCGCCCGAGGCGCTGGCCAAGGCGCGGGCCACGATCTTCGCGGACTTGCTGGCCGCGACGCACCGCGTCATCGCCAAGGAAATCGACGTGGTTCGGCGTCACTTCTCTTCCAACGGCATCGAACTCAAGGTGGGCATCGGACGATTCCTCGACCCGCACAGCGTGGAAGTCGTTCGTCACGGCGCGGTCGAGACCATCACGGCCGACAACATCGTGATCGCGGTGGGCACGCGACCGTCCAGGCCCGCGAGCATTCCCTTCGACTCGTCGGACATCATCACGTCTGACGAACTGCTGCATCTGGACCACCTGCCGCGGTCGATGATCGTGGTGGGCGGAGGCGTGATCGGAACGGAGTATGCGTCGATGCTCGCGGCCCTCGGCGTGCGCGTGTGTCTCATCGAAGGTCGCTCGCGAATCCTCGACTTCGTGGACATGGAGATCGCCGAGGCGCTTCAATATCACTTGCGCCAGCGCGACATGACGCTTCGACTCGGCGAGAATGTGGTCAAGATCGAACGGCTTGACGCGGGGCCGGTGGGTCGAGCCTCCAACGCCTATCTCGCGCAGGCGACGCTCGAATCCGGCAAGACGCTCACCGCCGACTGCCTGCTCTTCGCCGTGGGACGACAGGGCGCGACGGAAGACCTGAATCTCGCGGCGGCCGGGCTGGCGGCCGATGATCGCGGGCGCATCAAAGTCAACGAGCACTTTCAGACGGCCGTGCCGCACATCTACGCCTGCGGCGACGTGATCGGGTTCCCGGCGCTGGCGTCCACATCGATGGAGCAGGGGCGGCTCGCGTCGTGTCACATGTTCGGCAATCCAGCGCGACAGAGCGCGGAACTGCTTCCCTACGGCATCTACGCCGTGCCGGAAATCTCGATGGTCGGCTGGACGGAGGAGCAACTGACAAAGAACAACATTCCGTTTGAAGCGGGCGTGGCGCAGTATCGCGAGATCGCCCGCGGCGCGCTCCTCGGCGACGACATCGGCATGCTCAAACTCCTGATCCATCAGGATTCGCACGCGATTCTCGGCGTTCATGCCATCGGCACGGGCGCGACCGAACTCATTCACATCGGCCAGGCCGTGATGGCCCTCAAGGGCACGGCCGAGTACTTCGTTGACACGGTGTTCAACTATCCGACGCTGGCGGAGTGCTATAAGGTGGCTGCGCTTAATGGGCTCAATCGTCTTCGCAACGTCTGACCCCCCACTTATCGACTCCCCCCCCCACCATGGCCAAGCGCACGTCCAAACCCGCCGCATCCGCGAAGGCCGTGAAGGGCGCAGCGCGCGAGGGCAAGCGCGAGGCCAGCGCGCCGGTGTTGGAACCGATTCTGAAGTTCGATGAGATCATCGGGCATGAACGGGCGATCGGGATTCTGACGTCGGCGCTGGCGTCTCGGCGTTTGCATCATGCGTGGCTGTTCGCGGGGCCGTCGGGCGTTGGGAAGCGGACCACCGCGCGGGCGTTCGCGTCGATGCTTCTGGATCCGACGCTGAAGGTGAGCGCGAAGGGTGTCGCGACGGTCGATCCCGCAAGCCCGTCGCAGGCGCTGCTTCGCGCCGGGGCGCATCCGGATCTGCATCAGATCAGCAAGGAACACGCGGTGTTCAGCCGTCATCAGGGCACGCGCGATTCCAAGCAGCGCACGCTGGCGATCGAAGTGCTGCGCGAGTTTGTGATCGAGCCTGCGGAGCGCACGGCCGCGCTGCCCGCGGGCCTGGGCTCATTGGCATCAAAGGTGTTCATCGTGGATGAGGCGGAGTTCGCGGCGGACGCGGGTCAGAACGCGATGCTCAAGACGCTGGAAGAGCCGCCATCGGGCACGGTGATCATCCTGATCACCAGCGCGCCCAACCGGCTGCTGCCGACGATCCGCAGCCGTTGCCAGACGCTGGTGTTCGCGCCGCTGCAACCGGCGCTGATGGACCGGTGGCTTGCGCATCGCGGACTTGAACTCGACAAGGCGCAGTCGGATTGGCTTCGCGCGCTGGCGGAGGGTTCGCCGGGCGAAGCGCTGCGCATCATCAACACGGGGGTGCTGGAGTGGCAGGCGGCGCTGGAACGCCCGCTGGATGAAGCGTTTCGCGGCGGATATGTGACGTCGCTGGCGCCGACGATGGCCAACCTCATCGACGCGTGGGCGACGGCTCGCACGAAGGAGAACCCGGACGCGAGCAAGGAGGCGGCACGTCACGCGGCGTCGCACCTGATGATCCGCGCGCTGGCGGCCCGACTGCGCGAGCACCTGTCGCGATCCGGGACGGCGTCGCACGCCGAGGCGCTCGAACGCCTGCACGAAGCCCAGCGACAGATCGACTCGAACGTGCAGCCGATCTTTGTCATGGACAACTGGCTTGCGGGAATGGCCAGGTAAGGAACTCAGCGCAATCACAAGATCGGTCACCGCTTCGGCGCTGGGATGGATCATCGCGGTGGTGCGGGCGAGACGCCTGCACCACCGGATCCGAGAGAGAGGAGTGCAGGCGAGACGCCCGCACCACCGCATCCAGGAAACATTGCGGAGGCGTGCCGGGCGAAGCATCGATCGCTTGCGCGATCGGCTCCTGGCGGGTGTTGCAACTGGATCCTGCCGGGCCAATACCATTGGCCGTCGTGTCACCCATTGACCATCGCTATCTTGCGCATCTGAATCGCGGCGTGGTGCTGGAGAGAGATGTCTATTGCCGACATTGCGGGTACAACCTCATCGGCCTTAAGGCGTCGCAGGCGTGCCCCGAATGCGGACGCATGAACGAGGTGCTTGAGGCTGAGGCGCGTGATTATGGCCCGGCGGTGATTTATCGCGATCCAGGGCGGTTCTTTGATGCGCCGGCCGACTATCGCGCGAGGTTGACATCGGGTTTGGCGTCGATGGCGATCTTTGGGCCGGGCATGGTGGTGAGCGTGGGCGCGATGGTCGCGACGCGCAGCATCATCATCGCCGGCGTGGCGCTGGTGTTCGCGGCGTTGTGGGTGATGTCGCACGGGCCGATCATCACGCCGCGACGCGTGGCCAACGCGAAGAAGTTCGATGCGTCGCGCGAATGGTCGTGGCTTCGGATGGGTGCGGCCGTGACGCAGCCGCTGTGGCTGGCGGCGATTGCGCTTGGGGCGATCACGATGGTTCCGGGCGTGTCGCTTCCGGCGAGCATCGGGTTGGCTGTAGGGACATTGGCGTGGATCGCGGGTCTTGTCGCGTTGGCGGGGCTTGGGGCGGTGCTTGCGGTCATCGCGAATCTGGTGTACTGGGCGTCGGATTCGAGGCTGTCGCAGCATCTGCGATTCGCGGCGGGGCAGTTGCCAATCGCCGCGGGCGTGCTTGGTTTGTTCGCGCTGACGGGGCACTTGACGGCGTATGTTCGCGATCCGTTGGAAGCGATGCACTGCATTGTGTGTCTGTTCATCGCGGGTGTGTGCGTGGTGGCGCTGTTGTTGGTCGTGTATGCGGGGCACGCGATGGTGAGTCTGTGGTCGTTTGCGAGGTGGGCACGGGTGCAGGGTGCATCGCGGGCATTGGCGAGGCCGTTGGCGAAGTCTTCACCCGCGGCGAAACTCGATGAGGCGCCGATTCCGCTTTCGCCTGGCGGAAAGGGAGCCTGAGGCGTCATGTCACGCTTGCCGCCCAAACCTCGTCACAAGCGTCGCGGGACCATCGAGCACGATACGGCGTGTCCGAACTGCGACTACAACCTTCGCGGCCTGGCGTGGGGCGGAACGTGTCCTGAGTGCGGGCACAAGATCGCGGACAGCGAGCGACTTGTGGATTCGATCACCGGCGCGCCGGTTGGATACCTGTGCATGCTGCGCGGGGCGTGCTTCACGCTTGCGGGCAGCGCCATCGCGGGCACCGTGCTGATGCTGCCGACGTGGTGCAGCACGGTTTTTCTGGCCGCGGCCGTGGTCCCGGCGATTCTGTGGTGGTTCGCGGTGTGGCGTGTGACTCGTCCGCGTGCGGCGACGGCGTCAACGGTGACGCCGCGCACGTCCGAGGCGATGCACTCGCGTATCGCCGCGCGGATCACGCAAGCCGCCTGGGCGCCGATGTGCATCGCGGCGATCCTTGTCATTCACGCGTCGTCGCCGGCGGGGATGGTGGGCGTGACGTTCACCGCGGCCGTGTGGACGTGGACGGCGTGCTTCATCACCGGGATCGTGGGTCTTGTGCCGTTGTGTCATGTGCTTTCGAACATTGCGCACTGGGCGATGGAGACGACGCTGGGGCATCAGTTTCGCATGGTGGGGATGTCTCTGGCGGTTCTGGGAAGCACTCTCGCGCTGTCGCTTCTGGTGTTGCTGATGACACAGGTGACGCTGACGTTCACGTTCATCACGGGCCTGGCGGGGTTTGTGTTTTTCATCTTCAGCAGCGCGTTTCTGCTGGGGGTGGTGTACTTCATCGTGCTTCTGATTCAACTGGCGAACATCGTGCGTTGGGCGATCATCAACGCGGCTGATGAGGAGGATCGCGTGCGGCGTCTGGCGGAGCGCACGGCGCGGGCCGAGGCGCGGGCGCGCATCGC
Source organism: uncultured Phycisphaeraceae bacterium (assembly GCA_964614515.1). Classification (GTDB taxonomy): domain Bacteria; phylum Planctomycetota; class Phycisphaerae; order Phycisphaerales; family UBA1924; genus CAZTPJ01. The sequence goes on along the minus strand of CAZTPJ010000060.1, from coordinate 14,857 downwards.
GCCGCCCCCGCCGCCCATGCCTGAGTATGTGCATGATGATGCACCGATTCCGCTGGCGGAACCCGATGCCCCCGGCCCCTACGATTCGCGGGCATGAACTCGCGTCCCAAGGTCATGGTGGCGATGTCAGGCGGCGTGGACTCCTCCGTCGCCGCGGCCATGCTGCGCCGTGATGGTTGGGATGTCGTCGGGTGCTTCATGCGTCTTGGCTCCGTCGGGGAGGCGCTGGACGCGCCGACTCCCGCGGAGGCGTGTGTGGCCGAGTTCGCGCCGAATCATCGCCCGGTCGGCATCGCGCTCAAGGTTCACAAGCAGGGATGTTGTTCGATTTCGGACGCGGCCGATGCGCGGGCCGTCGCCGCGGAACTCGACATTCCGCTGTATGTGTGCAATTTCAAGAAGGACTTCGGTCGCGTGATTGATTACTTCGTTGATGAATACGCGGCCGGGCGCACGCCGAACCCGTGCGTGCGCTGCAACGACTGGCTGAAGTTCGGTCGTCTGCATGACTATGCGAAGCAACTCGGGTGCGATTTCGTCGCGTCGGGGCATTACGCGCGGATCCTGCCCGAACAGCGCGTGCCGGGCGAACACGCGGGGCCGTTTCATCTCGCCCGCGCGGTTGATCCCGCCAAGGACCAGTCGTATGTGCTCTTCGGCCTGCCGCGCGAGCAACTGGCCACGACGCTCTTTCCGGTTGGTCACATGCCCAAGTCGGCGGTGCGCGACCTGGCGCGGGAGTTCGGCCTGCCCGTCTTTGACAAGCCGGATTCGCAGGAGATCTGCTTCGTGCCTGATGATGATTACGCAGCGCTGATCGAATCGCGACGCCCGGAACTCGCCGAACCCGGCGTTGTGCGCGATGAAGACGGCCGTAGCGTGGGAACCCATGCCGGGCAACACCGCTTCACGGTGGGCCAGCGCCGGGGCGTGCGCATCGCGGGGCCACGGCCGTTGTATGTGGTCAACAAGTCCGCGTCGGACAACACGATCACCGTTGGCCCGCGTGAGCGTCTGTATGTTCGCGAGTGCGTGGCGCATGAGTCGAACTGGCTGACTCAGGCCGTGCCGACTCCCGATGAAGGCTGGAAACCGTGTCTGGCGAAGCATCGCTATAACTCGCCTCCGGCGCCGGCGGCGTATCTGGCGGTGGATGATGATGAGGGCGTCACGCCATCCGGGCGATGTGGCCGGTTTCGCGTGCGATTTGAGGCACCGCAGTTCGCCGTTGCGCCCGGGCAGGCCGTGGTGTTGTATGCTTGTGACGGTTCCGGCGTCGTTCTCGGCGGCGGATGGATTCACGATACCACGATCGAGTGACGCTGACCATCATGGAGTGGCACATTCTACTTCTGATCTTCTTCGCCCGAATTTGCGACGTGTCCATCGGCACGGTGCGCACGATCATCATGGTCTCGGGGTATCGCATTCCCGCGGCGCTGCTGGGCATTTTGGAGGTCACGATCTGGGTGCTGGCGGTCGGTGGCGTCATCAAGTATCTCGATCAGTTCCCGATCGCGGTGGCGGCGTATGCGGCCGGTTTCGCTGTGGGCATTCTGGTCGGGATGGCGATTGAGGAGCGGATCGCGATCGGGTATCGCGTGGTTCGGATTGTGACCACGCAGCCGGGTCTTGACCTGGCCGCACGGCTTCGCCAGAAGGGGTTCGCGGTGACTCGCGTGGAGGGGACAGGACGTGATGGTCCCGTGGAGATCGCGTTCACGTTGATCCGGCGTCGCAACCTTCAGCGGCTTCGCGAAGCCGTGGACCAGATCGCTCCGGGTTCGTTCATGACTGTCGAGCGGGCTGAATCCCCCGTTGGCGGGGTTCTGGCTGAATCAAACCTTGGGCGCAGCCGGGCATGGGGCCGGTTGTTCATGGTCCGGAAGTAGGCCGATGGCTCTGGTGCATTCCCGGATTGGGGTTCGCCGCAGGATTTCCCGGGGACCATGACGAGGCGGCGATGGTGTGCATACACTCCGGCGTATTCATGCCCGTGCTTGTGATGGGCGACGTTATTTGGTCCCTGGCTCGTAGTTTGTTGCGTTCTTGCGGTTTGTCAATCCGTCGGCGTTGAGGAAGGCGCTCGCGCCGCGGCGTGGGTGGTCGAAGGCGAAACGACCGCCCGCCAATGAGGTCTGTGCGCTGCGCGTTCGATGGAGCGATGTCTCCGCGAGCGCGTGGGTGATCCGATCCGTGTGCGGCATACCCGCCGCGGAGGCAGCGCGCGGAGTGACGAACACCGCAAGCGCACCGCAACGAGAACTGCGCCAGGAAGGCAAGTGTTGTCGCCGGCCGGACATCGGCCGTGCGAATGAGGATGCGATGCCATGCGCTCCACTTTTGTGACATTAGCGGCTCTTGAGACTCCGGTTGTGGCGTTGTTGATGCTCGGCGCGCTGGCGACGGGGGCGATCGGCGGCGTGATGGTCGCCCGCGTGATGGCCACGCGAACGATGGCGCGACAGACGGATGAGGCGCGGGCGTCGGCGGATCGGATCACGGCCGACGCACGAACCGAGGCCGAGCGGATCAAACTTGAGAACGAGCGGCACATCCTGGATCGCAAGACGGAAGTGGATCAGGAGATCGAGGCCATGCGCAAAGAGGCGCGTGAACTCGAACGGCGTCTGGCCAAGCGCGAAGACCTCGTGGATCGAAAAGAAGAGGCGATGACGCTCAAGGAGCAGACGCTCTCGAAGCAGGCGGAGTCGCTGCGCCAGCGCGACGCGGCCATCGCCGAGAAGCAGAAGCAGGTGGATGCGTTGCTAGAACAGCAGCAGCGGAAGCTTCTGGACATCGCGGGCGTCTCACGCCCGGAAGCGCTGGACATGGTGCTCAAGCGCGTGGAGGAGGAATCGCGCCTGGAGGTCGCCAAGATCTCGCGGCGCATCGTCGAAGATGCCGAGACCGAGGCCCGCGAACGCTCGCGGGAGGTGATCGTCAACGCCGTGCAGCGATACGCGACCGAACACACGTCGGAGACGACCGTGCGCACCGTGGCGATTCCTTCGGATGATGTGAAGGGGCGCATCATCGGGCGTGAGGGACGCAACATCCGCACCTTTGAGCAGGCGGCGGGCGTGAACATCATCGTCGATGACACGCCGGGCGTGATCGTGGTGTCGTGCTTTGACAAGATTCGTCAGGCGGTGGCGGTTGAGGCGCTCGAGCGATTGATCGCGGATGGGCGAATGCACCCCGCGCGGATCGAGGAAGTCATCGCCAAGGTGCGCGGCGAAGTCAATGAGAAGATGCTCAAGGCCGGGCGGGATGCGGGACTGGAGGTCTCGCTTCGCGGACTTCATCCCAAGATCATCGAGGCGATGGGCAAACTGCACTATCGCACATCCTACGGGCAGAACGTGTTGCGTCACTCCATCGAGGTCGCGTTTCTCTCGCAGATCATCGCGGATCAACTCGGACTCGATGGCACGCTCGCGCGGCGCTGCGGATTCCTGCACGACATCGGCAAGGCGATGGATCAGGAAATGGAAGGCGGGCATCCGAAGATCGGCATGGACTTCGCCCGGCAGCACGGCGAGAAGGAACCGGTTCTCAACGCCATCGGCGGACACCACGCGGACATCCCGGCGACGAGTTTCTATACGCCGATCGTCATGGCCGCGGACGCGGTGAGTTCGGCACGGCCGGGCGCCCGGCGCGAGTCCATGGAGCGGTATGTGCAGCGGCTCGAGGCGCTGCAGGACATCGCGCTGGGGTTCCAGGGCGTGACGGAGGCATATGCGATTCAGGCCGGGCGCGAGGTTCGCGTGATGGTTGACGCGGCGAAGATCAGCGATGACGAGGCGCACTACATCGCGCAGCAGATCGCCAAGCGCGTGAGCGAGCAGATGACGTTCCCCGGCGAGATCCGCGTGACGGTGCTGCGCGAGACGCGGGCGATCGAGATCGCGCGGTAGCGGGACGAAACGTACGCAGAGGCCGCGGAGATCGCGCAGAGGTCACAGCGTCGGAGTGAGGGGCAATCGCCACGGGCCGGAGCGATCAAAGCGCATCGTGTATGTGCCATCGCTTCTTCACGCCCGGTCGCTTATCATGACGCATGATTCACGTCCGACGCAGCACGCCGGAGCCTCGCCTGGAGATGACGCCGCTGATCGACGTTGTCTTTCTGCTGCTGACGTTCTTCCTGTTTTCGGTGGTGGTGATGGTGCGGGCGCGGGTGCTCGATGTTGAACTGCCGGCGGTCGGGGCCGCGGAGACGGGGACCGAGGTTCGCGCGGTGACCATCGCCCTTCGCGCCGATGGGGGCCTGCATCTTGAAGGCGAAGCGATCACGGCCGAGGCTCTCGCCCCGCGATTGCTCGAACTGCGAAGCGAAGTTCCCGATCTGCGGATTCTGATCGCGGCGGATGAATCGGGTCGCAGCGGCAGTCTGCTCGGCTTGATCGATACGCTGACCAACGCGGGCATCACGGATTTCGGCATCATCGGACAGCGGGACGAGTCGCCATAACGAGCCGATCGCGCGAGCGATCGACTGTTTTTTTCTGGCGTGGCGCGTTCGATGCGAAGAAGCCGACTTTCGATTGCTTGCGCAATCGGCCCTTTCTTCAGAGTTGCTTCAGCGCCGCGATCAGGCCGTCGATGTGTTCGTGCGTGTGGGCGGAGGAGATCTGCACGCGAAGTCTCGCGTGGCCTTCGGGCACGACGGGGAAGCCGAAGCCGATGACGAAGACGCCGAGTTCGAGCAGGCGCTTGCTCATGGCGATGGCCTTGGCCGTATCGTGAACGATGATCGGGCAGATGGCGGTTGGACTCTTGAGGACTTCGAAGCCGTTGTCGGCGAGTTTCCGGCGTGCGTACTGCACATTGTCGCGGAGGGTGGCGACGCGCTGCGGCTCGCGCAGCAGGATCTCGATGGCTTTCTTCGCCGAGCACGCGACCGAGACCGGCAATGCGTTGCTGAACAGCGTCGGACGTCCGCGCTGGATGAGCATGTCGATGGCTTCCTTCGGCCCCGCGACGAATCCCCCGGCCGCGCCGCCCAGGGCCTTGCCGAGCGTGCCGGTGAAGATGTCCACGCCGGGCGATGCGCTGAACATGCCATAGTGCTCGTGCGTGCCATGGCCGTGCTGACCCATGACGCCGTGGCCGTGGCTGTCATCGACGATGAGCATCGCGCCGAACTCGTCGCAGAGTCTGCGCATGGCGGGCAGGTCGGCGATGGAGCCTTCCATCGAAAAGACGCCGTCGGTGACGACCCAGATGACGCCTGTGACGTCGGGGTTGGCGCGGGCCTGTTCGAGGCGTTCGCGCAGGGAGCCGGGGCCATTGAGGACATTGTTGCGATACACCGTCTTGTGGACGCCCTTTTTGATGACGGTGGCGAGGCGGATGCCGTCGATGATCGAGGCGTGATTGAGTTCATCGGAGATGATGATGTCGCCCGGTTCGCACAGCGTCGCGAAGAGCGCCTCGTTGGCGTTCCAGCAGGAGACGAACGTGTACGCCGCGGGCGTGCCCATGTATTCCGCGATCGTGCGTTCGAGGACTTCGTGGGGTGAGAAAGTGCCGCAGATGAAGCGAACAGAGGCCGTGCCCGCGCCGTAGTCGCGAAGGCCCTTGATCCCTGCCTCGATGACTTCGGGATGGTTGGCGAGGCCGAGGTAGTTGTTCGAGCAGAAGCAGAGGCAGTCGCCATATCCCTCGACGCGAACGACGGCGTCCATCGGCCCTTCGAGGGTCTGGAGGAGTTTGTACTGACCCTCTGCGCGGAGTTTGTCGAGCACGCCGCGGGCGCGAGCGGTGAAGGGAGCGGCGGCGGATACAGCATGAGACATCGTCACACCTCCTGAGACTGAGGCGGGATTCTACGGCCGCCGACAGCGCTTCCCGCGCTCGGCGTTATTGCTCCTACAATATCTGGAGATTGCAGACGCGCGAGGAAGGCAAGGCGGGCGAGACGCCCGCACCACCAAGACTGCGGGCGAGACGCCCGCACCACCACGTCAGCGGGCGAGTTGCCCGTTTCACCGGATCCGTGCCATGACGACGAATGCCGCGACAGATCATGCCTCGCTGGAAGATCGCGTGGTGGGCATCCTGGAGCGAATCCGTCCGGCGATTCAGTCCGATGGCGGCGACCTGGAGTTCGTGGAACTGACGCGCGATGGCGTCGTGCGCATTCGCCTGCACGGGGCGTGCGTCGGATGCCCGTCGAGCCATGTGACCCTGCAACTTGGTATCGAGAAGAACCTTCGGGAACGGATTCCCGAGGTTACGGCCGTGGAAGCGGTCGATTGAAGTCGGTGGCCAGTCTTGGCCGCCCCCGGGCAACCCGCCATGTTACGATCCAAGTGGCCCGGTTCCATGGTGTTGCGTCGCGGGGATGCGGGTTTCATCTTGCCCATCTTGCCGCCAGCGGAACAACTTGCAGACATCAAGCGTAAGGGACTTTCGCCGGGCGGGGTGGTGTGGTATAGTGTGTTCTGGTGGGCGCTCGTGCTGGAGGCGCGAGCACGGAGGCTGCGGCGATGCTGGTGATCACCAGACGAGAAGGTGAAGAGGTTGTCATAGGCGATCCGCGCAACCCCATCGGCGTTGTGCGCATCGCGGCGATTCGCGGTGATCGCGTGCGCATCGCCTTTGATTTCCCGCGCGAGATTGATGTCCATCGACGCGAGGTGGCGCAGCAGATCGTGTCGGATGAAGTCGAGGTTGTGGTGGCCGTCACGGCCGACCCGGCCGCGACGCCGACGGCGTGAACGGTTGCGAAAGTTTTCATTGACACTGACGTCGTGTGCCGTGGCCATCGCTTTGGATGGCCACGATGCAAGCGATGTCGCGCACTGCACATGCCGCGTGGCCACGTCGAACCGTGGCCACGGCTCGCGTCAAGCACCGTTTCTCCAGAGCATCGAGACGCCCGTGCCACCGCGGGCATTGCGCTAGAAGCCGCTGAGGACCGGGCCGAAGACGATCGCGTTCATCAGCAAGCGCGAGGCGTGGATGTTGAAGCCGCGGATCGTCGGATCATCGCTGAAACAGATCACCGCACCCGAGCCGACGCGGTGGTGCGACACGGCCGGCTCCCCCGCGATGCGATTGGCGTTCTCTTCCGAGATGATCCCGCCGATCACGGCCGGCTCGCCGAACCGCGCCACGACATAGCCCGAGTCCGACATCGCCAGCGTCCCCCCCCCTCGCTTGATGACGCCGATCCATTCGCCGACGCCCACGGCCAGGGGATGGGTCACGTCGAGGTCGGCCGCGAGCATCGGGCCGGGAATGCGTCCGATGTTGGCGCGTTCGGATCGTTCCTGAAAGGTGCGCTGGAGCAGGGAAGTTCGTCCAGAATCGCGACGTCCTCCGGCTTCGCCCTCGGTGCGATCGGGCGCGGCGCGCTCGGCGGGCGGGCGGTCGGCGGCGGCCGCGCGGACTTCCGCGATGGAGTTCGCGGCCCAGGATGCCGCGCCGCCGCCGGCGGCGATGAGCGTCCCCCCCCCTCGCACCCATGTTCGCAGGAGTTCCGTGGCGGACTCCGAGTGTCCGCCGCCGTCGGGGATGATGACCACGGTGTGTTCATCGAGGATGGTCCGCGAGAGATCATCCGCCTCGATGATCGTGTGCGGGAAGGGCATCTGCATGTCGAGCAGGTGCCAGATCTGGCCGAAACTCAGTGAACTGGCGGGGGAACCGCGAAGCAGCAGGACGCGCGGCGCGCGGAAGAGCGGATTGCCCGCCGCGCCAAGCACGGGGCCATCGCTCGTCAGGCCCGTTGCGCTGCGATGCACATTTACGCCGGCCGCGAGGACTCGCGACTCGAACGTATTGAAGTCCGCCTCGCGATTCATGAAGCGATGCACAATCAGCGAACCAATCGCGAAGCGCTGTCCGTCATGTTCAAACGCTTCAGACGCATATCGACCGCCGAGATCCATTTCGGCCGCGATGCCCACGGCCACGGGGAACATGAACTGCGACGAGTCGATCACGCGGAGCGCATCACCCTCGCCGGTTTGCACGGCCGGGGGCGCGGTCCACGTCGTGACAGGCTGCGTGGGCGCTTCGAGCGACTCGGTCGCATACCACGCATCGAGTCCGAACATGATCGGCAGGCTCCAACCGGTGATGTCATACGTTCGATTGGTCGAGACGGTGGTGGAGCGTTCAAGGAGGGCCACGGCCAGCGCGCCGCGCGCCTGGTCTTTGCGAATGACCCACGAGCCGGCGGGCACGACGGCACCTTCGACCGGCTTGCCGTGGCGATAGCCGTGCAGCGCGCTGCCGGTGAAGTCATCGCGAAGGGCGTGGACTTCGATGCCGTGTGATTCGCACAAGTCCCACAGGCGCGCGAGCCGCGCGGGGTCGTTGTCGGCGGAGATGATGAACGCGGCCGGGCCTGGGCCTTCGTTGGCCGTCATGTGATAGCGGCGGAATCGTTCGAGTTGTGCCTGTCGATGCGCGGCGGTGGTTTCGAGGTTGCTCATGGCGAGCAGGAAGTGATCTCGGGCGCGTTCGCGCAGCGTGAGCGTGTAGTTCTGCTGTTCGAGTTTCAGGGCGAGTCCGGCGCGGCTGTGTCCACCCTTTTCCGCGAGCATGCCGATGGCCCCGTGATAGACGGGCAACACCTTGCCATATCCCGGATAGAGGTAGTCGAAGCGTTCCTTGGTCGTGTACATGCGCTGGTGCTGGTCAAAGACGGCGGCGTTCGCCTGGCCGTAGCGTTCGATCCACTCGCGCGTTTCGGCGGGTATGTTGAGGTTGTATGGGTCCGCGCCCGCGCCGAAGAAGAAGGGGTTGTTGGCTTCCTGTTCGTGATGGTCGATGTGGAGTTGTGGCAGATAGCGGCGATAGACCTTCAGTCGCGAGCGGCTCTCGGGATGAATCAGCCAGAGCCAGTCGCGGTTGAGGTCGAACAGGTAGTGATTGCTGCGCCCGCCGGGCCACGGCTCGCTGTGCTCGGCCGCGCGAGGATTCGGATTCGGCTTTGATCCGGCGACGTTTTCGTACCAGGTGACATATCGCTCGCGCCCGTCGGGGTTCAGCAGCGGATCGATCACCAGCACGACGTTGCGCAGGGCCTCGTCAACCTCCGGGTTCTTCGCGGCGGCGAGCGAATAGGCGAGTTGCACGGCCGCGTCGGTGCATGACGCTTCATTGCCGTGTACGCTGAAACTGAACCATGCGATGGCGGGGTTTCGTTCGATGATTGCGTTGGCTTCGGCTTCCGTCGTGTTCTTGTCCGCGAGTTTGCGATTGTCGGTGAGGATGTCGTCGAGCCTGGCGAGATTTTCGGGCGAAGAGATGGTCACGATGGCCAGGTCGCGGCGCTGGTGCGACTGGCCGTAGCGTTCGATCTTCACGCGCGGCGACGCGGCGGCGAGGGCGTCGAGATATCGCAGCGTGTCGGCGTGGCGGATGAAGTGCTCGCCGATGGGGAATCCGAGAATTGACTCGGGCGTGGGGATATTCGTGTCGAGGATCAGCCCGCCGTAGTAGTCGAAGTTCAAGTCGGACGCTTCGATGATGGTTCCCGGCTCCTGGATGGCTGATTGTGCTGAGGTCGGCCCGGCCGCACATGCGTACAACCCCGCCGCGATGCACCCCACCACCATCGACCGCCACACGCGGGCCACGTTCGTCAACACACTTCGATGTTCGCTCGTTTGCATGGCACAACTCCACAATCGCGGCGCTACGGCCGCGTGAATATCACATCCATTCGCTTTGAGAGAAACGCGAGGCGGTCCGCATCGCCGCCGGCGACCTCCGCGCACGCCCAGCCCTGATAGCCGATCTCGGCCAGCGCGGTCATCACGATGGGCCAGTCGCAATCGCCCTCGCCGAGTTCGACGTTGAAGCCTTTCCACAAGCCCTCGGCGTCGCGCTTGGCGCGGCTGAACTCCTTCACATCCAGGCGCGTGATGCGGGGGCCGAGCGTGCGGATCCAATGCTCCGGCCAGCCGTAGTTGACAATGTTGCCGACGTCAAAGTGCCAACCGACGGCGTCCGCGCCGAGTTCATCGACATATCGCGCGGCCTCGATGGGACTGAGCAGGAAGTTGTTCCAGACGTTCTCGATGGAGATGCGCACGCCGAGTTGGCGTGCGAGCGGCAGGACGGAGCGAATCTCGATCTGCGACCGCACATACGCCTGCGAGTATGACACGTTCTTCCGCACGACGGCGGGGACGAGCAGGACGCTGGTTCCGCCGTAGGATGCGCAGTCGCGGATCGCCTGCTCGAGTGCAGCGCGCCCGCGAGCGCGTACCCCAGCGTCGGCATCGCTGAGCGCATCGCGCCAATGCACCGAGTCCACGACGCCGGGGACCTCGATGCCCGTGGCTTCCTTCGCGCGCAGCACCTCGTCGGTCGCGGGGCCGTCGGGGGAATCGAGTTCGACGCCCTCGAAGCCTGCGTCGCGCGCGGCCTCGAACTTCTCGCGCACCGTCGCGCCCACGCCGATCATGCCGTACTTGACCGCTTTGCGAAGCGCGACGCGCGAGGGCGCAGGCGAGGGTGTGACGGCGGGATTGCCCGCGCTGGCGGCCGTCGCACCCGCCGCGATCGCGCCGGCGCTGACCGCAAGAAACTCCCGCCGTGTGACTCCGCTCATCTGAAAATCCCCCACATCCGACTCCTTCATGCCTTTGGTTCATTGAGGAAGGGATTCACCGCGGAGATCGCGGACGTCACGGAGGAAGTGATTGAAGAAGATGGTGTTGATACGATCAGTGACAGGTTGACTTCCGCTTGTGTTTCGATTCCCGCTCTCGACTTCTCTCCACATTTGCATTCCCTCTGTGCCCTCGGCGCCTCTGTGGTGAATCTTCTCCTCCTTAGCGGCAGATGCTCTGGTCTTCAGCTCGAAACTCCGCGATCTTCGCGTTCTCCGCGGTGAATCCATCCGGCGGTCGCTTCATCACTCAAACCGCGTCTTGCCCGGCACGGGCACAGGCTCCACGGCCACATCGCCCATCTCCGGCCGTTCCGGCCCCAGACGCTGCTGCGATTCCCACGCCTGGTCCCACTGAATCGTTTGTCCGGTGTACGCGGCCATGCGTCCCATGATCGCCATCATCACGCTGTTGACCATCCACGGGCCATCGTTGATGGGCGTGCCGGCGCGAATGGCCGCGAAGAGCGCATCGTGTTCGTTCTGATACATGTCGCGGCGCGGGCCGTCGTATCGCCACGTCGTGTTGCCGTCGTGATCGCGAAGGTCGTGCGTGGGGGTCCAGCCGTTGACGGTTGCGGCGCCGGTTGTGCCGTAGATGTAGTCCGAGTTGTCCGATGGGCATCGATCGATCTGTCGGCAGGTGTGGAAGCAGCGCCGGCCGTCGGCGTATTCATAGATCACGGTGAAGTGATCGAAGACATCGCCGGATTCGGGGCCTTCGCGTGCGGCGCGGCCGCCGAGGGCGACGCAGCGCACGGGCGTTTCATCATCCATCGCCCAGGCGAGTTTGTCGATGCTGTGGCATGCCTGTTCGACGATGTGATCGCCGCTGAGCCAGTTGAAGTGCCACCAGTTGCGCAGTTGCCACTCCATGTCAGACCAGCCGGCTTGCCGCGGACGTTTGGAGAGCGTGCTGGTGTGATACGTTGTGTGGACGCTGAGAATGCGGCCGATGGCGCCTTCGCGGATCTTCGCAAACGCCGCTCGCTCCGCGTCGGAGTATCGCCAGCAGAAGCCGGAGACGACATTGAGATTCTTCGCGCGGGCCTCTTCACAGACGCGGCGAACTTCGCGAAGGCCCGGGGCATCGACGGCCATCGGCTTTTCGGTGAACATGTGGACGCCGGCATCCACGGCGGCTCGCATGTGGGCGGGCCGAAAAGCCGGCGGCGTCGCGAGGAGCACCACATCGACGCCCGAAGCGATGAGGCGTTCGCAGCAGTCAAAGCCGACGAACTGCGTGGCTTCGGTGACTTGCACTCGCGGCGATTCTTCCGAGGCGAACTGATCTTTGATGTGCTTGAGGCTCGATGCGATGCGCTCCGGGAAGACGTCGGCCATGGCGAGCAGCACCGCGCCCTTGTCCGCGCGAAGGGCCTGCAGCGCGGCGCCCGTCCCACGGCCGCCGCAGCCCACCAGACCCACGCGCAGCGAGTCAGACCCCGCGACCCACGCCGATCGCGCCACGCTCAGGCCCGAGGCGAGCAGCGGCCCGGCGACGGCGGCCCCGGCGGCGGTCCTGACAAACTCCCGTCGCGTCACGTCACGTCGAGTTGGCTGCTGATTCACGTTGCACGCTCCCTTTCTCGCGCGATCCACCATGGATCACTTCGACTGCTTCACATCCGGCCCTTCGCACACGACACGAAAGCCGATGAACGGCCCATCGGCGAGCCACCACTGGCTCTTTGGAATCTGCGGATCGCTGCGGTTCCACGCGGGGTCATTCTCCACCCGCGCCTCCGCGCGAAGTGCTTCGACGCCGTCGTTGTACGCCCCCCCCTTGACGACCATCGTCCCATCGCGACCGACGACCCACTCGGCCACGTTGCCGTGCATGTCGTGCAGGCCCCAGGCGTTGGGCTTCTTTGTCCCCACGCGATGCGGACGGCGATCCGCGTTGGTCTTGAACCAGGCGTGGTCCACGGCCGTGCGTGCATCGCCAAACGAATACGGCCCCTGTGCCCCGGCCAGGCACGCATGTTCCCATTCATCTTCCGTCGCGAGGCGATACGTTCGTCCGCTTCGCGCGGAGAGCCATACGCAGAATTCCATCGCGCTCTTGTGCGACATGCTGATGGCCGCGAAGCCTTCGTGCCCAAAGCCGCGATCGGGCGGCAGGTACGGCTTGGATGGTCGCGTGACGGCATCGACGACTTCGCCATCATCTTCATCGAGCGCGTAGATGAAGACGTCGAAGGCTTCCCATGTGATCTCGTGGCGGCTCATCCAGAAGGGCTTGATCGCGCCATCCGCGCTGGCGGGGATCGGCAGCATCTCAAACTTGAACGCTGCGGAGGGGATCTCCTGCCAGAAGGGCGTCGGCTCGACTTGCTCGCGCACGAGGCCCGCGCTGGCAAGGCCGCCGAGGCACACGCCGATCATCATCATCATGGCACGCCGTCGCATGAACACATCCTAACGAACGTGGGCATCGCCCGCAAGCCTCATCGCTCCACGACCCGGCCCCTGCCCCTTTTGACGATGCCGATGCGGCGGACGCGTTCGCCCGACCGCGTGAGTTTGGTGGCGATGGCCTCGGCGAACGCCGGGCGACAGACCACGCAGTATCCGATGCCCATGTTGAACACCCGCCGCATCTCCTCCTCATCCACAGCGCCCGCCTTCTGCAGGAACCGGAAGACCGGCGGCACGGGCCAGGCCGAGCGATCGATCACGGCATCGACATCCGGATTCAGCGCCCGTTCAAGATTTCCCGCCAGACCCGAGCCGGTGATGTGGGCCATGCCGGTGATGACCTTCTTGGTCGTGTATGAACGAATGAGTTTCGTGATGGGCGAGGCATAGATGCGCGTGGGCGTGAGCAGGACACGGCCGAGGGTCATCGCATCGCCAATCTTGCGTTTCGCGGTCTTCGCGGGCAGGGCATCTTCATACACGCGCGAGAGATCAAGCCCCGCGTGTGCCACAACCCGCCGCACGAGCGAGTATCCGTTCGAGTGAATCCCATCCGATGCCAGGCCCAGGACAACATCACCCGGCGTCACACGCTCGGGGTTCATCGCGCGATCGAGTTCCACCACGCCCACGGCAAAGCCCGCGAGGTCAAAGTCGCCGGGGGCATACACATCGGGCATCTCGGCCGTCTCGCCCCCGAGCAGGGCGCACCCGGCCGTGCGGCATCCCTCGGCCACGCCGCGCACGAGCGCATCGAGCATGGGGCGATCCACCTTGCCCACGGCGATGTAATCGAGGAAGAAGAGCGGTTCCGCGCCCTGCACGATCAGGTCGTTGATGCTCATCGCGACGAGATCAATGCCGACCGTATCAAACACGCCGACCTGCCCCGCGAGTTTCACCTTCGTCCCCACGCCATCGCAGCAGGCCACCAGCACCGGGTCGCGATAGTTCCGCTTGAAGAGTTTCTCGTTGAAGTCGAGGCGAAACAGGCCCGCGAACCCGCCGGGGTTGTCGATGACGCGCGGCCCATGCGTGCGTCGCATCACGGCCGCGAGGGACTCGGTGAACGTGTCCTTTTCTTCGAGGGCCACGCCGGCCTGGGCATAGGTCAGGCCGTGCGAGTTCGCCTGCCGAGGCTTGGCGTCGGGCTTGGTTCGGTTCCCGCGTGCAGGTTTGGCCATAGGCCCGAAGGGTAGGGATGCGGGCTGGGGGGAGATTCACAGGAGACGCGGGGAAGATTCACAGGAGACATGGAGGGGTGTTGTGGTGTGGCCCTCGCGGCGGCCGGCGGGGGGAGTACGCAGAGATCACGGAGATCACGCGGAGGTCGCGGAGGGGGCGTTCGTCGTGAAGGTCGCGAAGGGGACGCGAAGGTCGCGAAGGCAGCGCGAAGATCGCGAAGGAGAAGGCAAGGGGGGGTGGCATGGCCACGGCCCTGCGTGGCTATGCATGCGTGCAACCCGCCTCGATCCTCGCATAGCCATCCAGAGCGATGGCCATGCCACCCGGCGCATAGCCATCCAGAGCGATGGCCATGCCACCCGGCGGGTGTTTGACGGCGGGGGCGTGAGCGCAAGATCCGCCGTCGCGGGCACGCATGCGCAGCTTTGGCTTGCTTGCGTGGCTTGCGTATGCGCGCACACAGCTCGCGCATGCGCGCTCACGGCTCTCGTATGCGCGCATACGGCTCTCGTATGCGCGCATACGGCTCGCGTATGCGCGCTCACGGCTCTCGTATGCGCGCTCACGGCTCTCGTATGCGCGCATACGGCTCGCGCATGCGCGCTC
>CAZTPJ010000059.1:0-23274 GCA_964614515.1 uncultured Phycisphaeraceae bacterium | reverse complement strand
CCCCCCCCCCCCCCCCCCCCCCCCCCCCCCCCCCCCCCCCCCCCCCGCCCCGGGGGGGGTGGCATGGCCACGGCCCTGCGTGGCTATGCGGGTGCATCGCCAACCCTCGGATTCCAGCATAGCCATCCAGAGCGATGGCCATGCCACCTCGCCGTGCCATCGAAGTCGGTTCCTCCGACTTCGATGCTTTCGCGTCGGATGCGCGATGGACATCGAAGTCCGAAGCGGACTTCGATGGCACGGCGATCGGCTTTCACTTCGCACGCCCGACGCCCGACAACCCGAAGCGGATGGTCGGGGCACGCGCGTATACGACTCATGCTCGCGGCCTTCGCCCGGTTCGCGCCCTTCACCCTCTTCGCGATCTTCGCGTTGAAACTCCGTATCGGGATGCGCAGCGGTGGCCCGCGTATCCTCCTGATGGTCGCCCACAGCGCCCGCCTGGGAGAGGCGGGGTACCCAGGACCAGGCCAGCCAAGAGTCTCATGCGCTACATCGACCCACACATTCACATGGTCTCGCGGACGACCGATGACTATGCGCGGATGGCTTTGGCCGGGTGTGTGGCCGTCACCGAGCCGGCGTTCTGGGCGGGTTTTGATCGCTCATCGCCGCAGGGATTCTTCGATTACTTCCGCCTGCTCACCGAGCAGGAGCCTTCGCGGGCCGCCGCCCACGGCATCAAGCATTACTGCTGGATCTGCATCAATCCCAAGGAGGCCGAGGATGTCGGCTTCGCACGCGAGGTCATCGCGATCATTCCGCAGTTTCTCGCACGGCCGAATGTCC
The DNA here is from genome assembly GCA_964614515.1 of uncultured Phycisphaeraceae bacterium. Taxonomy (GTDB): domain Bacteria; phylum Planctomycetota; class Phycisphaerae; order Phycisphaerales; family UBA1924; genus CAZTPJ01. The sequence goes on along the minus strand of CAZTPJ010000059.1, from coordinate 22,485 downwards.
TGGGCGTCGGCGAGATCGGCCTGAACAAGAACTCCAAGAGCGAACTGACGATCCTCGAAGAGCAAATCGCCGTGGCCGCAGCGCATTCGCAGCTCATCCTCGTGCATACGCCGCACCTTGAGGACAAACTCAAGGGCACGCGGCTGATCATGGATGCCATCCGCCGCAACGGCGACATCGACCCCGGCCGTGTGCTGATCGATCATGTCGAAGAGCACACCGTCAAGATGGTGCTCGACGCCGGCTTCTGGGCGGGGATGACGCTGTATCCAGATACAAAGTGCACACCCCAGCGCGCTGCGGACATCTTCGAGATGTACGGCACCGAGCGTTTGTGGATCAACTCGGCCGGCGACTGGGGGCACAGCGATCCGCTGGCCGTGCCCAGGTGTCAGCAGGAGATGCTGCGCCGCGGACACACGCAGCAGACTGTCGCGAAGGTATCGTTCGACAATCCGCGGACGTTCCTGAGCCAGTGTTCGAGGTTCAGCGTCGATGCGTGATGATCGCGCAAGCCAACGCTGGTCGAGCCTCGGGCGCGATGCGCAGGTCGGCTACTGCACCAACGTCCACGCGGGGGAGACGTATCACGAAATCCTCGTGAATCTTGAGCGGCACGCGCTGCGCGTCAAGGAGATCGTCTCGCCGAAGGAGCCGATGGGGATCGGACTGTGGATCAGCGCGGCCGCGGCGCGCCAGTTCATCGATGATCAGTGGGTTGAGCCGCTGCGCGACTGGCTTCGGGAGCGCGGGCTGAAGGTCTTTACGCTCAACGGCTTTCCGCATGATTCGTTTCACGATGAAGTCGTCAAGGATCGCGTGTATCAGCCGGACTGGACGACGATGGAGCGCGTGCGATACACGCAGGATCTGGTGACGATTCTGACGTGGCTGCTCGATGAAGATGAAGAGGGCAGCATCTCGACGCTGCCCCTGGGCTGGCCCGGGCATGAGACATGGAATGACCAGCGACTCACCGCCGCGGCCATGCAACTCTCCACCATCACCATACCCCTGCACGATGCGTATGAAACTGATGGACGCTTCATTCACCTCGACCTCGAACCCGAACCGGGGTGCGTGTTGCAGACGGCCGAGGAAGCGGCGATCTTCCTGCGCGATCGCGTGTTTCCGATGAGCGAGGGTGTGGACCTGCCGTGCCGGGAGTATGTCCGCGTCTGCCACGATGTGTGTCACGCGGCCGTGTTGTTCGAGGATCAGGCCGAATCGTTTGAGATCTATGAACGTGCGGGTGTTCGCGTGGGCAAGGTGCAGGTGTCCAGCGCGATTGATGTCGATCTCGATGCGATCGAGCCGGCGCGACAGCGCGCGGCGCTGGATCGCCTCCGCGCGTTCGCCGAGCCGCGATATCTCCATCAGACCACCGTGCGATATCGCGGGCGTGAGGACACGTTCATCGACCTGCCCGATGCACTGTCATCGCGATATGGGCGCGAGGCGATGGGACGATGGCGCATTCACTTTCACATGCCGATCTTTCTCGATCACGTCGAGTCTTCCGACATCGGCACGACGCAGCGCGAGATCGCCCCGGCCGTGCGTGCCGCGAAGGCCATGAACGTGCGACACTGGGAAGTCGAGACGTATGCGTGGGCGGTGCTTCCGCCGGAACTGCGGCGGGGTTCGCTGGCGGAGGGGATTGCGCGAGAACTCACATGGTTTGAAGAATTGTGCCTTGCGGAGGCATCGCCGTGAGTCGGGCGCTGACGTGGCTTGGCGTTCGCGCGGAACTGGCTCGCGCATCGAACCTGCCGACGGTGTGGACCAACGTGATGGTTGGCGCGGCCGTGGGAGGGGAAGCGGCCCGGCGCGGTGTGGTTGAAGCCGGAGATGTCGCGCCGTGGGCCGCGGGCGTGTGGGCGGGGCTTTCGGTTTCGATGATGTATCTCGGCGGGATAGTTCTCAACGATGTGATGGATGCCGCGCGCGACCGGACCGAGCGCCCGGGCCGGCCAATCCCCGCCGGGCGAATCACGCAGCGCGATGCGATGATCTTCGCGTGCGTGCTGCTCGGAGGCGGGGCCGTGTTGCTTGGTGTGATGGGCACGGCCGCGGGGCTGGTTGCGGGCGCTTTGCTCGCGACGATTGTCTGGTACAACGTGATGCACGCGCGGACATCCGCGTCGGTCCTGCTGCTTGGCCTGTGCCGCGCGGGTGCCCATGTCGCGCCCATCGCCATCATTGTCGGCTTTGATGCGCCCGCGTGGGCCTATGCCCCGGCCATCGCCGCGTTCGTCTACACGGCCATGCTCTCGCTGATCGCGCGGGATGAAACGCAGCGCGGGCCATCACCGATCCACACCCTCGCATGGGCCATGCCCGTGCCGCCCCTGCTGATCGCGATGTCGCTACGGCCGGAGCATTGGTTCGCGCCGGCGATCGTCGCGATCGTGCTGACGTTCTGGCTTGCACGGGCCGCAACACATCTTCAGCCCCCCAAACCGTCGCCAAAGGCCGCGGTGCTGGGGATGCTCGCCGGGTTTTGTCTGGTCGATGCGTGGACGCTGATGTTGATCGGCACCTGGCCGGGCGCGATGGCCGCGGGGGTGTGCTTTGTGTTGACAGCGCTCGGGCATCGGCGGATCATGGGGACGTAGGGCATGGCACACGCAACGGCCGTCATCCTGATCGTCGGCCTCACCGATTCGCTCATCGGCGAGTGGTCGCCGCGGCTGCGCGAGTTTCGTGATGCGGGACATGTGCGGCCGCTACGCCCGGTGTTCCCGGCCGTGACATGTTCCGTACAGGCGTCGATGCTCACGGGTATCTCGCCGGGCGAGCATGGGATCGTCGGCAACGGCTGGTTTGACCGCACGCTCAATGAAGTTCACTTCTGGAAGCAGAGCCATCGCCTCATCACGGGCGAAAAGGTGTGGGAAACCGCGCGACATCGCGACCCGGCCATCACCACCGCGACGATGTTCTGGTGGTTCAACATGGCGACGACAGCGGACTTCAGCGTCACGCCCCGGCCGATCTACAAGGCCGATGGACGCAAGATCCCGGATTGCCACTCGCATCCCGCGGACCTTCGCGATCGTCTGCAGGCGGAGTTGGGGATGTTCCCGCTGTTTCAGTTCTGGGGCCCGGGGGCCTCGATCGTCTCAACGCGCTGGATTGCCCAGGCCACGCAGCGCGTGGTGCAGTGGCACTCGCCGACGTTGACGCTCGCGTACCTGCCGCATCTTGATTATGCCCTGCAGAAATTCGGTCCGGACGATGCCCGCGCTCGCGAGGCTGTACGCGAGGTTGACGCGGTGGCCGGCGAGTTGATCGCGTTCTTTCAATCGCGCGGTACGCGCATCATCGTCGTGTCCGAATACGCGATTGAGGCCGTCTCGCGCCCGATCCACATCAACCGACACCTGCGCGAGGCGGGCCTGCTGCGCATCCGCAGCGAACAGGGCCTTGAGATTCTCGACACGGCCGCGAGCGAGGCCTTCGCCGTCGCCGATCATCAGATCGCGCATGTCCACGTGCGTGATGCATCGCGAATTGACGCCATCCAGCGCGTGGTCGCGGGTGTGCCGGGCGTTGACGTTGTGGCCGGCGGCCGCGCGCGGGCGGCCCTGGGCCTTGACCACGCCCGCGCGGGGGACATCGTGCTGGTTGCCGAACGCGGCGCGTGGTTCACGTACTACTACTGGATGCACGACAGCGCTGCGCCGGACTTCGCGCGAACCGTGGACATCCATCGCAAGCCCGGTTATGACCCGGTTGAACTTTTTCTTGACCCCGCCATCGCCTCGCCGAGGTTCGCCATCGCCCGGCGATTGCTCATGCGCAAACTGGGCTTTCGCACGCTGATGGATGTGATCCCGCTCGATGCGGCGCTGGTTCGCGGGTCGCACGGGCGCGTGGATTCGGCCGGGGGCGCGCCCCTTGTCATCACCGACCGCGAGTCCCCCGCGCTGGGCGAGGCTCCGACATCATGTGATCTTCGCGACATCATCCTCGCGAGTCTCTTTGACTGATCGCCGCATCGCGATTGCTTTGTCCGCCAGAATCGGATAGATTCCATGCATGATGATCCCCCACACCACGCCGCCGCACTGGCCCACGGACATCACCCCGGGACGTTTCGCCTCGCGGATCGCCCGCGACTCGCCGCGGGGTTGTCGCGTGGCGATCCTCGGCCTGGCGGATGATGAGGGTGTGGCGCTCAACGGCGGACGCATCGGCGCCCGCGATGGACCCCGCGCGTTTCGCACCGCTTTGTCGCGCTACGGCACGGCCGAGCCGCACGGCTTCACGTGGCCGGGCCTCTTTGACGCCGGAGACATCGCGCCCGGCGCAACACTCGATGACACGCACGCGCGAGTCACGCAGGCGGTGGAGGCGATCCTCGATGCGGGCCTTCTGCCCGTGGGCATCGGCGGTGGGCACGACCTGACGTTCCCGCTGGTGCGGGCGGTGGCCGCGCGGCACCCCGGCCTGGCTGGCGCGTACCTCGATGCGCATCTCGATGTCCGCGAAGAGCCCGGCTCGGGCATGCCTTTTCGCAGGCTGGTCGAAGACTGCGGCGTTGGCCCGTTGCACATTCACGGCTTTGACCCGCTGGTGAACACGCGAACGCACGTCGAGTGGTTCCTCGCCCACGGCGGGGTGATTCATGCGGACCGCGACAACATCGCCGCCCCGCCGCACATTCCTTCGGGGCGTGGATCATCGGGCTGTTTCGTGAGCATTGATCTCGATGTGATGGACACCGCCGCCGCGCCCGGCGTGAGCGCCCCCGCGCCCGCGGGGTGGCCCGCGTGGCGGGTGGATCTGTGGGCGCTGGCCGCGGGGCGCGAGTCATCGGTACGATGCTTTGACATCATGGAACTCAATCCCTCGCACGATTTCGACAATCGCACCGCGCGCCTGGCCGCGCGCCTGTTCCTCTCGTTCCTTCGCGGCTTCGCGGAGCGAAAGACCTCGGAAAGCACGCCGTGAGCAAGCACCGCGCTGATGCACGTGCGCTGCACGCGGCCGACATCGCCCCCGCGAGTTCGCTGGTGATTCGCCGCGCCCGCGCGGTGATGTTGTCGCATGGCCCGGATCCCCGGCGCGGCGAAGCGCTGCGCGAGTTGTCGATCCTCGACCCCGCCGATGTCTGGATCGTTGATGATCGCATCATCGCCGTGGCCGCATCGGGAGACCTGCCGGAGGATTGTCCGCGTGCCCCGCGGCACGAGGAGATCGACGCCGATGGCCGCGTGCTCATGCCCGGCTTTGTGGATTGTCACACGCACGCGTGCTGGGCGGGGGATCGACTCGATGAGTGGGAACGCAAGCGGGGGGGGGCGACGTATCTTGAAATTCTCCGCGCGGGGGGGGGCATCATGGCCACCGTCCGCGCTGTGCGGGCCGCGAGCGCTGCGCACCTGACCGCTGCGCTGCTCGATCGCCTCGAACAGATGAGCCGCCACGGCACCACCACCGCCGAGGTCAAATCCGGCTATGGACTGACCGCCGAGGATGAGGTCAAGATGCTCGCGGCCATCCACGCGGCGGCCGGGCGGTGGCAAGGCTCGGTCATCTCCACCGCGCTGCTCGGTCATGCGCTCGATCCGGACCGGCCGGAGTTCATCCGCGAGACCATCGAGCACACGCTTCCGGCCGTGTCGAGGATCTTTCCCGGCATGACAGTTGATGCGTACTGCGAACAGGGCGCGTGGTCGCGGGCGGAGTGTGTGCAGCTCTTCACGGCCGCACAGGCGATGGGCCACCCGATCCGCGTGCATGCCGATCAGTTTTCATCCACGGGCATGATCGGCGAGGCGATCACTCGCGGATATCGCAGTGTCGATCATCTCGAAGCGAGTTCGCCCGGGGACCTGGGCGCGCTGGCTGCATCCAATACGTTCGGCGTCATGCTCCCGGCGTGCGGGTTTCATCTCGATGGGCGCTATGGCGATGGGCGCGCGTTTGTCGATGCGGGGGGCGCGCTGGCCATCGCCACCAACTGCAATCCCGGCAGCGCGCCCACGCATTCGATGCCGTGTGTCATCGCGTTGGCCGTGCGCCATCTCGGCCTGACCCCCGCCGAAGCGATCGCGGCCGCGACGATCAATCCGGCAAGGCTGCTGGGCTTCACGGATCGCGGCGCGATCGCGCCCGGCCAGCGCGCGGATCTCATCGTGCTGCATCACCGCGATGAGCGGTCTCTGGCCTACGAGTTCGGGGCGAATCCGGTTGACACGGTGATCTGCGGCGGCCGCGTGATGCCCGCATCCGCCCCCCCGGCGGGGACGCGCGCGGGCGCGACGGCCGATCCCGCGGGCCAGTGACATCCCCCGGTTGCGCTGGGCCATGAGCCGTGACACCGGGAATCCACCGGGCAGGCGTGCTAAGCCGGACATCCGCATAACACGGCGACACAGCCCTCGCAGGTGACCCAACAATCATCGTGCAAGGCTCTACGGTCATCGCATACGACTGTGAAGCTCCTGCATACGACTGTGCGATCATCGCATACGACTGTGAGGCTCCTGCATACGACTGTGCGGTCATCGCAGACGACTGTGCGGTCATCGCATACGACTGTGCGGTCATCGCATACGACTATGCGGTCATCGCATACGACTGTGCGGTCATCGCATACGACTATGCGGTCATCGCATACGACTATGCGGTCATCGCATACGACTGTTAAGTCGTTGCATACGACTGTGCAACGATTGTTTGGTCGCCGGAACTTCCCACAGGGGCCAAAACAACCCCAGCACGTTCGCCTCCAATCGCCGCATGTTCAGCGCGGATCGCCACAAAGTCATGGTTGACACCCGTGAACACCCCGGAATCGCCGCCGCAGCCTCCGCCCGGGGGCCATGCCCGCCGCGAGTCGTCGCTAGGGACACCCCGCGCTAAAGGCGTTGCCGAAGCAGAGGAAGTCGAAGATGTCGCAGACGCCTGCGCCCGTGGTGAGATCGCAGTCGCAGGCATACGGCTCACCCGTGGCGAACCGGTTCCCGAAGCACAGGAAGTCAAAGATGTCCAGCACGCCCACGCCCGTGGACGGATCGCAGTCCGCGTAGCACCCGGCCGGTGCCTGAAACTCGAACGCCCCCATGTCGATGATGTCGGCCCCTCCTGTGCCGCCGGGCACGCCCGTGTTGGGCATCATCGGGTCATCGACATAGCGCGGGTGGCCGCCGAGATCGACGGTGATCCCCGCGGGCACGGCCGTGTTGTCCCCCGCGTCAATGCACGGGGACATCGCATCGATCGCGACATCTTCATCGCCCGTCCATGGCATCAGGTCCGGCCCGAGGATGTCCACGAAGAGCGGGTCGCCGCCGATGTTGCCCGTGCCCCCGAGGCTGCCCGTGAGGTTCTGCACCAGCGAGTGGTTGAGGGTGATCGAACTGGTCCCCAGGGCGGAAATCTGCGCCTCCTGTGATGAGCCGCTCGTGTTCACGTTGTGTGAGAGGATCGAGTTGGCCACCGTCAGCGAGGTGTCGATGATGCGAACGCCGCCGCCGTTGCCCACCGGGGCCTGGTTGCCGGCGATGGTGGAGTTGATCACCTGATGATCTCCGCCGCCGTTGATGATGATCCCCGCGGCATCGCCCGCGGTGGACGAGTTGCCGAACACGGCGGAGTTGACCAGCGACAGATCAAAGCCCGAGGTGACGATCGCCGCGCCATCGGTGACCTCGCCGCCGGCCACCACGCATGAATCAAAGGTTGCGGTGGCCGAACCGGGGCCTTCAGGTCCCGTGTAGTCCAGATCCGCGACGGCGAGGTGTCCCCAGGAACCTGCGATGAACACGCGATCGGCCTCGAACGAGGTGTCCGGGGAATTGGTCGAAAGCTGGATCGCGCCAGCGCCGCTCTGGACGCTGCCGTTGTCCACCAGGTCGCAATCCTGCATGCGCCACGACCCCTGCATGATGCCCTGAAGGCCTCCGCCCCCTTCCACCGCGAAGTTGCCGACATATCGGTCGGAGTCGAAGGTCAGGTTCCAGAGTGCGTCGCGTTCACTCACGATGCACACGGCCCCGCCGCGCACCGCCGCGCTGTTGCCCTCGAACACGTTGCCCTCGCCGGTGTACGTCCGAGCCCCCTGATCGCTGTACAGCATCACCGCGCCGCCCTGATTCCCCGCTGCGCAGTCCCGGAAGGTGCTACCACGGATGGTTGTCGGATTGGTGCGAAAACAAAGCACCGCGCCCCCGTCCGCGTCGCACTCGTTGCGGGCAAACTCGCACTCGTCGATGGTCAGCGTCGTTCGCCCGCCGGTCGGCTCATCGCCGCCCTCGGCATAGATGGCCCCGCCGGAGACCCGTGCCGAGTTATCGAAGAAATAGGACGTTTCCAACTTGAGATTGAGACGGTGTCCGGGAAGGAAGGAGGAACCGAACACTCCAGCGCCGAACCGCTCGGACCGGTTGTTTCGGAGCAAGCAGTCGATGAGGTTGGCATTGAACGTGACGGGCGTGGGACCAAAGCCGGTGCTCAGGCACATCGCGCCCCCGCCAAGCCCAAACTGGCCGTCGGATCGATTGCCATCAAACTCGCACGCGTTGAAGTTGCACGTCATGTTGTTCTGCGGCGGGCCGATCTCCGCGAAGACGCCGCCGCCGCCGGTCTGGAGGGCGGTGTTGGCCAGGAACGTCGTGTTGTTGAACGTGGCGTTGGTGTTCTGCAGCACAGCGCCGCCGCCAGTGTTGGCCTCGTTGTTGCAGATCATCGCGTTGTCCACACTGAGGCCGCCCATGGACACGAAGACGCCTCCACCAAACAACGCCCGGTTGGAATCGATCTTCCCTCCGTTGATTGTCATTGTGCTGTTGAGACTCCAGATGCCGCCGCCTTGTTGCCCGGCCGTGTTGGTCCCGATCACGGTGTTGGTCAGGAGGATGTTCGCGTTTCCCACACCCTGCACAGCGCCGCCGGAGAAGGTGGCGGTGTTGCTGGCGAGGGTGCTGCCGGTGACTTCGAGTCTGGAGGCCGGGCCGGCGAAGAGCGCGCCGCCGGCGGGGGCGCGATTGTTTTCGCAGCGGCTGTTATCTTCGAGGATGACGTGGGCCGCCGCGTTCTCAAGAAAGATCGCTCCGCCGTTGCTCTGCGTCTGGTTGAGGTTGAATCGGCACAGGGCGCCGCGGAACCGCCCGCCGGAGATGTATCCCGCGCCGCCGCCCCCCGACGCCTGGTTGTCCTTGAACTCGCAGCCGAAGATGACCACATCGCCGTTCTCCATGTAGTACCCGCCGCCGCGCTGCTGCGTGACAACCGCGCCGTTGGCGTTGCCGCCGGAGATCTGGAACCCATCGAGGCCCGTCGCCTGCGTGCCTTGAATCACGCCTCCGGTTCCGTTGACGATGTGGATCGAGTTGTCACCCCGGTTGGCGAAGTTCGGACCATCGTTCTGCATCAGATCGCCGCTGAGAATGCTCGTCTTGGGAAACGTGCCCGGCGCGACGCGCTCGTTGGGATTCACGGCCCCGAACCCGGCGAAACTGCCCAGCAGCGTCACCCGCGGCTTGAGTTGAAACGTCGCCTTGCGGTCCCCCGTGCCCGTTGGATTGGCGGCGTTTCGATCCGGGTAATAGGTTCCAGCCCCGACGTGAATGCGGTCGCCGGGTTGCGCCGCCATCAGCGCATCCTGAAGATGCTTGAAAGGCGAGGCCCAGCTCATGCCGTTGCCCCCGGCCGGCGCATCATCATCCACGAACCAGGTCATCTGACCCATCGCGGCCGACGCCATCACCCACACCAAGACGGTCATCCATCGAGCGAACATGGGGTTCCTCCTTTTCGCGCGGTCCTGCTTGAAGCGTGGGCCGCGAACTGGCACGCGACCGCACGCGCACGATGAGGATCGCGGAGTTGGCCTTGGCCGTCTTGTACGGGATTTGCGCAGATCAGCGTGCGCGATGTCGATAGGCGCTCGGGGTCGTTCCGATAAAGCGCCGGAAGACGCGGGTCAGGTGCGCCTGGTCATAGAAGCCTGTCTTCACGGCGATCGACGCCAGCGATGTCTGCGTGCCGCGCAGCATGCCGCACGCGGACTGCACACGCATGAACAGGACATAGTCCGTCAGCGAGCAGCCGAACGCTGCGCGAAACGCCCGGCAGATGTGGGCCGGATGCCGCCCGATGGCAGCGCTCAGCGCGGCAAGATCCAGCGGCTGACAGGCATGTGTGCGAAGATACTCCGTCGCGTCCGCCAACCACGCAGCGCACGAGCCGTGGCGCAAGGCCCCTCGCGGACCCGCGCCAAGGAGCCCATCGAGCATCCGCAGGATGATCTCCTGCGTGGCCAACGACTGCGCGGCATCCGGCTGTACGTTGGCGAGCGCAAGCTGCCGGGCGAGCGATTCAATCTGTGCGCCCCGGGCATATCGCGCGACGTCAGGGAGTCGATGGTCATTGAGCAGCCACGCGGCCGAGTCGTCAAAGACCACCGTCAGCGTTCGCGTCGCGTCTGATCCGAAGTCACTGCGATGTTCCACGGCCGCGGGGATCAACCCGATGCTGCCCGGGGCACACAATTCATCCTCCCGCCCGGAGCGTTCGCGCACGACCCCGCCCAACATCACAAAGAGGCTCGAATACGCATGCGCATGGCGGCGGAATGACTGCATGGGCCGGTAGACATGGTCCTGAACTTCCAGGATGATGCACGCGTCATCGCGAGATGCGGGGACCGGAGTCGGCGGGCGCTCCGCGGCGTTGTGCATCGCGCGGGCCGAGGCCGCATCGCTGAGCGATGGGATCGCCGGCATCACGCTCGGCCCGGAATCCACGAGAGATTTCATATCCGCACCATGCCCTGACATGCCGCGATGATGTGTCCTCTGGCGGAGGCGTTACAGCGGCGTCCGCCGAGACGCCGGGAAGTTCATTGTACTGTTCCGGCCGGGAAATACAATGGTCCTCTGGCCAGGAAACTGGCCGATTCCTCCGGACGTGCCTGTCCTGTCCGTCGATTGGGCCTCGCGAGGCTGCGTCCGAGGCAGCCAGGGACCGTGTGATTCGGATGTCTCGATCCGACAAGTGTCTTGCACCGTTCAAACGACGATCACCGACACCCCGCCTGGAAGGCGTTGCCAAAGCAGAAGAAGTCGAAGATGTCCAGCACGCCCACGCCCGTGGATTGATCGCAACCCGCGTAGCACCCAATGGTGCTCTGAAACTCGAACGCCCCCATGTCGATGATGTCGGCCCCGCCCGTGCCGCCGCGACGACCCGAGTCTCACGCGCCCAGCGCAGCGCGGGGTGATCTCACCGCCAGCGTCGTCACGACCGTGATAGCCAGGTGTACGCCGGCGAAACAGAGAATGACCATCGTGAACGCCGACGCGGTCTCACCACCGGCGAGCGCCAGCATGGCCCCGGCCATGGCGATGCCGAGCATGTAGCCCACATCCCCCGCGGCGCGATAGGCGCCCATGGCGACGGATCCCTTCCCGGTGGCCGTCGTCAGAGACAGCGCTGTGGGCAGCAGCGCCGCCCCCGCCACGCCCACGAGCGCCATGATCGCCAGCATCATGCCTTGCTCCGCATCGGCGACGAGCGGCACCGAGGCGATCGCCCCCGCGTACAACACCGCCGCGATTGTGCGCAATCGAAGGTGTCCGATGCGGTCTCCCACCGCGCCCATCGGCCACGCGCCAAACGCCATCAGCAGCAGCGGCACACCGATGAGCCACCCGCGAGACATCGCCCCAAGCCCCGCGACGCTCGCGAAGTACAGCGGAAGCGTCGCCGACATCAGGCCGGCGATCGCGCGATCTCCGAACACCATCATCAGCGGCGGCCAAAGACGACGGCGACTCAGCACCACATCACCCGAATCGCTCACCGCGGGACATGAGCGAATGAGTGCGCGAAACAGCGGCAAGGCCGCCGCCGCCGAGATCCCCACGAAGCACATCGCCGTCGCGCCCACCAGAAACACGGCCGGCGCATCCCCCTCACCGACGATTCCACCGATCACCGCCCCCGCGAAGAGCCCGAGCGTCAGCACCGTACCCGCCAGGCCCAGCCGGCGCCCTCGCGTGGTGCGCGAACCGGCCTTGGCGATCAGATCGAACAGCACGGCGAAGACGATCAGGTCGGCAGCGCCCTCGACGAATCGCACGCCGATCGTGGCGGCGAACCCGATCGGCAGATACATCACCGCCAGCAGCGGCGCGCTCGCCAACGCCGCGAGGATCAGCACCACACCCGGCGCCAGACGCCGGCGCAGCGCAATCAGCAACGGAATAGCGCACACCGCCCCGACGAGGTTCACGGACATAAACCCGTGCGCCACGGCCGAATTCACGCCGTAGCGACCCACGAACAACTCATTGAGCAGCGGCACCACCATCGTGTCCGGAAGTGCTGAGACAAACAACAACGCCATCGCCACCAGCAACGGGCGACGGGCGAGCACCGCGTCGAACGCGTCAACCGCGCCCTCGGCCCCGGCGCGCAGACCCGCCGCCGACTGATGCAGGGGTCGAACTTGCGGAATCGATTCAGACATGGCTACGAGGGTAGGAACTGCCCATCCACAGCGCCGTCCGGCCGCGAACCGGCCGTCACCGCGAAGGCAGGCCCTTCGAAAAGGCCGCGAGGATCTCTCCGATGCGTGCGAACGCGACTTTCGCGCCATCCACGATCTGACTCTGCTCGGCCGGATCGACAGCCGACTCATTCATGCGGTCTTTGAACTCCCGCCAATGCGGCATGACGGCGTTGCCGTACGGCGAGTAGTACGCGAGGCCATCCTGATCCAGGCCATACGCCTCCTTGATGTGCCCGTGCAGAATCGTCGCACCGAGCGTCGAGCCCTCCAGCACGTACAGATGGCCGAGCAGGGCCACGGGCTTTTCGGCCGCCAAGGCCCGGATGTGGGCGGCGTAGGCCCCCGCCGGCGCTGCCACGGCATCGCCTTCCAGTGAAGTCGCGTCAAAGAAGGCGAGATCGCGCCGCAGGAGCGGAAGTTTTCGCAGATCGTCCCGCCAGACTCGCCGCACCGTCGGGTGAGTCGACGCCGCGAGAGCGGCTTCGAGGGCCTCGTGAACGATGGCCATCGCGGCCAGGTGCGCGATGAAGCGATCCTTCGGCAATCGCCGCTGCACCATCGCGGCGCTGAAGGGAATGCCCTCGGTAGCCTCGTGCGCCGCTCGCGTCTCCACGCGAAGTCGGTCCATCACCGTCGCCGAGCCGCCCGGAGGTATCTGGACCGGATGTCGCGGGTTCGCGGATGTATCAGCGGTGGCGGGCGGTCGGGTCATCGGCGGCTCCTGATCGCCCATCGGGCGATGCGCGGCGTGTAGGCTTGATCGCAACGCAATGATAGCGCACGGCGCGGACGACTCGATTCCCGGCTTGCGTCAGTGTTCCCTACGGGCACCCCGTCGCGAAGGCGTTGCCGAAGCACAGGAAGTCAAAGATGTCGCAGACGTTCGGCCCCGAACTCAGGTCGCAGTCGCACGCATACGGATCATTCACGGCAAACGCATTGCCGAAGCACAGGAAGTCGAAGATGTCCAGCACGCCCGCGCCGGTGGACTGATCACAGTCCGCGTAGCACGTCGAGGGAATCACGTTGCGCAGGATCGTTGAACCCGCGGCCATCGGCGTCTGGCCCGGCGTGGATGTCTCAACCACGACCGAGTACAACGCGAACGGGTCATACTCGTGGAACTCGACGGGCACATCCATGGCAAAGACCTCGCCGGGGTTGAGCGCGATGGCGAATCGCGCCGGTTCGCCGGGCGGCAGGCCGTGGACACCCACGATGCAGCACGCCGGCTGCATCTGCTCGTTGTAGATGGTGATGGTGGTGTCGAACGCGATGGGGTTGTCGGAGGTGTTGGTCATGCGCAGGGGGATCATCACGGGTGTGCCAACTTCGGCGGACACATCGATGGGCAGTTGCGTACACAAGTCGCGGCGATCCTGCACAGAGCCGCGAACGGTGAACAAGTCGCCGCTGGCGACCTCCATCACGGCCATCTCATAACAACCCACCTGTCCAACCGCCGTCATCTGCGCGGGCCGCGCGATGGTCACGGGAACCTGCACGCACTGCCCCGCGGGCACAACAACCGACCCGCCAAAGGGTGTGAACACGGCCGGGCCGTTGATCGAGCCGCAGACGGCCGATGACAAGCCCGAGAATGAGTAGTTGTAGGTCCGCGCGACCGAAGCGCTGTTGCAGATCAGCGCTGTGGTCTGGGCGCTGGCGGCGAAACGACAGAAGGGGGTGTCCCAGATGAGGGCCGCGCTCGAGTTGCAGCGCCCCGCATCGACCGCGTGCAGGGACTGAATCTCCCCGGGCATGAGTACGCGACGCAGGAGACTCACATCGTCGATGCTGCCGAGGAACCCGGCCGGTGCGCCGGCCGACGCAGCGCCGATGCGCAGGGCGGTGGTGGGTTCCGAAAGCGAGCCGCGGCGTGCCGTCGGGTCGCCGATCGCGCCGACGGGTTGCCCGTCGATATAGAAGCGCAGGCCATCGGGACTGTCGCGATCGATGGTGAGGGCCACCATGTGCCACTGGCCATCGGCGGGCACCAGCGTGGCCGAGTTGAACGTGGTTGATCCCGAGTCATCCATCAGATCGCATCGCAGGCGGCCGTTGTGGAGATAGAAGGAAAAGCCGCGCAGTACGCCGGTGGCATCGCCGACCTTCTCGACGATGATGCGTCGTCCCGAAGAGGATGTTGACAATCGAACCCAGGCTTCGATCGAGAAGTCGCCCTCGCCGATGTCGATGGCCGGGTAGTGTGGCACATCAACGTGCGCGCCTGTGCCATCCAACGCCACTGCGGTGCCGCTGCGGCCGTTGGGGTCGATCATCGCGCCGGCGGCGAGGATGCCATCCTGCCCGCCGGCGGCGTTGTTGGCGATTGGTCCGTTGATGTCATCGAACTCCAGAAGCATGACGCGATCGGTGGGTGTGTGAAAGCAGGGTCGGATGGGGTTGGCGCGGATGACCGCCCGCGAAAGGTCGGTGAACTCAACCCAGAACGCGACCTGTCCAGCATCGTTGATGCTGCGCGGACTCATGGCGAGCAGATCGACAGTGCGGCCGAAGAGTACATCGCCCCTCTTGACGACTTTGTTGGCGGTGAGGCTCGGGCCTGTAAGAATCGCGCTGTCAAGGTTCGGCGAAAGCGAGGCATTGGACGCGACGCGGTTGACGCCGCTGATCGCGGAGTTGCCCGAATGCGCGATCGGGCCGCCGTTGGTCGATACGACCGTTCGCGGGCCGCCATCGCCGTGGCCGAGGTATTGCACAAGGTTGAACTCGGTCCATGTGAACGAGGCACGCCCGAGGTTGTTGAAGCCCGGATCGCTCTGGATCGCGAGGATCGGCGGCGCGGCGTTGGAGTAGATCGTGGTGACGCCGGCACCGGAACTTCGCTCGATCCCGGAGACGTTGTTGGTGCGCTTGACGAAGAACGCCGTCACGCCCGCATCGTTGATGACGCAGCGGTACCCGTTGTTGCCGGTGGGAACGAATGGGCCGGAGGTATCGAAGAGTTTGGTGATGGTACCGCCGGTGCCGGTGTAGGCCCCTTCGACCGCTCCATGGAACGTCGCGCCGCTAAAGGCGACACGGCCGAGGTTATTGATCGTTGGATAGAAGTTGAACCACGCGAAGTCCTGCGTGCCGGAGCCGCTGAGGGCGATGGTGGTCAGGGGTCCGCCGCTGCTCTTGAAGATGCCCGTCTTGGCGTTATCAAGACCCGCGTAGAAGGCGACTTCACCGAAGTTGTTCAGGCTCGTCAGGCCGTAGGCAAAGACGCCGCCAATCGGGCCGTTCTCATCCGCGATGAGCGTTGGCACGCCGCCGGTTCCGGTGTAGACGCCTGAGACGTTGTTGGAGGCCAGTCTTGCCCAGAAAGCCACACGGCCTTCGGCGTTGATCGAGGGCAAGCCCATCAGGCCGTTGAACACGCCGGGCTGCGTGTCGGCGATGAGGGTGTAGGTATAGGACTGGGCCTGCCCGCTGGCGGCGGCGATGAGCAAACCCAGGGCGCCAAAGCGAAGGGAACACAGGGACGTTCGGCACAGACGCATACGGTTCTCCGGGTCACAATAACTTCAGGCGGCTCTGTTCCCGCGAATCACCGACACAGTGATCGCGTGCGCCGCCTCAGACCTCTCATCAACGCACGGATGCGAAACGACTCACGGAATCTTAACGTGTTTCCATGCCAAAAGGTGATTCAACATCGATTCGTATAACCAAAAAGTCCGCAGCCCGCCCAAACTAAACGGGCGGGCTGCGTGACTTGACGGCGAAACGAAGCGCGGACCTCGACTCGATTATGTGCCGACGCTATCACGGCGATGTCGCCCAAGGGCGAACAGTCCGGCCAGCGCGATCAGACCCGCCGCCGATGGGGTGGGAATCACGGTTCCCGCGATGCGGAGGTTGTCATAGAACGCTCCCGCCGGGAGCAGAATCCACTTGACGTTGGCGTGGCTCCCGGTGAGCACTTCAAAGCCGGGTGTGGTCTGGTCCACCTGCACGCGGTCAATGAGCGTGGCCGTGGGATCGAAGAAGTGAACCGCGATGTTCTCGAACCCGGGCAGGAAGCCGTTGAAGCCGAACGTGTCGTTATCCAGCACCGTGCGGAAGCCGTTGGCGTCGATGTCCAACGGGATTCGGAACGTCAGAAGCACCGGTTGAAAGAGCGCTTCAAGCGCGTTGGAAGGCGAAGGCGCCTGGCCACGCCCAAAGAGTGACGGATCATCCACGATCACGGCCGGGGCGTTGAGGTCCGGACGCCATCGCTCCGTTCCGGGAATCGGGAAGCCCTGGGAGTTGAGGCGTGGGGCGAAGTGGGCGTTGTCAAAGGTGAGCCGCAACGTCGGCGGCTGGCTGAGCGAGTTCACGGCCGTGCCGGCGGGCACGCCATCGAATGTGAACTCGTGGTTGACGACCTGAGCCAGGGCTTGGGATGCGCACAGGCCTGCGGCGCAGATCAGGAATGTGGTTTTCATGGAACCTCTCCTCAGAGACGTCGCTTCGCGAGGAAGCGGCGTGTGTCTTGTCTGATGTGATTCGTTGACGCATGACGGGGCGGACGCTGATCGCCCGCCGCGTGGTGAGCACGATTTAGCGGGCGCCGCCGAGGACGGCCTGCATGACCTTGAAGTACACCTCGGTGTTGTCCATGACGCCGGTGAACTGCGACGCGCCGCGACCGAATGCCGAGACGGGAATGTCCGATCCGGTGTGGGCGGCAACCGAGTCGTTGACCTGACCCGTGACGAGGAACTGTCCCTGCACATCCCGGGCGAGCGGGCCGGACGGATAGGTGTTGAGCGGGGGCTGGTTGTTGAACGGCTGTTGCGAGTCCCGCAGGGGCTGGCGATTGGTTCGCCAGTCTTCGTATCGGTCGGCGTTGGCGGCGTACCCGATCAACATGCGGAAGTCGATGTCCGTGGACACGGGGTATCCGTCCGGGGCCATGATGTAGCGTGGGAACCCGGCGGATTCATACGTCCCGACGACGCCCGCGCGAAGCTGCGGGGCGCCGCCGCCGGACTTCGCCCGTGATTGAAGTTCCGCATCCGTCACGCGAGAGCCGCCGATGATGTTGATGCCCGCGCACTCGTGGTCGGCCGTCACCACGACCAGCGTGTCGGGATTTGCCCGCGCGAACTCCAGGCAGACGGCGATGGCGTCGTCAAACTCGATGGTGTCAAGAACCCAGCGCTCGGAGTCCATGTTGTGCGCCTGCTTGTCGATCGAGGCGGCCTCGACCATCAGCACGAATCCGTTGCGGTTGGTGCTGAGGACTTCGAGCGCCTTGGCCGTCATCTCCGGCAGCATCGGCTGGTCAGGAAAGCCGTAGTCGTTGACCACGGTGGAGTTTCCGCGCCGACCCTCGATCTTGTCGAGGGCGACGTTCATGTTGGAGAGGCTGAACAGCCCGAGAAGCTTGCCTGCGCCGGGCGAGACCTGCGAGAGTTGAGTCGCATTGGCGACGTAGGTCCAACCGGCGGCCTTGTGATCCGCGATGAGATCGCGAGATGGATCGATCTTCCCGGGGGAGATGCCCCAGGCCTGCCACATGCCATCGGGAAGCACATAGTCCGTGCCCGCGGTTCGCGCTGTGCCGGGCGTGCCGGAGGGCAGGTACCACTTTCGCCCGCCGCCGAGCAGCACCGAAAGACCCGTGGCGTTCGCGTCGTCGAAGTACTGATCGACGATGCCCGTGCCGGCGCCGCGTGACTGCGTGTGTGAACCCCAGGATCCCGGAGTCGCGTCGAAGATGTCCGACGTCGCGACGATGCCGAGCGTCTTGCCCATCGTGCGATGCAGGAACTCGGGCATCAGTTCAACCCGCGGATTGTCGAAGTTCGCCACCGTGTCATCCGGGAAAACACCGTGCTGGTTGTTGTTTGACTTGTTGCCCGTCGAATAGCACGCCGCGCCGGGGGATGAGTCAGTGATGATCGAGTTCAGCGAGTGCGTCATGACAATGCCGGTGTACGGCATCGTGTCCATCGCGAGCAGCCCATCGGCCTTGCCCTGTGAGACACCGTGACGCATCACGCGGGCGGCCGTGCGATGGGCGATGCCCATGCCGTCGCCGATGAGAACAATCACGTTCTTGGCGCGGCGTCCGACCTGGTTGACGGCCACGACCTCAAAGTTGCCCGTCGCGGAGACCTGACGCCCATCGCTCTGATTGGCGATGACCGTCAGTTCGTGAACGCCAGGCAGCGTCGAAGAGAACGCCCAGTGCATCGCCTGCACGGTGCCGGCCGGGAGTCCGGCGCGGTCCGCGACGAACAGTGCTGCGTCGCCGCCGACTTGCACGTTGTTCACAAAGAACCGGACGCGAACGATCTCTTGCCCAGCGTCGGGCGAGATCGTCGCCGCGAGGTCAAACCGCTGACCAGGCACGAATCGGGCGATGATCGGTTCGGACGGGTCGTTGGCTGAGAACAACTTGCTTGGCGGGGTGAGTCGAGTGACCACCGGATCGGCCAGCGTCGGCGACGCCGTCGCGAGGCCGGCCATGACCGTCATAAGAGACATACGAACCATGGATCGTTTCACTTGCTTCCTCCTTGCGATGAGTTGGACGGGACACGTTCAGAACCCTGATGAGACCTGTCGGTCGCGTCGGCGACCGAAGGGGATGCGGGGGATGGGGGTGTGACAGCCGTGGTCGGTGCGGCCGATGATGGAGTCGGGAACGTGGGCGGCATGTCGAGTTTGAGACGGACAAAGGAGATCCGTGCGTCCGGCTCTTCGCGCGGGCCGATCTCAAGTACACCGGTGAGCACCAGCGGCCCCGGCATGAACGGCACCGGCATTCGGCGCATTCGTGCGATGTGAACAAACACGGTCGAGGCGGGCATCTCGTCCGCTTGTCCATACTCTCGCTCGTGATGCACGAGGGGCAGCGGTGCGAGCAGGAACTGTCCACCCGGCTGAATGCATCGAAGCACCATGAACCCCGCGATGCGCACTCGCTTGCCGTCGAGGGACTTGAGGCGTTCGGTCATTTCGAGGCCGTAGTCTCCGATGGGTTTGTAGAACTCATGGAACCAGAGATCCTCCACACCTTCGACGACGGGCGCCTCGCTCAACGCGAGCTCCAGCACCTGACGCGGCGTCAGTTTCGCCGATGCTTGCTCCGCAGTTGCTTCAGGCGTGGTGACGGCCGACGTTTCCACTTCCTTGACTTGCGTCGGTGGCTCAACCGCGGACGCGCAGACTGATAGCATGCCCCATGCGAGGCACGCGACTCCCATGTGTCGCATGGACGTTTCTCCTTGTTGTCGTGTCACAGAACACTGCCGACGAGAACGTGAGTAGATTACCGGTCGCTCGCGTCGCGTGTGTTCAGAATGAGGAGATTCGCGGTTTGAAGCGCGCTAATCCGTGCGCGGCACGCGCAATCGTCAATGCGATGATGAGTTGTGCCTCGATGGTGTGACCGGGTTCACTCAGGCGCCCACAATTGTGCGAAAGGCGCTCACGATGCGTTCAGACTCCCCATCACATCGCACCGCCTTCAAACACCACACGCTGCTTCTTCGGACCGGGTTTGGGCGTGGGGACGGCCGAGAGCAGGCTCTGCGTGTACTTGTGCTGAGGATCGTGCAGAATCTGATCGCGCTGGCCCTCTTCGACGATCTTGCCCCGGTACATCACCGCGATGCGCTTGCACACATGTTGAATCACGGCCATGTCGTGCGAGATGAACAGGAACGACAGGCCGAACTCGCTTTGCAGGTCCGTCAGGAGATTGATGATCTGCGCCTGAATCGACACGTCGAGCGCTGAGGTCGGTTCATCGCAGACGATGAACGATGGCTCGAGCGCCAGCGCCCGCGCGATGCCGATGCGCTGACGCTGCCCGCCGGAGAACTCGTGCGGATACCGATCCGCCGCGGCCTTGGGCATGCCGCAGCGCACGAGCAACTGCTCCACGCGCTCGCGAAGTTCCGCTCCGCTGTTGCACAGCCCATGCACCGTCAGCGGCTCGCCGATGATCGACGCGATGCGCATGCGCGGGTTGAGCGAACCGGCCGGATCCTGAAAGATGATCTGCATGGATCGCCGCAGGCGCTTGAGCCTCGGCCCCGACGCCGCCAGCACATCCGTGCCGTCAAACTCCACGCTCCCCGACGTCGGCGGAATCAGCCGCAGAATGCTCCGGCCCACCGTCGTCTTCCCACATCCCGACTCGCCCACCAGCCCCAGCGTCTCACCCTTGCCGATGGAGAACGTCACGCCATCGACGGCCTTGACATGGCCCACGACACGTTGAAACACGCCCGAACGAATCGGAAAGTGCGTGTGCAGGTCGCGAACATCCAGCAGCGGTTTGGGGGGGGTCTCGCTCATCACCCCATGATACGCCCACGGCCGTTGGCGGAACCGGCCGCTGTGGGACGCTGTGCGCGGGGTTGTGGCAGGCTGCGGATCGGATGGAAGGCATGGATTCCGGGGTTGACAAGGGTGCGAGTTTCTGGTAGGCTGGTCGTGTGCCGGCGTGTGCCGGCGTGTGCCGGCGACCTGGCCGGCGGGACAGCCGGCGCGATGCTCGGGCCGGTGCGTCTCCCCCGGCCCCTTGATGACAAGGAGTCGGACATGCAATTCATTCACTCCATCAAGCGGTTCGTGTCGGCTACGACGGTGGGAGCGATCACCCTGGGCATTGTGCCGTGGGTGATGGGGGATGTGAAGACGTTCGTGCCTGGTTCTGGCAACTGGCATGTCGCCGGCAACTGGTCCCCATCGGGCGTGCCGACTGAGGCGGATCGTGTGATCATTCCCGAGGGCAAGATCTGCAGCATCGCCGATGACGCCGAAGCCGACACGATCGTCGTGGAGGCAGACGCCCAACTGACTATTCAGGGAGGCCACACGCTCACACTCGACAACGACGATCCCCACGGCGACCAAGATCCGGATCATTCCATCGTGGATGGGCAGGTCAGACTTGAAGGGGAGGATGATGTGCTGCTTTTTGCGGAGAACGACCACTCCATCACTGGGGATGGCCAGATCTGGGGACGACACAACAACGCTCGGATTGACATCGACGCTGACGTCACGTTCAGTAGTCACCTTGGAGCCACGGACCAGGGGATCCGAGGTCAGCTCATCATCAGGGGACTGACGGGAGGCAGCACGAACGGACGGTTTGTCAACCACGGGATCGTCAGCGCCGGCAATCCCAGCGGCGGGACCCTCGAACTACACGAGGACACCGTGGTGGAGGATGCGTCGAGCGTCGGGCAGGCGCTTTGGAGGTCGGAATTTAAGAATGGGATTCTTTTGTTCAGCACGGTCGCGACCGGCCTCAATGGCGACTTCAATCCCACGGCGTGCGGGCGGCTCCACATTTCCGCTGACGTGAAGACGTGCGGCACGTTCATTTGGGATGGATACCTAGTTGTTGACGATGGCGTGTACTTCGCCTATGTCGGATACTCAAGTCCGAACAACTGCTCCAATCCGGGGACGCCGCCGAACCAGGATCCCCCCGATTGCGCCAACCCCTACATGGTGTATGGTCCATTCGGACTAACGTTGTGTTCCATGGGGTTATGTGAGTGAGCGCAACAGGCGAACAAATGGCGCGACTGTGGATTCAACATGCGGCCGACCGAGGAGCCACGCGCCGCTGTGCGGTTCCTGCACGGCGAGGTCATTGGTTTCACCTCACGCGCAGGGCGGTGTCGCGATGAATCCCTGCCAGCCGGCGCTATTCGCATCCCAGGGCGAACGCATTGAGGAAGCAGATGAAATCAAGTACATCGCAGACCCCTGCGCCTGTGGACAGATCGCAGTCACAGGCGTAGGGGTCGTTCGCGTGGAAGGCGTTGAGGAAGCAGAGGTAGTCGAAGATGTCCAACACGCCGGCACCAGTCACTGGAGTGCAGTCCGGATAGCAGGCAGAGAGCGGAAGTGAGTGCTGCATTCGGATTGACAGATTGCGCGAAAAGCTGCTCGTGACCACGACATGGTGCGTCGCGGCATCGGCG
>CAZTPJ010000058.1:0-23590 GCA_964614515.1 uncultured Phycisphaeraceae bacterium | reverse complement strand
ATGCTCAGCGGTCGCCTCATGAGCAGCGAGACTAATGTCAAAGCGCTCCTCAAGGAAAGCTACCAATTTGAGCGTTCCGATACTATCCAGAATCCCCGCCGAGATCAACGCGGTGTCGTTTGACAACAGCGAAGGATCCTCTCCGGCGAGAAACTCTGACAGAATGAATTCTCGCACGCTCGCTTGGACGTCAGTTCGCCTCTTCATGCGCATCTCCCAGGACCTGCTGTTTCTCTTAGGACGTTGTTCGACTTCTGCTAATGGGTCACATATACAAGGCTTCAGTTGGTCGCGACGGGCCGCTGCAGCACCTCCTGAACAGTCGTATTATTCATCATTTGGTCGAATAGTACTTCAGCGACCAACTGATGCGCCAGATGGCTATAGTGTCCCTCCCAACGCCGCAGCGCCAATTCCCCACTCTGTCTGCCATCAAAGACTGTCCTTAGATCCATCACGACGAATCCGGATGCCATGAGATCCTCCAACTGAAGCGCATCTTTGACGCCTCGATTCGATGCCAGCCGCCGCAGCAACTCGCCCTCTCGCGGCAGGGGCGCAAATGCTGCGACAGGTAACGCTCCAATCGTTTGACACTCGACCACAATCTGTTGGTATGCCCAAGCTGTAATTTCACGGCCTCGCGGAAGCAGCCGGCACCGGGCGAGGATTTCATTGGAAGTCTTGGCAATATCGCATTCCAGCAGTGTCTGCTCAATGTATGAATATGGACACTTTGTATCCTCCGCTCGCACGCGCTGTGTGTGCATCACGGTCCACTCCTGGTCGACCGAATGCGACACAAACAGCACGATGTCCGGCGAGTACCTACGAACAGAATGCTCGATCAATCCCAGCTGATTCAATGGACTATACCCGGACACTGCGAAATTCAGCACTTCACACCTGTTCACAAGCGATGCGGTGTTGTTGAGCTTCCGCTCGAGCAGTCGGCTTAGGACCTGATCATGTGTCACGCCCCAACCCATTACGTGCGAGGATCCCAGCACGGCAATACGTATGGTCCCCGGTGGCTTAGCTACTGGCACCTCGCGATCGTGCATCCCAGACGCATTTGAAACGAAGCGAACGCCGTGACGAACAAAGTCCAGCCCAGGAATCATCTCTCGCTGACGCAAGTCCGTGACAGGCCGCAACACCTTGTGAATGCGATCTTGCTGCCCATAGTCGTACGATGTCGTGTCGCCCTGCGGCCCATCGAGCAACTGATCATAGTATCCTTGAATATTGCCGGTGATAGATGCGCTCGTCATGCATCCCAGGATTGGACGTACGTACGCAGGAATGCGTTCATGTGTCGTAGGAAAACTTACAATCATTATTCCGATAAGCACGAAAAGGTGCATCGCATACAAGTATACCGCTTTCCGCATCTTTGGACTCTTCCGCTCACGGATCGTCTTGGCACTTGCTGTCGGTAACACTTCCACAACGAATTTCGAAACCATAATGACCGCAAGCATCCCTCCGAACCACATGACTGTACTTAGATCTGCGTGACTCCACATTGTCAACCACAGCGAGAGCGTCGTGGTGTTCCACAGTGACCATAGCACGGCGATAACAGCCGCCGTTAGAGCCGTCGCCAGCAGAACTCGCACAGTCCCTCCGACAGAGACTTGGCGATTGGTTGCGGTAGGCTTGCGCTTGAGTTCCCACACACCGTTTCCAACAACGAGCAGGCCGAGAACCGTCCAGAACAGGGTATCCGGCCAGCTGAAGGAGAGGAAGCCACGGAGCCACCACGTTTGATACGCGTGCAATATCCATGTCATCAAGAATGCAAACAACGTTGCGAACACCAGCGCGCGCGTGGGACCACAATGCTTAAAGCGAAAGTACGTTGGCAAATAGAACACCTTGAGAATGAAGTCCTTCCAATACATATTTACACGACGCCAATAGTCGGTAAAACTCGACGCCAGGAAGTATCTTCGATTCGTTTCCGGAAGGTCAAAGCCACACATTACGAGAAGTCCGATCACAATGTGAAACACCCCTGACACGCGCAGGTAGAACAGCATGCTTGCTACAACAAACTGGGTCACCTGTGCGCCAGTTAGCACATCTTCCGGCCTTAGTGATATTACTCGATCGACAAAGCGGTATAGCACAAGGTGGATAACGCCACGAACGATCCACCGCACGCCTCGTTCATACAGCATCCAGGTAGATCGCGCGGAACGAGATTTAGCGAACGTCCTAAAATCGACCACCGGAAACAGCGGGACGCACATGTTTGGTAGGAGCGCAAAGTACGCCGCCGTTTCCGATATCCTTGGCAATTGCTTTGATGTTGATACGTCGTACAGATACACCATGATTCGGAACATGAAGATTGAGGCCACCAGAACCCACACTCCGTTCCAGGAGGAACCACCGACGCTGAATCCGGCGGCCGTCCCCACAACCGAGCCAACCATCATAAGCAATCCTGCTCGTGGCCAAAAGCCGATTCGCCATCGACATATACTGATAAGTACTAGCCCAATGCCCAGAACCACAGCACCCTTGCTTAGCCCATCCACGCAGCGCCAACCGCCTTCCGTATAACCTAGCAGCCACACCATTACCCCGAGCGACAGTGCCGTGAATCCTGCCATTCGAAGTCGCATTGGCACAAAATGAAGAGTGAACGCGGCCGCGCAACCGACGAACATGACGTTCCGAAACGCTGCAGTCTCCAGTTCCAGCCGATTGATTAGAACTGCTGCGACAAACAGCAGTCCGAACCACGCTGCGCTGCCCAGTTTGTCACCGGCAGATACTGCGGCAACTTCATGATGTGCCTCAACTGCACCGCGTTTACAACGCGGCCTTGCACCTCTTTCAGGTACGACCTCGGCATGGCTACGTGACACTGTCGGCTTCATGCAGAGGCCGCCCCTTCGACACCGCGAAGCATGGTGTCATCGCTCCCTTTGACCGACGCATCGGAGCCAATCGATTCGTCTGATAGCTGGTTCAGTACTAGTTGCCAGCGACGATGCAATCGCACCTCCTGAACGCTGTCATATATGAAATACGCGCACTTCTCGGGCTGTGAGAGAATGTGCTTCACGAGCCAGCGACGAGTGCGGGCACTCCGGGTGGCAGCGCGCGCTGCCGATTCCATATCTTCGACCCAGTGGTCGACTTGACCGTTCAACATGTCATTGAGCATTCGCGTTGGTAGAAGCCATTGCAGCGCAAGATGGCATCGCACCGAGTCGGGCATCTGGACTGGATCCCGAAGCAGTGTTCCTGAAGCAAGAACCCGACGACTCGCTGCATCAGGCGGAGGTGACCATGCAGAATCAGCGCCAATATGCGCAAGAATGTGTCGCACTACACCTACCGGATCGGACTTGATTCTATCGTACAGTTCTACGTGTACCGCGCTGTCGCCGAATACGCTTCGCCATCGCCGTATGATCCTTTCATAATCCGTATAGCGAGTCGTTCTTGCTCGCTCGCAGAAGCATTCCATTTTCCAAGCAGCCATCCGATTCAGTGCTCGCCTTTTGAACACGCCCCAATCGAGCAAGAGATGAGACCACACTCGCTCGACTGGATGGCGAATCGTCAGCACGATGCGCGCCAGGGGCAACAGTTGATGAATGTTGCAGACTGATTGCGTGGACAGTCTCGCATAGAAGGGCGTAATTTCGCCGCGAACGGGTCTGTGCGCTGGGTGTCCGGGACCGGGGAAGTGCATGCTGTACCAGGAGAGCTCTTTCACCAACATCTGCTTGTTGAAGAACTGTAGTTGCTTCGGACGACTCATCTGGATATCGGGGTGCTGCTGGAGAATTTCATACAACCATGTCGAACCGCATCGCATCGATCCAATTCCCAAAAAGGTGGGTAGCAGTTGCGCCCTCAGTTCATTACCTTGCTTACCACTTCGCGCTTCGACAATGGCACACGAACTCGTCGCCAGAGCTGGGTCGAACGATCGTTTGACAAACGAGTCATTCACTGTCATTCTCCTGCATCTTGGTCTCCTTTGATTTTCGCCACAGTGTCCGGATCCGTACTTTCATATGTGGACTCAGGCAAGCGCGTCCCGCAGCCTTGGCGCCTTCGCATCCCAAATCAACCGCCTTGGTCAATGCTGCAGCCAGCGTCCTGCCATAAATGTTGATGTTCGCTTCGTGCCAGTGCCGTGTACCATAGACGCGCTTGTCCTCGGCGTCGCCGAACCCCCAGTCGAACACTTCAAACCCGTTCTCACACAGATCCCTGAACGTTCGCATGAGCATCACCGTGCCCGGACCCAGGCGACGAAGGTCCGGCAAGTACGCGCGATTCTCAGCGTGGAACCACTTTCCAGATATGGCGCCGATCTGATACGCGATCGGCTGTCCACGACCATACATGACGTAGGAAAGAAGTCTCCCCCGCGCTGCCGCATGTTGCATCACAGCGACATTCTCTCTAGAAGTCGGTGGATTGTTTTCAAGGGCTGCCTTGTAGGTCAATGGGTAGATGTCGTTCACGGCCTGTAAGAGCGCGGGCATCTCTTCACTAGTTGTGATCCGGCGCAACACGACGTCACCGTCAAAATGCTTGTACAACGCCTTCTCCTTGCGACGCAACCGCGATCGATGCTTCGGCCCGTGAATCTCCATGGTCGCATCAAATGAACCGGGCACAAGATCTGTAATCCAATGCGGGCGTATCTCTCGCTGTACGGCCCCCGACATGCCAGCGACTGCCGCGAACACTGGATGATCGGTGGATATCTTGTTCACGACTATCTGATCAAATGCGCGCGAGTTTCTCAAGTATTTCAAGTACTCAACGACGGCCAGGGTGCCATCCATACGGCCATTTGTCATCACACCGCCGTGGACGATACTGATGGTGCGCAGCCGAGGCGTTGGAATACGAATGTAACCGACGCGACAACGAACGCTTCGACGATCGGATCTCGCGATGATCATTGCCCAATTTTCGTTCTTTGGACCGATTCGAACAACATGGGGCGAACAGGTGTCATTGCTGCCCAAAAGCGCCGCTTCAAATCTGTCCGCGTCGGCGGCGATCGCAGGAAAAGGTGCCGCGGCCGTCATCGCGCCCCACGCCGTTCGAACCCCGGGAAGTGCGTCCAACGACTTGATACACTCGAACAGATTCAAGTCAAATTGAGCACGCCGCGCTGGGCGATTGCAGGTCGTCGGCGGGATTGCGGACGGCCCAATCGATTGATGTTCGACAATTGCCAAATTCAAGCCTCCCGAGTCTCGCCCATCGATGCTAAACTAGTCTTGGGTATGGTCAACGATCGCGAGCGATACTGGTAGCCACGCGCATCAAAGCGCTTTGCCACATCTGACGCTACCCGGCCGGCCGAGCCCACACCCGCGATGACAGCGAGAGTAATCGACCACAGCAAGCCGATTTGACCGAAGTACGATACCGAGAAGAATGACATTACATGTGCGAACAGTGCGACCCCCATCGCCCAAGCCATCGCCCGGCGTGCGTGATCATCGTCCACCGTACGCCACAATCGCCCAATCATCCCAAAGGCGAGCGAGATTGTAACGATGAGCAGTGTCATCGTCATCAAGCCGCCTCGCACGCCATCAATCACAAACTGATTGGTGATGTCTGTATACCCCCAGTGTTCGGTTGTCGTGGTACCAATCAACCACCACTCTGAAAAATGATTGATCGCTCCGTCAATCACTTTGAACCGGTGCCAGCCGGTGGACCCTCCCACCAGATTTGCGTAAACGAATAGGTGCCACACGGGTCGCGTCTTGACCATGTGCAGCGCGATCAGTGTGAATAACAGTCCCCAACGCACCGCCCGCATGCGACGCCGAAACGGAAAAAAGCATGCTCCCACTGTCGCGGCCGCCACGGCCGCCAGCGGTGTACTCGAAGCGCATGCGAATACGATGAACAATACGCAACCTGATCCGATCAACGCCAAGTACCGATCGATGCCGCCTCGCCACCACAACGCCGCCGTCATCGGAAGTGTTCCGGCCCAGAAACACCCGGCCAGAATCGGATGCGAGAACGCACCCTGCGCTCGAACGACTCCATCGCGAATCTGCGAAAGCGGCGGAACGCCGCCAAAGGCCGCAAAGCCGTTGCGAGCCGTCGCCTTCTCCACAACAAAAACCAGCGCAATGGGAATCGTCGTGATTGCGATGCTTCGCGCCAGCCCGAACACATCGTCCCAGGTGCGAATCAAGCATCGCAGCACAAAGTATCCGCCTGTTCCCGATAAACTTTGCCCGAGCATCCATGTCAGCGCTGACGTCGAACCCTGCTGAACCGTGAAGATAAGCGTACCGCTGATCGTGTACAACACCACCACCGTATCGATGGGCTTCCACACAAATGACTTGTACTCCTCTCGCGCCAGCACGCGGATCCACGCGACGATGATGATGAGCCGCACGAAGTCGAAATCCAATCCCGCCAGTACAAGTCGCTGCCGTGCCACAAGGCACGCCAGTAGGAACATTGGGGCCACGGCAAACCGTCGCGGCGCCAGAAACACGGCCGCGGCGCATAGCACCAAGATCAGCATGCCAAGCGGATGGACGAGTGTCTGCCCAGCCCATCCCGCGGCTCTGAGTTTGATGTCTTCCATACTCTGGCCGTAGGGTCACGTCACGAAGACCAATGAGACAAGTCGCGACCGAGAAACTCGCCTAATCGCAGATTTGGCTCCTCGAACAACGCCACAAGGCGCCTCCGGGTCTGCGGCAACAGCGGCGATGGCTGATACCCCGTCGCCACGCGCTTCCCCCACGGAGAAGCCGTGATTGCACGCTTCATCGCATTCTTCGCGCTCTGCGGCACACATCCCTTGACCGCGCCGATTCCTGGCACCCACTTCATCACACGTCCCATCCGCTGGCGTACGTAGTCCCCCTTCGCCTCAGAGGACTGATTCGCCGCGATAGGGCCCGCGGCGGAGACATCCATCGGCGCCGCCCCAATGTGCTGCAGGATGCTCGCCAAGGTCGGACCCGGCGTTTGCGAAAGGTCCTCAAGCAGCACGGGCAACAGGGCCTGTCGTGGGAATCGTTCCAGGAACTTTTCGATCTGCATCAAGTAGAGGCTCGCATCGATGAACACCTGATCCGCCTCCAGCGCTTCCTCGAACGTCATTCGTGGCACATCGAGCCGCATCCGATGCCGATACTGGGCATAGGTCCGCTCCACGGGATTGCGCAGCAGGTACACCAACTTCACGCCAGGAGCCGCGTCCGCGATGCGCCCGGGCACATCGCCAAAGTGCGGCCAGCGGCTGTAGGTGGTCGAAGCCTCCCCGCAAACCTGCTCTGGCCGCGCGTTGGCAAACAGAGCCTTGTACCACGCCACCCCACGACAGAACCGGTCATCCTTGCTGAAAAATTCCGGTTCTTTCGGTTCCGCCAGAAAAATGCCCGGATGTCGGTGCAGATACTGCCACAGCGTGGTGGTGCCGCACTTGCTTCCCCCAACGATCAGAAAGTCAGGCAACCGACCCGCGCCGATGTCCCCCGAACGGACTTTCGCCATTCCACCCAGCCGAAGCGGCGTGGTGGTGTCAACCTGCAATGATCCGTTCGTACGCTGATCCGTCATCGCATTCATGCCTTGGCCGGAAGTAGCCCGACCCTCGCGTCCGCATCGCACGCGTACCCCAACAGGTGAAGCAACCGCCCGGCTTTTGCGGAAACCAGTCGCTGTTCCTCCCCGTTCAGATCTTCACGCCAACGTCCCACGGCCGACTGATACAACGGATCACGCACTTCCGTATTCACGATCTCTGTGTCCGCTCGTCCACCCTGAATCTTCTCGCGCTCGAGCAACTGTGGCGACCAGTCAAGCCCGCAGTGCCGACAGATCGCCTTCGTCGTTCCCTCATAGTCCCGCACAAGATCTTCATACCGCACTTCCATGTATCGCTCATCTCCGCGATGGCGAAGTCCCGCCGAAACGTACCGCACCCAGTGGTTGATACACGAGCCGATCGGACGGCTCACCGTGTTGGGCACATATGTGTTCCCCACGCGAATCCGCTTGGGATGATTCCGAAGCGAACACGCCACATCACGCCCATCGCGAATGATGTGAATCAATCGGGCCTTCGGGAAGTGTCGGAGGATGTAGTCAAACCGCAGCACATTCCGAGGGCTCTTTTCGCACCAGATCGCCTTGTTCTCGCGACGTCGGAATTCGTCCATGAACCGATCGACGAACTCGGCCAGTCCACGGGACTCTGCCCGCAGTGTCTCGACGAACGATGCATCGAAGCCATACTCCGCCGCCAGCCACCGAGGCTTGATCTTGTACACGAACACCCACGATTCCGGCCCCGCTGCCACCGCCGGATGACAGTCCAGCGTCGCCCGCAGAAGCGTCGTACCACTACGATCGCACCCACCCACCACGATTGGCATCGCCTCGGATCGAAACGCGCTGTTCACCCACGGGGACGCGTAGTACAGACGCAGACCGAACTCGACCCTTCTACGCAAACCACGTACGCCGGATTTGACTATCGAGCGATTATGCACGATCGACAAGGACGCGGAACTTCTGGCGGGATGTTGATGCTTCCGACGCGCCTCTATACTGTTGTACATATTCAACTGTTCGCCAGAACTTATGTGAAGGCGCTATGAGTTGCATCACGTTCACAAACACCACCACGATTACGCCGGCTTCTGCAGCACGAGGACGTCTTGAAAGTACAGTCCCGGGACTTCTTTCCAAGTGCCCAAATAGGTACGAACTATTTTCAACCCGCTCGACTCGATCATCGATAGAAGGCCCGGCACTTTGATACCGATTGCATGTTCTGGAGTCTTCGTCCACGATGGCGTGTACCAATGTGCGGAACCTCGCACGCTTTGGTCGAAGATCCATCGGCTCTGTATGCTGCGATGAAATCGACCAATCGCCTCCTGACGATGCGGAATCGAAGCCTCGTAGATGCTATCTAGCATGAAGCACGAAATGAACGCCATTCCGAGCGGCTTCAGTACTCGGCCGACTTCAGTCAAGTAAAAGCGCGCGTCCTGCTCATCAAAGTGCGTCCACACTGACAATGCCGTCACTGCATCAAACTGCAAATCGTCGAGTTGCCAAGATAAACGATTCTCGGGATACTCCGGGGAGTAATACGCATTGGATACCTTGTGATGGACGAACCTAAACGGACCGTCGGTGTATCGCTTCTTGCACGCTTCCACGTCGCTAGCATTGACGTCGATGCCTACATAGGAACCACCATCCGCAATGCACGTTTTACTAGCGAGTGCCAAGAGCCCCGCGCCACAGCCAACATCCAAAATACGATTACGGCATGGGGAGTGTAGGTGAGTCGTAAGAAGCGATTGAAACATCCCAATTGTGTATCCCCATTCTATGTATGATGACTTGCCACCTCGGCGCTCGCGATGCGGCGGAATCATGCACAGACTGCCCGAACGTCGAACTCTGCGCTGATCCATCGGCAGATACAGACGATCGAGTACGCGATAGGGAGTATCCCGCAAATCCCGTAGTAGCCGTCGTACTTTCATGATATGCGTTGCACTCCAGGCGGCACATTCATATCTGTGGGCTTGGCGCCGCACGGCGACATTGACTCGCTCCGCGTTCGATGAGTTTCGTGCAAATATACGGACTTGCTAGTCACTTGTTTCCATACGTTGTCGCTCGCCTCGACGGTATGACGTCGCAGCTGGCCGCAAAGGCTGAGCATCCCAAGACCGGCCACTACGCCGAACGCAATGCCTAGGAGTGCGGTTCCTAAGGTGCTGCTGCTTGTCCATCCGACAAGAACTGCTGCGACTATGAACGTGAAGCTGCTCATCGCGGGCACAATTGTTGCACTCGTCGGTACTTTATGACGTCGCCAGAGAAGACAAACACTCGCGGCGAGCGCGAGTACTTCGCCGCAGACCCCTGCGACCGCGATCCACATAAGGTCTAGTCCATAGTACACGACTAGGAACAGGAGAATGAGGGACACAGCCCGCACGATGTTTGAATACAACAAGTTGTGACTGTCGGCCTTTGCCATCGCTGCGATGGCGGTCGCTGTTCGCATAATGCGCACGGCTTGCATGACCGCCAGGATTCCAATGAAGGAACCAACACCAGCGTAGTTCGAACCATAGAGCATTACCATGATTTCTGTGCCGGCGACAACAAATACTACCGCCACCAAGGTGCCAATAAACGCCATAAGCTCGATACACAGGCGATATCGTCTAGTGAACTGCAGGAGGTCATCTTGTGCCCTCGACAGCAGTGGCAAGAGCAGCGATGTGGATACCTTGGTCGTCATCGCCCGCGGCGTCATCAGCAGAATCACGGCCGCAGAGTACATGGCGAGATCGGTCATCGAGTACGCAGCGCCGATGATCATCCGATCACCCTGGAGTATCGCGAACATCAACACGGCGTTGATCATCAGCGGCCAGCCGAACTTGATGATTCGCCGAGCGTACCCCGGCTCAAACGCCCAGCGATACGGCCGCAGCGCTATGGCATGCGTCAGTGCCGTGAAGAAGACGGATTGAACCACCACGACCCACAGGCCGGCACGAAAGTCGCCCAGCCACCAGCCCAGGATTCCCGCGGCGATCACAGCGGCGGTCTGTGAGCCGAGATCCACAAGCACGAACGTTTTGAATCGCAACTGCCGTTGGAGCCGGCGAATGTCCGTGTGTGCAAAGCCGCGAATCGCCGGAACCAGCGCCAACCACTGAAACGCTTCAAGCGCCTGGGGAGCGCTGAACAGGCGACTGATCGGTCCGGCCACGGCGAGCAGAACTCCCGCTGTGAGCAGGTTTCGGAAGACTTGAAACAGGTGAACCGTGCCCTGGAATTGCGGATCATCCCCATCCTTCGCCTGGATCAGCAGTTTGTCGGCCGCAAC
This sequence comes from uncultured Phycisphaeraceae bacterium, assembly GCA_964614515.1. GTDB lineage: Bacteria > Planctomycetota > Phycisphaerae > Phycisphaerales > UBA1924 > CAZTPJ01. The sequence continues at coordinate 12,678 of CAZTPJ010000058.1, read as the reverse complement.
CTCGCTGACAGATTCAATCAGCGTGAGCGTGATCGCGAAGGTGGCGGCGATGCCAAAGTCCTCGGGGCTGATGAGCCGCGCGAGGATGATGTTGCGGGCCAGCGCGAGCAGTTTGGCCAGTACAGTGCTGGCGCTCAGCAGCGCGCCGCCCTTGAAGGCTTTCTTTCTGAGGCTCATGACACTGCGACGTGCATTCGATCCAGCGTGGCGACAATCTTCATCGCGCGTCGTACACAATCCAACGGCATAACGGGAGGATGATCACGGATTCTCGGGCGGTGCCAGCGCGCCGATGGATCCCGACGTTCCTCGCAACTCGCCCGCCGCGTCCGCCGGCACAAGCGGAGTCGCGACGCGATTCACCAGCACGCTCTCCGGGCGCGGCCGGAAGTCTCCATACTCGGCGTTGACGAACAGGCTGGCGGGCGTGCCACCAGTTGTCGCGCGCACGCCCGGGGACCGGGCCTGGTAGATCTCCATGTCGATGTAGTGGTTGTTCGAGGCCCATGACTGGTCGAGCAGATTCGGCTGCTCGCCGGTGTGAGACATGCGGAAGTAGTTGAAGACGGAGTCACGCACACTGAAGTTCGTGATGTGCGTCTGCTCGGACGCGTCGCGAATCATGAAGCCGCGAGTGAGTTGCTGATAGTTCCACAGCAGGAAGTGGTCCATTCTCCCGCCAAACTGTGCGCCGCCGGACCCCTGCGCCGCGGCCAGATAGTTGACAACGGCCCAGTCGCGGTGCATGCCGTTCTCCGCGGTCTTGGTCGCCACGAAGAAACTTTGGCCGGCGATGTTGTCCACCGCGCGCAATCCGTAAATGATGATGTTCTCGAACGGATCAACACCAACATTGGAGTAGAACTGCATCACGTCGTTGTGCGTGGGGCCGAGATTCAGCAGGTCCCGCACATGGGAATTGACAAGCAACCCGCGAAACTCGCGATGTGCATCGCCCCCGATGTCATGAATGTCCGCGTTGCGGCACAACAGGAACTCACGCGGTCCGCGTATCATGGAATGAAAGTTGCAGTCGGTGAACCACACCCCACCCGTAAACCGGCTCATCCGGATCACGGCGCCTTCCTGGACGGGATCGAGGTCGTACCGACGCAGGATGATGTCGTCCGCCCACATTCGGCTGTAGACGCCAGCCCCGGTGTTTGGAGTCGCGGTTAAGGTGAGTCGAGTCAAGCGCGTGTTCTTGTTCCGCAGCCCGTTGCCATCGGTGCCGGACAGAATCACATCCTCTTTCGCGATCTGCGGCGCTCCCGAGATCGTCATCCACCGATTCTCCGTCTGCGGCACGAGCGAGTTTGACGTTTGACCCCAAACATACTCGCCCGCTTTCAAATAGATCGTTGCACCATCAGTGGCTCCATGATCGGCCTGCACCTTCTCGGTTGCCTTGACCAACGTCCTGAATGGATTTCGTTCCGAACCATCGCCAGTCTCGTCCGAGCCGTTGATCGCATCGGCCCAACACGTCACCGTCGGTAACGTTCCGTCCGCGTTCGCATTGAGGAACAAGGAATACTCGCCCCGAATCCGCGCCTTGTCCAACATCATGTCCATGGGACCCGCCAAGACCCGCGGAACACCGCCCTCCTTCGGCCACACGATCGCTCGAACCTCAAGCAGCCCATCCGGAAAGTCGCTCGCCCTCAGCGCGGCCGTGTACTCCCATACGCCCGATCGCGGATTCAACTGCATCTGCCTGACGGCGACCCAAGGCCCGCCATTCGCTGAAAATTCCACCCGATCGATCCCATTGATATGAAACGCGACAATCCCAATGTGGAAATCATCGGTAAAGTCCTGAAATGGCACGACATCCCAACGCGCAATCGCTTTGGCGCCCGAACCTCGGATATTCGGCGCCCCCACGCGCGGCGGCTGCGGTGTCGGACCCGTAAACCCGGTCCCGGGCTGGAGAATGGGGAAAGATTCCGTCGGAATGGTGTCAGCGCAGACCCACTCGCTCCAGCGGCTGTTCATGGCCGTGCCCAACGCGCGAACGCGGTAGCGCACACGATCGGCGTTGACGGTCTCGATGAATTCGGTCGAGTCCGGGGCGACTCGCTTGATCCCCGCCGCAAATGGCGGCATCCGCTCGATCTGGAAACCCGTCTCGACAGATGACATATCCTGCCATGACACCCGGAATCGCTTGTTCGGCAAAACCTCAACCTGCACGGCCGCAGGATCCGAAGGCGCCTCCTTGCCACCAATGATCTGCGTGCCTGAGCCAGGATTGTCCACGCCCGAGCCGCCGCCAGATGATCCGCCACCGGAAGCCGTTGATCCGCCGCCGCCGCCGGATTGAGCGCCGGTTGGGCCGCTTCCCCCAGTCCCGGAGGAACCGCCCCCACCACCACCGCCGACCACCTCAACCTGCGATCCGCCGCCGGTGTTGGTGATGGTCTTCACGCCGCTATCGCCACTCTGCGCACCCGCGGGTGATGCGAACAGCACGGCCGTGACGCACGCGAATATCGCGGCCAACACACGCGACACGGATCCTGGGCGAGCAGAAGGAGAGGGTTTCATGCCTCGATTGTCCAAACTATCCAGCCTGCCGCCACGTCGTTGCCCCAAACTCCCCATCGCGAACGTCGGCACAACCCGCATAACTCCACATCGGATCCCTTCGGTCGATCCCGCGGATGATTCGAGGCCGTTCAACGTGCTAAGCATCATGACGTCACCCTCTCACACCCCAGTGAACGCGCCGCGCGCACGCATCGGCATCGAGGGCCATGGTAGCGACAAGCAAGGACCACCCATCATCCAGCGCGGACTCCGTCCCCGTCGCGCGCATCGATTCGTTGCGCGAATCATCACCTGCTGAGTTGTTGCAGCCCTTTTATCGGGCTGCGGAGGTAAACGCCTCAATCTAACGGTTCGAGAAGACTCGCGTCAATCTCCACACTCGTCGCTCGCCCAAGCATCGAAACCACCAGCACCAGCCGATCCGGCGACCGCCGATCATCGACGATCCCTTCCATCCCCATGAACGGACCACGGCTCACGGCCACACGCCGGCCGATCGTCAAATAGGGGTACGGATCGAGAATCGCGCCTCCCGCCAGCGCCAGGTCGATCTGGCGCAGTTCATGCTCCAGGCGGGTTTGATCGGGTACGGCCAGGATCTGCGCGACACGGTTGGTGTGGAACGCGGCCAGCCGAGCCTCACCATCGCCCTGGAGGAACACATACGACGGAAACAGCGGCAACTCGACCGATCGCTTGCGATGTTCGTAGTACCGGACCTTCGTGACCGCGGGCAGAAAGCATGAGATCCCCAGCGCCACCAGCGCGTCGGCCAGCGCCTTCTCCTGCCGCGGCTTCGTGTGGGCCACCCACCATACGGAACACACGTCAGACACCGCCCGGGCTGGCATTCGGTGATAATCCCGTTGGGCACTGCTCACGGCCGTAGGCTCAGCGATCAACGCCATGGCCGCGAAGTCCGGGCTGGCGTTATCCGTATGCGGATGAATCTCTTGCGCTGTCATGGCCGCCTCACGCACATGATCTCTTCGGCAGAACCGTCGTGGAGAATCATGCCCTCCATCGTGAAACCGGTTGAGTGTACGCAGCGACGCTGCCGAAGTTCATGCGCGGCACGAGTTTCCGCCGGAATTCACGCGGTTTGTGCGACGCCTTGTCGCAGCGTCAACGGAGAACTCCGAACCCGCACGCTGCGACGACACCAGTTCCTGAACCGGTCTGAGAACTCAAACCCACCGCAGGTTGTGCGATCGAGCAATGCACAGCAGCGGAGTGATTTTGCACCCCGCTGCCACGCGAACAGTCACTTCTGAACGACCATCAGGCCCGAACGGTGCGACGACGGCGAACGCCCGCCACCAACGCCAAGCCAGCCACGCCCATCGCCATCGGTGTCGGAAGCGGAATCAGCGTTTCCACGCCGCCGCCACCCGAACTCGCCACGCCGCTGACACGCGTGGACGAGCCGGACAACTCAGGGAACGTCGGATTGTCGAGGCCAGAGCCGCCACTGGTGCGGCTGAACTCGAACACCGTCGGGTTCGAGACGCGAGTCGAAACCTCGCCACTCATCGAGGAGGTCGCCACACCGGGCGCATTCGACTCAGAAACAGCAAAGGCTGACCAGACGGTTTGCTCCACGGCCACCACAGGCGCAGCGCCGTTGTCACCACGGAACATGTCCGCCACAACCTGGCTGAACGCACTCTGGCTCGCCAATTCGGACGCTACAGCCCAAGGCTCAACATCCCGTGCGAGCGTAACACTGCCTGCCATCACAGGCACAACCGCCGACAATACGAGGGTTTGAATTCGCATCTTTCGTTACTCCTCCACGACTTATTGCCTCGCTTTGTGCTGTGCGAACACCGCACATCACGCCACGCATGCTCTTGCTCCTGACGGAGCGCCGCCGTGTAGCGGCCAATCAGGATACCACGAGCGTCGCGCCAATGCAAGCCCTGTCAACATCAAGTTCCGATTTTTTTTTCCTGGCTCAGCATCGATTTCTGAGTCGACACGGCACGGCAGAAGCCCCATCCCGCCGAAGTTCCGCGACTCCCCGGCAATCGCGTTAATCTGGGAAGAATTGCACCCGCTCACCCGCAGGAGCAGGGCGTCCAAGTCTGGATTGAATCTCATCTGCGTCGACGGCTCATCACCAGCCCAAGTCCCGCCGCGCCGAGCCACAGGGGCGTTGGCAGTGGAATCAGCGTGGCCGTCATCATCGTCTGGGCGATCGAAAAGCCCGCGAGGCCGGGGCCTCCGGTAATGGCATCACGCACGCCGCGGATCGTCCCGCTCATGGTCCAGTCGATCGACGCGAGGTTGACCAGCGCGATCAACCGCTGCACGCGAGTCGCTTCGCCCGGCGTGCTCACTGCGCCGTCTTCAAACGCGCCGTGCGCGGACGAGAGCGCGCTCGAGAACACCAGATCGCTGAACTCCACGCTGGCCCCTTCGGCGGTCGCGTTGGCCGTGAGCACCAGCGCGTTGAATGGCGAATCGAAGGCGTATTCGTGCGGAACCTGCGGAAACTGCTGCGGCGAAAACGCCCCCCACATGATCACATGCGTCTCATTCGTGCCCAGATCACGCAACGCGAAGACCACGCCCTGACTGGCGTAATGCGACAGTGTGAACTCGTAGCTCCGGCCGCTGATTGACTCACTGCCGCCGATTTCGCGATCCTGCGCCATCGAATGCAGTTCATTCCACCGATATTCGGTCGAGATGTTCGCCGTCGACTGCCCGAGTTGATAGTCGAAAGATGCGACCGTGCGCTGCTGAGTGACATGCAGTCCCGCCGGATTGATCCAGACCTGATCCGCCCGCGCGACTCCCGCGAGCGCGGCAACCGCGCCGAACATGACCAACATGGAAATCCAGTTGCGCACCAATGAACCCTCATCGCCCCCGAAGGACTCAAGTGTACCCGTACTTCGCTATTTTTCAAGGGTTAATGGCAGATTTTGGGGGATCGTGCGCCTGCCAGGGCAAACACTTGTTTCCACTCGGGACGCGCCCGGTGTACTCGTGGGCAGATTCGCTCCCCCCTCGGCCGGCCTTTCACCGCCGTCGTCGACCCATGATAAACCCAAGCCCCGCCGCCGCCAACCAAAGCGGCGTCGGAAGCGGGATCACCGTGACCGTCATCATCGTTTGTGCGATCGAGAAGTCCGTGGGTCCAGTTCCTCCGTTGAAGGCATCGCGCACACCGCGAATCGTCCCGCTCATGGTCCAGTCGACTTCCGCCAGGTTGATCGATGCGATGAGCCTTTGCACACGGGTCGCAACACCCGGCGTGCTGACCAAGCCATCCTCGAACGCCCCCCGCGATGACAAAAGGGCGCTTGAAAAGACGAGATCGCTGAACTCCATGCTCGACCCCTCGGTGGTCGCGTTGGCCGTGAGCACCAGCGCATTGAAGGGCGAGTCCACGTTCTCATGCTGACCCTTCGGGGAACTCTGCGGCGAGAGTGCCCCCCACATCATCGCGTGCATCTCATTGGTGCCCAAGTCCCGCAACGTGAAGATCATGCCCTGACTCGCGTAGTGAGACAGCGTGAATTCGTAGGCCCGGCCGCTGATGGACTCACGGCCGCCCAGTTCCCGATACTGAGACATCGCGCGCTGTTCGCTCCAGCGATACTGCGTTGAAACGCTCGCCATCGTCGGTCCGAGTTGATAGTCAAACGTTGCGACAGTCCGCTGTTCAGAAACGACCAGCCCGGCCGGGTTGATCCACACCTGGTCCGCATGCGTCGCACACGAGAACACAGCGACCACGCCGATCACTCCTACTCTCGAGATCCGGTTACACATCAACGCTCCCTCCTCAACCCCTGTAGAATTCAATGTACCCGTCACCTGCCGCTTTGTAAGGGCAACTCAGTGGATTGCGTTGGCTTTGTGCGGATCTCAGGGTTATTAGTCGCGATCCCTCAGGTCTTTCCGGATGCTTGCGACGTATAAAGCCGCACGTCCGTGACAGCCGCACGCATTCGCCGCCGGTCACACTCCAGCCGACCGCTTCAACGTTCGACAAGAGAGTCTCGACCCGGCCGTCTACCATGACGGCCAAGGAGGTCATCCGACATGAAGGGCGTCATACTCGCAGGCGGGCTGGGTTCACGGCTACGGCCGCTAACTCTTGTCACCAATAAGCACCTGCTCCCCGTGTACGACAAGCCGATGATCCACTATCCCATCGAGTGCCTGCTCAACGCGGGCATCAAGGATGTGCTGATCGTCACCGGCGGCGACCACGCGGGAGACTTCCTGAGGCTCCTTCGCAACGGCAAACACCTCGGCCTTCGACACCTCGAGTTCGCCTATCAGGAGGGTGAGGGCGGCATCGCCGACGCCCTTCGACTCGCGGAAGACTTCGCCGACGGCGAAAAGATCTGCGTCGTGCTCGGCGACAACATCATCGAAGGCTCGATCCGCCACGCGGCCGGGGACTTCTTCACCCAGCGCTCCGGCGCGAAACTGCTCCTCAAGCAAGTCCCCGATCCGGAGCGTTTCGGCGTCGCACGCTTCGAAGGCGAGCCGGGCGCTGGGCGCATCGTCGAAATCCTCGAAAAGCCGAAGGATCCGCCGAGCAACTTCGCCGTGACGGGCATCTATTTCTATGACGGCGCCGTCTTCGACATGTGCAACTCGCTCAAGCCGAGCGAGCGCGGAGAACTCGAAATCACCGACGTCAACAACTTCTACCTCCAGCGCGGCGACCTCACTTACGACCTGCTCGACGGCTGGTGGACCGACGCGGGCACGATCGAGAGCCTCTATCGAGCCAGCACGCTCGTCGCCAGCGGCGGCGCGAATCACACCGATCTGCCCGCCTCATCCAAAGCACGCACCCCCCACACCCCCCAGCCCGCGGCCCGCTAGGTCGACTCACGATCATGCAACCACGCGCCTTAAAGCCCTTCACCGGCCCCATCGCCGAAGCGTTCGCCCACGCTCAACAGACCGGCGAGCCAGTCTTCGTGCCCACGACGTTTCACGTCGATGATCGCGGATGGTCGCTGATGAACCAGATGCAGGGCGTCATGTCGCCCCTGGGCCAGATCAACTACTCCGTGCAGAATCCCGGCGTGGTCAAGGCCTGGCATCGTCACCACAAGCAGACCGACTTCTGGATGTGCGTGATGGGCCACCTCAAGGTCGGCATCCACCGCGAAAGCGACAGGACATCCTGGCTCATCGTCATCGGCGAGAAGAAGCCCGGCATCGTCATCATCCCCCCCCCGCTCTGGCACGGCGCCGCCACCGTCGGACCCGATCCGGCCGGTCTGCTCTACTACGTCACCCATCAATACGACCCGGCCAGCCCGGATGAAGACCGCCGCGAGCACGATTCCATCGAGGGCTTCCCGTGGCACACGCAGCACCGCTAGCCGGCCCGATCCTCGTGCTCGGGTGCGGCGGGATGCTCGGACGAGCCACCACCGCGCTCTTACGCGAGCGAGTCATCCCATTCATGGCCGTGGACACGCCGCAGTTCAATCTGCTCGATCGCGCCTCGATCACTCGCGCGGTCGATGGCGCCACCCGCATCGTCATCAACTGCGCCGCCTACACCGATGTAGATGGCGCCGAGACCAATCAGGACATCGCCCGCGCCGTCAACGCCACGGGCGTCGCGTGGCTCGCAGATCGCTGCCGAGAGACCGCCGCCACGCTCATTCACTACAGCACAGACTACGTTTTCAACGGCCACGCAACCGCCCCTTATCCAACCGATCATCCCAAGGCTCCCATCAACGCCTACGGCCAGTCCAAGTCCGAGGGCGAAGACGCGATCATCGCCTCCGGCGCGGACCACCTCATCCTCCGCACATCGTGGCTCTACGCCCCATGGGCGAAGAACTTCGTCCGCACCATCGCGCGATTCGGCGCGGAAAAGCCCACACTCCGGGTGGTCAGCGATCAACGCGGCCGTCCCACCAGCGCGGAACACCTCGCCGACATCACGCTTCGCATGGTCGCCGCGGGCGCCCGCGGCACACACCACGCCACCGATGGCGGCGAATGCACCTGGTTCGACTTCGCTTCCGCGATCGTCCGGGGCCTGGGCCTGCCGGCTCGCGTCGAGCCATGCACGAGCGCGGAGTTCCCCCGCCCCGCCAAACGACCCGCGTACAGCACGCTTGACATTTCGCGAACCGAAGCGATGATCGGTCCCCTGACCCCGTGGCGCGAATGTCTCGCGGCCGTGCTCCCACGATTGGAACCAACACCATGACGCGAACTGTGCTTCTCACCGGCGGCTGCGGCTTTATCGGCGCGAACTTCGTGCGGTTTGTCCTGTCGCAGCGCCCGACGTGGAACATCATCAATCTCGATTGCCTCTCATACTCCGGCAATCCAGAGAATCTCGCTGATCTCGAAGGCAACACGCGCTATCGCTTTGTCAAGGCCGACATCTGCGATGCCGACACCGTCGCTCCGCTGATGGAAGAGGCCGATTGCGTCGTGCACATGGCCGCCGAAAGTCACGTCGATCGCTCAATCATGGACAGCAAGCCGTTCGTCGTCTCAAACGTGCTCGGCACACAGACGCTGCTCGATGCGGCCCGACGCGCCAGGGGCGGAATGGGCGTCGGGCGATTCGTCTATGTCAGCACCGATGAGGTCTACGGCTCGCTCCCGCTGGATCGCCCCGAACTTCGCTTCACCGAAGACTCGCCGATTCAGCCCAACAGTCCATACGCCGCGAGCAAGGCCGCGGCCGACCTGCTCGTTCGTGCCTATCACCACACGTTCCACATGGATGTCGTCACCACCCGCTGCTCCAACAACTTCGGCCCCTACCAGTTCCCCGAAAAAGTCATTCCGCTCTTCGTCACCAATCTCATCGAGAACAAGCAGGTTCCGCTCTACGGCGACGGCCTGAACGTGCGCGACTGGATTCACGTTGACGATCACTGCGAGGCCGTGCTCACCGTGCTTGAACGCGGGACATCCGGCGAGGTGTACAACATCGGCGGGGACAACGAGCGGTCCAACCTCGAACTGACGCGCGCGATCCTCGGCATGATGGGCAAGGGCGCGGACATGATCCGCCCCGTCGCCGACCGCCTTGGCCATGATCGACGCTACGCCATCGACGGCTCCAAGATCGCCCGCGAACTCGGCTGGAAACCGACGCGCTCGCAGTGGCCAGGCTCGCTCAAAAGCACCATCGACTGGTACGTCAACAACCCGACATGGTGGCAGCGCGTCAAGAGCGGGGAGTATCGCGAGTACTACGCGAAGCAGTACGAGCGCCGAGGCGCGTAACGCCATATCCTCACGGCGTGAAACGCCCGCGATTCGATCCCAAACTCCTGGCCTCAGCGCTGCGCGATGATCCGCCTGCTCCCCCGCCGGCGCACACCAAGGACCAGCCGCCGTGGACCGTTTCGCAACTGGCCGTGCGCATCGAAGGGTCGCTGCGCGACGGCCTGCCCGCCAAACTCCGCGTCGTCGGCGAAGTCTCCGGCCCGCGCGAACGCACGCACTGGTACTTTGACCTCAAGGATGCCGGCGCGGTGATCTCGTGTGTCCTCTTCGCCTCGGCCGCACGCCGGCTCAAGGTTCAGCCAACGCAGGGCGCGCAAGTCGTCGTCACAGGCCACATTGACTTCTACGCCAAGGCCGGCAAGGTCTCGTTCATCGCCGATCGCATCGACGCCATCGGCGAAGGCTCGCTTGATCAGGCCTTTCGTGCGTTGTGCGACGAACTCAAGGCGCTGGGCTGGTTTGATCCAGCACGCAAACAGCCCCTGCCGACGTTCCCACGTCGCATCGCCGTCATCACCAGCCGCAGCGGCGCAGCGCTGCAGGATGTCATCGACACCGCGCGACGGCGATGCCCCGCCGTCGCCATCGCGCTGGTCGATGTTCGCGTGCAGGGGGATGGCGCGGCCGTGGAAATCGCCCGCGCGATCAACGCCCTCAGCGACCGCGCAATCGCACACGACATCGACGCGATCATCCTCACCCGCGGGGGCGGCTCAAAGGAAGACCTCTGGGCCTTTAACGAACGCATCGTCGCCGAGGCCGTCGTCAACTGCCGCGTACCGATCGTCGCGGCCATCGGCCACGAAACCGACACAACCATCGCCGAACTCGTCGCCGATGAACGCGCCGCCACGCCCACACAGGCGGCCATGCGCCTCACGCCAGACCGCGAGGCTCTGGCCCGACAACTCGACGCTCTCCAGCGCCGCGCGATCGCCGCGCTCGGCAAGACGATCCGTTTCGAGCGTCAGCGTCTCATCACGGCCGCGCGTCACCCCGCGATGGCCGACCCGCGGCGCACGCTGGCCCGACTCGCCGATCGCGCCGACGCTCTTCAATGGCGGCTCACCGGCGCGATGCGTGCCACGCTCGCGAGAGCGAACGAAGCCACATCGCGAACCGCCCGACGCCTCGAACCGCACCGTCCCGTCGCCGTTCACGCGCGGCGATCGGCCATGCTCGAACAAGTCTCGCTGCGACTTGATCGCGCCACGGCCGTGCATCTGAGCATTGCCGCGCATCGCCTCGACGCCGCGGCGCGACAACTCGACGCCGTCAGTCCGTTGGATGTTCTCAATCGCGGGTACTCGGTCACGCTCGACGGCTCCGGCCATGCCATCCGATCGACGCGGGAGGTTGCGCCCGGCGATCCGCTGACAACGCGCGTGGCCGATGGGTCAATCGCGTCAACCGTGGTGGGTCCGGGTCATGCTCCCCCGCCGGCATCGCCGAAGAAACCCGCACGTCGCCCAAGATCGGCCGAGTTAACGCCGGACAAGCCCCAGATGGACCTCTTCAACCCGTAGCGATATGGTGCTGGCCTTGAACGACACGCCCAAATCCCGCCCCGCCTCACGTCCCAGCCCATCGCCGGGCGACGCTGCGCCCACCTTTGAGCAGGCCATCGCCCAGGTCGAGTCGATCATTGACCGGATCGAGGGCGGCGCTCTGGGCCTCGAGGACTCGATCGCCGAGTATGAACGCGGCATCGGCCTGCTTCAGCGTTGCCGCAACGTCCTGGCGCAGGCCGAACAGCGCATCGAGGATCTCACGTCGCAACTCTCATCCGGCGCGAGTCCCGCGCCCGATGACCAGCCCGGGCGGGAGTCATAGGCGTGCGGGAGTTCCTCATGGCGTGGGGGCCGCAATTGACGTGGCTGTTCTTTGTCATGGCGTGGGGCGCCTGCGCCGGATCGCTCATCAACGTCCTCGTCTATCGAATGCCACGCGGCGTCAGCGTCGTCTCCCCCCCCTCGCGATGCCCCCACTGCAACACGCGACTGAAGTGGAAGGACAACATCCCCATCTTCGGGTGGATCCTGCTCCGCGGGCGATGTCGATACTGCCGCGCGCCGATCTCGCCGGAATATCCGATCGTCGAAGCGATCACATCCGCGCTGTTCGGTCTGACCTTCGCCATGCTCTTCATGCTGTCCTCACAGGCGCAGTGGCTCGGCGTCCCTGTCGGCGCGATTCGCCCGGAATGGGCCACCAACTGGCCGGATTACGTCTGGCCCATCGCCCTCGTCTGGCTCATCCTGCTCGGCTCGCTGATCGCCATGACGATCGTGGACGCCAAGACCTTCACGATCCCCATCGAACTCGCCTGGGCCCCGACGCTCGTGGCCCTGGTCGTACACCCCGCCACGGCCGCGTGGGTCGAACACGGCACGCACGTCGGCTATCTCCTGAAGACCGCCGGGCCACAATGGGTCTGGGCCATCGCCACGCCGCCGCCAACGGACTGGTGGTGGATCGGGGCGTCGATCGGCGCGGCCGTGGGCATCATCATCGGCGTGATTCTGCTGCAAACGGGCCTCCTCCGCCGCAGTTACGCCGACTATGAAGAGTGGGAGCGAAAGGCCCTGGGCGAAAGTGAGTCGCCCGCGGCCGCAGCGCCGACCTCCATCCCCGATCCACCCGATCAGACCTCGCGCATTACCGCGTCCGCGATTCCCACCGACTCACAAGGACAGGTTCTCCCCCCGCGCTCGACGCCCGAAGACATCCCCCCCCCTGCGCCCCCGGCCGTCGAGACGACGCCGACTGTCGTTCCGCCTCCCCCGGCCGCGCTGCACGTTGGCTGGCGATGGCCGTCGAGGTCGTGCGCGCGGCCTGGGGCGTCGAGGTCGCCGACGGCTACAGCTGCGA
>CAZTPJ010000057.1:7748-24136 GCA_964614515.1 uncultured Phycisphaeraceae bacterium | reverse complement strand
CCGCCGAGGAGCAGACCGAATTCACGGTGATGCTGCTGGGCGCCGGCGAGAAGAAAGTCGAGGTCATCAAGGTCGTCCGCGCGGCGACCGGCCTGGGCCTGAAGGAGGCCAAGGAACTCGTCGACGGCGCACCCAAGCCCGTCAAGCAGGGCCTGTCCAAGGAAGACGCCGAGAAACTCAAGAAGACCCTCGAAGAGAACGGCGCGACGGTCGAACTCGCCTGATCGTCAACCTGAGGCAAAAGCACCAGCCGGGTTCGCCCACGCGGACCCGGTTTTTCATGCGCTTTGGTGGGCGACGGCCAGTGACGCGCGGCGGTGGCGGGTTGTGGCCAGTGGCTGTGCTGCATCTGCCCCGCGTCTGACTCTCAACGCGGCTTTCGGCTGGCACGCCGCTTGTAATGGGTCATGGTGTTCCCTCGCGAGCCACGAAACTGCTCTCGATTCAGGAGGCCACCATGACGCGTTCATTCATCGTCGTTGCATCGTTGATACTGTCGGCCGGCACGGCCGCGGTCGCACAGGAATATGACCTGCACATCATCCCCGCGCTTTCGACGTTCGGCATCCCGGAGGCGTACTTGTGGGATGTCAACGATGATGGCGTGGGCGTGGGCATGATGACGTTCACGCGGCAGTTGCCCAACGGCAACTTCTCAACGACCTATGCGGGCTATCTGTGGACCGAAGCCGCGGGGCCGCAGGTGTTCGTCGAATACTCCAGCATCGCAGGGATCAACAACCACGGGGACATGGCCGCGGGCGGCGGCGTCCTGTGGGCCGCCGGCGGATTCACACCGGTTCCGCCGCTGTCGGGCTATCCCACGATTCATCCGACGGACATTAGCGATCACGGCCTGTTCATCGGCGTAAGTCACTGGCGATCCACGAGCAGCACGACCTATCGGCGTGCGATCTACTGGACGCAGGCGACGGGCACGGTGGACCTGACGGCATTCGTGCCCTCGGCGTGGACGGCGCGCGACGTGAACAATCACGGGCAGATCGTCGGCACGACTTCCGCCTCGCTCAACGAAGGGAGTCAACGCGCGTACCTGTTCGACACGCGGACGCTCACGCACACGAATCTGCACAACCTGCTCAACGGCGGCGTGACCAGCATTTCAAAGGCGGCCGCGATCAACAACTTCGGCACCGTCGCGGGCGAGGGCTGGAACGGCGCGTTCAACTCCGCCTGGACATGGAATCAAGGCGCCGGGTTCACGTTCCTCCCGGCGCTCAAGCAGGGCGATCGCGACCGCGTGCATCCGCAGGGGATCAACGATGACGATGTGGTCGTGGGCTACGCGACGATCAACGCGTCGTTTGACTGGCGGGCGTTTCGATGGGATCCGGTGCGCGGCATGGTGGACCTGAATGATCTTGCCAATGTGCCGGGAAGTTTCATCCTCGATCGCGCCCTGGCGATCAGCCACACCGGCGTGATCGTCGGCGATGGGCACTACGGCCCGAACTGGGGCCCGTCCGTGGCGTTCGTGCTCGTGCCGATCGAAACCGCGTGCTACGCGGACTGCGATGAATCCACCGGGCCTGGCGTGCTGGACATCTTCGACTTCCTGTGTTTCGGCAATCGCTTTCACGCGGGCGATCCATATGCGTGTGATTGCGACACGAACACGGGCCTTGGCGTGTGCGACATCTTTGATTTCCTGTGCTTCGGCAATGCGTTCAGCGCCGGATGCCCGTAACGGAGTTGAGACACCAACCGATCCTGCAACCCGAGCCCGAATCCCTCATCCGTATCACTTGATTCTGCGTCAGTACCCCCTCCGCCCAACTGTCGGTATCCCGGCCAATCGGCGAGAGCGAGCAAGGAGCAACCATGAGCAGCAAGAGGCGAATGTTAACTTTTCTGTGGGCGATCCCGGTGGTCGCCGGTTCAGTCGTCGCGGATCCCGGCGATGTGCTGTGGCACTTCGAGATCCCCAGCGCCAGGTCTTTGTTGCATCGGCCCTCGATCGGCGCCGATGGCACCATTTACTGGTCCGCCGATTCCTTGTATGCAATATCGCCCGGGGGCGAGTTGATCTGGAGTCGAGCCGACACCGACTCCAATCCGGTCGGAATCGGCACCGACGGCACGTTGTATGTCGGCGGATGGCAGGCGCCACCGAATAACTTCAGGCCAGCCTTGAAGGCGTTCTCAAGACAGGGCGACCACCTCTGGGACTTCACTGGTTTCGGCGAAGTTTTGGGCTTCATCGGCGGCCCCAACGTAGGTCCGGACGGCAACGTGTACGCCGTGACGTGGGGGGGCAGCCTCCCATCGGCGGGGTTCGGCGCGTTCTCGCTCAGCCCTTCGGGCTCGCTCCGGTGGCATGTGGATGGGTTCGCGCACCTCATCGCGGGTACCGCCCCTTCTGAGATTGTCTTCGGGAACGGCAAGATGTACAAGGGTGAGAGCGTCGCGCCCATGCCCGCGGGGCAGTTGCAGGCCGGGCTTGTTGCGATCGAATTCGACGGCGACATCGCCTGGCGGCACTCGCTGACGATCTCCTCGAATAGCCCCGGGCGCCACCCGGTGGTCTCGCCGCTCAATGGCAACGTGCATGTGCGGCTCCCACCGCGACTGCTGAGAACCTACACACCCGACGGCGAGGAGGCATGGAGTTACGGAGGGGACTACACGCCATTGGGCTTCGGCGCGCCTGCGGTGGGGCCTGACGGCTCGGTGTACATCATCAACGGCAACCTGCATGTCATCGCGCTCGACGCGAACGGCGGCGTCCGATGGATCGCGCGGAATGCAGTTCCCTACACGGCCCGCGCCCCCGAGGTCAGCCCTGACGGCAGCCTCCTGATCTTCGGCACCGTGGCGTGCGGCTATGGCGCGTGTCCGGGGCGCGTACTCGCGCTGAACACCGCCGACGGCACAGTCGCGTTTGACCGGCCGTTGCCGAATGTGCCGGGTGGCGTGCCAAGCGTTGTGACGAAGCCGCAGTTCTCACGCGATGGATCAGTGGTGTACATCGGAGCCGACGCGGTCTCCGGATTCACACATTCGTACCTGTTCGCGATCCGCGTCACCGAGAGCGTCGCCTGCTACGCCGATTGCGACCCTTCCACCGGCCCTGGCGTGCTGGACATCTTTGACTTCCTGTGCTTCGGCAACCGCTTCCACGCGGGCGATCCGTATGCCTGTGATTGCGACACGAGCACCGGCGCGAATGTGTGCGATATCTTCGACTTCCTGTGCTTCGGCAATGCCTTCAGCGCGGGGTGTCCGTGAACGCGACGCGGGTCCGAGCGGCATCGAGTGGCGGTGCATTTCGGAGGTTTGGAGTACGCGTTGCCTCGCCCCGATGACTCGCACGCCCGCACGAAGAAGTGACGGCCGTGTTCATCACCTCTGCCACGCCGCGCGCATCCCCTACTTACACCCAGGTGCGTGCTGATGCTGGATCGCAGTCATGCTCGACGTAGGAAACGTGAGAGCACGGCCATTAGCGACGACAACATCGAATGACGCTCATCGCCTGAACGTTCGGATCTCATCGGTCCTCATGTGAAGAACCTCACCCCACTTCCACACCCTCCCCGCGCAGGCCCGCCTGCTCGGGGTGCTGGCCGAGGCTGCTGGTGCGCATGGTGCGCTTCTGCGTTTCGATCTCCGCGGGGAGCGGTGACGCGAAGGTCCAGTCGAAGATGTCGTCGGTCGTCGGCGCTTCGATGCCTTCGGCGGCCTTGACGACTTCGACGACGATGGCCTTGGCTTTCTCCATGGCCGTGGCCTGGCGCGCTTCATCCCACAGATCTTTGCGTTCGAGGTACTTTCGCAGGCGGATCAGCGGGTCTTTGCCTTGCCAGGCTTCGAGTTCGGCCGTGTCGCGATATCGGCGTGCGTCGTCGGCCGTGGTGTGATCGCCGAGTCGATAGGTCATGGCCTCGATGATTGTGGGTCCGCCGCCGGCGCGGGCGCGTTCGATGGCGTCGCGCGAGGCCTTGTAGACGGCGAAGAGGTCGTTGCCATCAACCTGAATCCCAGGGATGCCGTACGCGATGCCTTTTTGGGCGATGGTCTCGCTGGCCGTCTGCGTCTCTCGCGGCACGCTGATGGCCCACTGGTTGTTCTGGCAGAAGAAGACGCACGGGACCTGGAGCGACCCTGCGAAGTTCATCGCTTCGTGAAAGTCGCCTTCGCTGGTGGCGCCATCGCCGAAGTATGTGATGGCCACGCGCGGCTCCTTGCGAATCTTGTATGCCCACGCGATGCCCACGGCATGAAGCATCTGCGTGCCGATGGGGATCGACAGCGGCGTCATGCACACGCCATCGGGAATCTGGTTCCCGCGCTCATCGCCCATCCAGTGCAGCAGGATGTAGTGCATCGGCAGGCCGTGCATGTACAGCGCCGCGTTCTCGCGATAGCACGGCACGAGAAAGTCCACGCCCTTTTTCGCGGCGAACCCGGAGCCGATGGCCGCGGCCTCCTGCCCCTTGTTCTGCGGATACGTGCCCATACGCCCGGAGCGCTGGAGTTTGAACGCGATCTCGTCGAGTTGCCGGCACTGGAGCATGAACTCATAGAGATGCTGGACCTGCTCATCGCTGAGCGTGTCCTTGGCCAGTTCCTTGTCGAGACGGCCATCCTCATCGAGGATCTGCATGTACTCGATGGTCGCGGTGTAGACGGTTCTCTTGGGCATGGGGCCTCCCTTGGGTTGGGGGGTCGGGGTTCGCTGCCCAAGGGTAGGAGAGTGAGAGGGAAGGGGCGATCGTCGGGAACCCGGTATACTGCCAGGCAACCTTCGGAGGACACATGGCCAAGTCGAAGCGGTCAGATTTCGCCACCATCCCGCCGAGCATGACGATCCTGTCGGACCATGCGATCCTGCGGGAGCGGGAGCAGCCGCGCGAAGTGGACTTGTTTGAACTGGAGTCGAAACTTGGGATGGCGTTCGACATCATCCGGCACAAGGACACGCAGGAACCGGTGACGATCGCTGTTTACGGCGATTGGGGCGTGGGCAAGACGTCGGGGATGCGATGGCTGAAGCAGCAACTCGAAGAGTGGAGCGATCTTGACGCGGCCGCGCGGAACGGCCACAAGAAGGTGCGCACGGTCTGGTTTGATCCGTGGAAGTATCAGACGCGAGAGGATGTCTGGCGGGGGCTGATCGCGGAGGTCATCCTGCACTCTATCGACCTGGAGAAAGCGTCACTGGCGACCGTCACCAACGCGGTGAAGCGATTCGGGCTCTTCCTCGGCCGATCGTTTGTCAACGTCGTGGCAAGCGCAAAACTGAAGGTCGGTGCGAAGGAGATCGGTGGGCAAGTCGATCTCGACCTCCAATCGCTCAAGACGATCGTGGATGATTACCACGCGACCAACAGGCCCGAAAAGGCGTATCTGAACGACTTCGAGCAGACGTTTCAGGACTGGGTACGGCAGGCGCTGGGAAATGACGAGCGGATGGTGCTGTTTATTGACGACCTGGATCGCTGCCTGCCGAACGTGACGCTGGAAGTGCTCGAAGCCTTGAAACTGTACTTGAACATTCCCAAATTGATGTTCGTCGTGGGGCTGGACCGGTCGGTCGTGGATGCCGTCGTGCGCGAACATTACAGCAAGCACGGCGTGAACCCGGACAAGGCCTCGCAGTATCTCGACAAGATATTCCAGGTCGAGATCGACGTGGCACCGTCACAGCAGCAGCTCAAGACGTTCATCCACGCGCGAGTACAGACGCTCAACAGTGTGACGGGCGGCGAGTGGGAGACATGCCTCGGCCAAGCCACGACGCAAATCCAAAACGCCCGCACGGCTGGCGGTGAGGAAGCAATCGCCGGCCTCGACGTTCGCGCGATCATCGAGGCGAAGATCGAACGCCTCTGCCGGGACAACCCGCGCGAAGTCAAGCGGCTGCTCAACAGCACGCTTCAGCGGGCGACGGCCGCGCGTCGGGCAACATCACTCGGTGGGGATGCCGAACTGCGCTTCGCCCAGGGCGCGCAGGTCTTCCTCATCGACCGGTTCATCCGGCGAACGCACGCCGGCGCTGGGGGGCTGCTGCTGCGCAACGAGGTGCAGGCGTTCTTCGCGAAATGGTTGGAGTTTGTGCGGAAGCATCCGACGTACCGACCCAAGAAGCCGAGCGATGATGCCGCCGCTGTGGAGAAGCGCCGGGGGATGACATTCGGCGGCGAGGTAGTGGAAGAGAAGCCTCGTGACACAGGCACCGAAGCGGACCGGGATTTTGAGCTGCTTCGAGCCGAGACGCTCACGTATGACGCCGCCGGCAAGGCGACGCCGCTGGACGTGCTGGGCGTCGGCGATCTGTGGGACTTGATGGCGATCCCGTTCTCGACCGCGGTGGCTGCGGCGACGGCGGTGCAGGAAGTTGCGGCTGAGCCGTCGGGGGCTTCGCATCCGCGATCGGGCGAACGAGCCACGGCCGGAAAAGGCCCCGCTGGGCGTGAGGATGCGGATGACCCCCTGGCTGCGCTCTCCCCGGTCCTTCGCAACGCCATCGCTCGCGAACTCGATGAACCCGTTGAGCGCCTGAGTGCTTCGGACATCGCTGATGTGGTGAATCTCAACCTCTCGAAGTCGAAGCACGTGAACGACGCGAGCCTCGTGGGCATCGACCGGCTCACCCTGCAATCGCTCGGGCTGAGTCATACTTCGATCACCGATGCGGGGCTGGAGCATGTGGCGAAACTCACCGGCCTGCAAGTGCTCTGGCTGGACGGCACGTCGATCACCGACGCGGGGCTGGCCCATGTGGCGAAACTCACCACCAGCCTGCAAGAGCTCGGGCTGAGTGGCACGTCGATCACCGACGCGGGGCTGGCCCATGTATCGAGACTCACCAGCCTGCGATGGCTCCGGCTGAATGGCACTTCCATCACCGATGCGGGGCTGGAGCATGTGGCGAACCTCACCCGCCTGCAAGAGCTCCGGCTGGAGGGCACGTCGATCACAGACGCGGGGGTGGCGGCGCTGAAGAAGGAGTTGCCGAGACTCACCGTTTACATCTGACGAACGCGGGCGACGCCGTGTGACACGTCGCCTTTCACTCGCACGCGACGGCGCGTTGACACGGCCACGGCTCGGCGTGGCTGTGCGGTCGTCATCGCGGTGATTGGGTATCGCTTGCGCCGAACGGCAGGCGGGAGAGCCTGCCCCACCGGAATCAAAGAGCACGATGCGCCCTCTCCACTGGCTTGACGTACTGCCGTGACACTCGCTGGCGCTTCGTGCTCTGAATGTGTCGTGCTCTGAACGCGCTTCGTGCGATCAGGCGCGCGGGGCGACGGGCGGATCGGGCGAATCGAAGTGTGCTGGGGAAGATGCGCAGCGCGGGCGTGGTGCGTGACTTACGGCCTGCGGTGCGGGGGCTTTGCGAATGTGGTGCGCGCGTGCGGATGGCCTGATCTTCGTGGGGTGACGGCCGTGCGTTGCGGTCCATGACCTGAACGAAACTCATCCACCGCATCACGTTCGCGACGGCCAACCACACGCACACAGATTCAAACTCGCTCTCTCACGCACGAGGTGAACCATGCCATACCGACTCTCCCCATTCGCCGATGTCGGACTTTCCGAAGCGACGCTCGAGATGCTCCTGGCCCAACACGCCAGCGCGACGCTGCCGCGGATGGAGCGGTTGTGGAAGTATTATCGAAATCCGATCGAACACAACGCGAGTTGGATGCACCTGCAACGGCCGCGACTGGCGCAGGAGGCCGGGCTGCCCCATCGCATCACGCAGTCGTGGCCGCACGATGCTAATCTCGATGATCGCACGGCCGCACGCCGCGAGATCGTTATCGAGAACGACATCGGCTGGCGCATTCACGCGATGATCGACTTCATGCTCGGCAAGCCGGTTTCGCTGCGGAGTACGGCCGTGGATGCGTCGCTTCGCGAGACGATTGATCGCGTGCTCGATGCGGTGTGGGAGTCATCGGGCGGGATCGCGCTGTTGCAGGATGCAGCGCTGCTCGGGCATGTGTACGGGCACGTTGATCTGCTGCTGCGGGTGGATCGGCCAGCGCTGCTGGGCCTTGGGCATGATGGGATCTTCGCGGCGGAGGACCTGCTTCGACTCAGCGAGGCGATTCGCATCGAAGTGATCGAGCCGACGCGCGGCATCGCGATGCTCAACCCCGGCGACTATCGCGCGATCGACGCGTACATCGTCGCCATGTCGCGCGAGGTGCCTCAGCCGCGCGACGCGATGGGCCTGTCGCGCATCATTGCGCGGGCGACCGCACGCGCGGCCGAACGCCGAATCTCACCATACGTCGAAGTCTTCTCCGCCTCGCATCGCCAGCGATATGAGGATGGGCGTCTGATCCAGTCCGCGCCGAACACGGCCACGCCGGGGCGCATCCCCATCGTTCACATCCAGAACATGTCGCAGCCGTTTCGCTACGCGGGGTTGAGCGAAGTCGAGCCGCTGATTCCCTTGCAGGATGAACTCAACACGCGCCTGAGCGATCGCGCCAGCCGCGTGACGATGCAGAGTTTCAAGATGTACATCGCCAAGGGCATCGACGGCTTTGAGAAAGCGCCGGTAGGCCCCGGACAGATCTGGTCCACGGACAATCCGGATGCGGAAGTGATGGCCTTCGGCGGTGACGCGGCCAGCCCGAGCGAAGAGTCGCACATCGAACAGATTCGCGAAGCGCTTGACAAGGTCTCGGGCGTGCCCCCGCTGGCCAGCGGCGTGGTGCGGGCGAAGATCGGGAATCTGTCGTCGGCCAATGCGCTGCGCATCACGCTCATGGGCATCCTGAGCAAGACAGCGCGAAAGCGCGTCAGTTACGGGCGCGGCATCGCGGAGATGAGTCGCTTGATCCTGCACGCGCTCGATGCGTCGGGCGTGCTGCCGACGCGGGCGTCGGATCGCGGCGTGCGGGTCGAATGGCCTGATCCGCTGCCGGATGATGCGAGCGAGCAGGTGGCGCTCGCGCGGGCGAAGCGGGACCTGGGCGTGCCTGTGGATCGCGTGCTCGCGGAACTCGGCGAGGTTCCGGTGGACCAGGGCGTGATGTAGCGAAACGCGCACAGGCGAGATGCCCGTGCCGCCGCAGGTCAAATCAATCTGGTGCGCAAGGGGGGGGTGGGCTTTGGCGCTGTGGAGGCGCTGATGCCAACGCACGAATCACACGGAGGTCAGACGATGAACGAAGCAATCGAAGTCACAGGGGATCAGCCGTCTGCGCTGTTGCCCGAACCAGTTTCCAGCGAGACCGAGTCGGCCAATGCCAGCGACTCGCACGAGACAGCCAGCGCGCCGACGGAGCCTGCGCAGCACGCACCCGCGGCCGTTGAGGAAGTCCAGGCGGAACTCGATCGTGCGCGGGCGGAACTTGCGGCGGCGAAAGAGCAACTCGCCGCGGCGGAGCGTCGCCACGAGATTGATCGCGAGATCACGGCCGCGGGAGCGATCGATGCGGAAACGGCGTCGATGCTGGTGGAGACGGCCGTGGCGCGTGGCGAAGCGCGAAGCGTCGCGGAGGCCGTAGCGCTGATCCGTCGTCGCAAGGCGTACCTGTTCCCTGCATCGCCGGCGGTGGGTGCGATGGGTCGTCGGGTGGAGTCGTCATCCTCGCTCGACAGCGCGGCGGAAGAGGCGCGGCGCGCGGGGGATCGTCGTTCACTGATGGAGTATCTCAAGGTCCGGCGGGCGGACGTCAGCGCGTCGTGATCTCGTCGCGCGGCGTCAGCGCCGTGCAGTGCAATCGGTCATTGAAACCAGTCACCACACACCAAGGAGAAACGAATGTCGTTCACAGGCAAGGCCACATATGACGGAGGGGCGACCCTCCCGGAACTCGTCGAAGATGTGTCGGACATCATCGGGATCATCAGTCCGTTCGAGACGCCGCTGCTGGATCATCTCGGCGATGCGAAGCGTCCAGCGCTGAGCACCGTGCATGAGTGGATCGAAGATGCGCTGCTGCCGAACACGGATCAGATCGATCAGGAGAGTTTCAGTCCGAATCCGCAGTCGGCCACGAGCATCACCGTGGACAACGGGCATCGGTTCCAGGTCGGCGATCTGGTGCGCCCTGGAGACACGTCCGAGGTGATGGCCGTCACGGCCATCTCGACGAACACGCTGACGGTGGTGCGTGGGTATGGCGGGACGACGGCGGCGACGCTGGCGGATGACATGGCGCTGACGATTCTGGGCAACGCGGCGCTGGAGGGCGCGCCGGCGGCGGCGGCGCGGTTCACGACGCGCACGCGAAGGGCGAACTACACGCAGATCTTCAGCGCGACGGTGGATGTGAGCGGATCGATGCAGGCGGCGCGGGCGCACGGCGTGTCGGATGAGGTGGACTATCAGAAGCAGGAACGACTGCGCGAACTGCTGCGCGACCTTGAGAACTGCGTGCTCAACGGCGTGGCGCCGGCCGCGTCGCCGCAGGGGAGTTCGACCGTTCGCCGCTCGATGAACGGGATCATCAAGAGCATTGAGACGAACGTGTTCCAGCCGGATTCGGGAGGGATCCCGCCGGGCACGGGCGGTGGCCAGGATGGCCTGACGGAAGAAATGCTCAACGCGGCGCTGCGTCTGATCTGGGAGCGTTCGGCGGGTTCGGTGGACACGCTGGTGGTTGGCGGCGTGCAGAAGCGGAAGATCAACTCGTTCGTGTCATCGTCGCGTGCGTATGACGCGCAGGATCGCCGCTTCAGCGATCTGGTGAGCGTGTACGAGAGTGACTTTGGCGTCTGCCGGGTGATCCTGTCGCGGTGGATGCCGCCGAGCGCGGTGCTGATGCTCGACTCATCGCGCATCGACGTGCTGCCGCTGGCGGGGCGAAGTTTCCACTTCAAGCCCCTGGCGGCCACGGGCGACTCGTTCAGCGGCCAGGTGATCGGTGAATACACGCTGGAGTTCCGCAACGAAGGGGCGCACGGCGTCCTTGAGGGCCTCGGCGTGTCGGCTTGATTCGTCTCGCGGAGGACGACATGGGGGGACTCCGCGTGCACTCCCCTCGCGCCGGCGGGCGCGAGGCGGAGATTTCAGAACCAACTCAGTCGAACAAGGAGCGAACATGTTCGCAAGCGATCGAAGTCTTCTGGTTCTTGAGCCGACGCTGTTTCGTGATGTGGTGTGGGTGGGGCAAAGGCTCGTCGGCGGCATGGGGGATGTGGCCGGCACGACGCTGACGCTGACGTCGCAGGATGTCACGCTGGAGGCCGCGAACGTCGAGGCGGGATACGTCGTACTCGTCGGCGGCGCGCCGTATGAAGTGATCGAACGGCTGACGGCGACCACGGCCACAATTTCACGCATTCGCGCTTCGACGGGCGATGGCGCGCTGCCCCCGACGCCGGTGACCGCGCAGGCCGTGGCGGTGGTGACATTCCGTCCGCAGATCGCAATGGTCCACGCCCAGGTGCTTCGATTGCTTGGGATCGAACCCGGCGCGACAGCGCAACCGGGCACGCCGAGCGAGTCGAGCATCACGAATCCCGAGGCGCTGGAACACATCGAGGCGCTGGGGGCGATTCATCTGATCCTGGCCGCGGCCGCGGCACTCTCGCCGCCGGAATCCGCGTTGTGGGCGCGGGCGGAGATGTATCGCCAGCGCTTCGCGAGCGAGCGACAGCGGGCGATTGCACGGCTCGATCTCGATGGCGACGGCCTGGCCGACGCGACGCGGCGGCTGAACATCATTCAGTTCATCCGCGCGTGAACGCTGGGGCGCGGAGCGACAGGCCCGCGATGGTGATGTTGGTCCACATTCACACGGAGCGCGACGATGCTGGTTCTCAATCCACAACAGATGACGTTTGGCGCAGCGACGTGGAATCAGGTGATGGCCGTGGCGGTGGATCGCGCTGCGCATCGCGAGGCCGTGGAGTGGTCTGATCTTGGGCCGCACATCGCGTTCGCCGACGTGCCCGAGCAGCGGATCACGGTGAAGGTCACGCGCGAAGTGTCAAGCGATGATGTCGATTCGCCCAGGCCCGGCGAGACCAACACGCTGACGTTCTACACATCGCCCACGGCGAGTGATGGACTGCGCATGAAGATCACCATGCAGGCCGTGGTGATGCGCGTTGAGCACGAAATCTCGCAGCGCAAAGGAGCGGTGAGGACGATCACGCTGACGGCGATCTCGCCCGACGGCGAGACGGATCCGGTGGTCGTGATGCAGGCCCAAGATGGTGAAGTGTGACGTGGAGGCGGGTTCCAGGGTGGTCCGCTCGCTCCGCGAGCGGTGTGGATGGTCTGTTCTGGGTGATCCGTTCGCTCCTCGAACGGTGTGGGGCTTACTTGGAGTCATTGGATCGGGTTCAAGACGCGCCTGTCGCGGAGCGGCAGGCCACCCAACCACCCCCCACCGAGTGGCGGGGTACCCCGAGACCCCCCCCCGAGTGGGGGGGCCCCCCCCCCCCCCCCCCCCCCCGCCCCGGGTGGGGGGGGTCCCCGGGCCCCCCCCCGGGGGGGGGCGGGCCACCCGGGAGTGGAGAGGTGAGGCATGGCTAGTTCGTACAAAAGTCTCGATCTGTTCGGCTCCGGGCCGCATCGGTTCGCGGTGCGGGCGGAGGGTGAACTTGTCGTGAGCGTGCTGTCGCTGGGCACGCCGGCGTCGGGCTCTGTGGCGCTGGGGCCGCTGGAGACCGAAGTGATCATCGCGGGTCGGCTCATCGCGGCGAGCGACGCGGCACTGTGGACCATTCGCGATGCGATCACCGCGCAGTTCGCGCCGCCGCTGTCGCCCGGCACGCTCGTGGATCATCATGGGCGGAGTTGGTCGGACATGTCGTTCATCCGATTTGAGCCGGGCGATCGCACGGATCGCGGGCGGATGGTGTCGCTGGCGTATCGCGCGGTCTTCCGGCGTATCGCCGAAGCGGAGGAGAGCGAGGTGTGAGATTCGATGCGACCCGAATGTCGGCGTAAGCGATCACTGCGCGAAGCGCGGGCGACTTACCACACGCGGTGCGTGTGCAGATGCGTGGTGATCTGCCCGGCCGTGTCGCCTTCGGGATCGATGCGCTGGGTTCGCCATCCGTGCGCGGCGGCTGCGTCGATGTTCTCGGCGAGGTCGTCGAAGAAGAGGATCTCGTCGCGCTGAAAGCCTGTGGCGCGTTCGAACGCGGCGAAGGCGTCGGGCGTGGGCTTGGCGGCGCGCAGCAGATGGCTCGCGTGGCGATGGGTGAGTTTCGCGATGGCGGGAAAGTCGGGACGACGGCCATCGGGACCGGGCATGTGCCGCGCCCAGTGCGCCGCGTTGGTGTTGGAGAGCACGCCGGTGGTGACGCCGCGCGTGGCCGTGAGGCGCGTGAGGATGTCGTCGATCCCCGGATACTCGGCGATGAGCCAGGCGTCGTGGATGCGACGGATGTCATCGGGCGAGTAGACGCATCCGGTGATGATCGAGGCCTGTTGATAAAACGCCTCGCACGAGAGCAGGCCGAGTTGATACTGCGCGACGAGATCGCGCCGCGCGGCGACGGCGTCGGGCGAGTCGGGGCGCGGTCGGCACTCGATGCCGGCGGCCGTGCAGCCCTCTTCCCACGAGCGGCAGATGCGCAGGATCACGCCGCCCCAGTCAAAGCACACGAGTTTCACGGTCATGGGTTGTGATGGTAGGAGCAAGCAGGGCGTGATCCGGTGGCGGCGCGGATTGGATCAGAGAAACCGCAAGATTGCTCACGCATTCGACCGTTTGGTACTGTGATCGCGCGTCGGACGCGCAAGGGAGGCGGGCGAGACGCCCGCCCCACCGAATCCACGGGAATTTGCAGTCGCCTTGCGGTTCAGATGTTCATGGGCACGATGCGCGGGATGATGAGGATGATGAGCAGGTAGGCGGCGACAGCCAGAACGATCATCGCGGCGATCAGGTGAACGGTCATGATCGCAACGTTGCGCCAGAAGTGTTCCATGGTGCGGACGCGCACGGCCTTATAGGCGATCGAAATGCCCAGCGCCAGCGGCAGCAGGAGGAAGTACCACCAATCGTGAAGATTGATGGGGTCGAGAAAGGGGCGCCAGGCAGCGAGCATCAGACTCGCCTCCCGCGCATGGCCGACATCCGCGGAAACGCCGCGTCGAGGATGGCGATGAGGTTGAGCATGCCGGCGATGGTGATAAAGAGCGTGCCGAGTTCGTTCATGCGACCGAGGGACTTGGTGTTGGGCGGTCGATCGGCGGGCGTGGACATGCGGGTCTGTCCATCGCGGGGGTCGCGGAAGCGCATGGGGGAACCGTCTTCGGGGCTGCGGACGAGGATGGCTTCGCCCGAGGAAGGATGCCGGATCTCGTGGGGACCTGCGGAGCGTCGCAGGCCGGAGTTTGGGTCCACAACTTTGATGTTGTTCTGATGGTGGTAGTCAACAGCGAAGGCGAGAGGACCGACCAGTCCCTGCCCGATGAACCAGACGAAGTCCTCCCTTCGGTCGATGGCGTCAATGCCGCCGATGAGCAGGCCGGAAATGAAGAGTCCGAGGATGCCCAGGGCGATATAGAGGCCCCGGGCGGTCTGTTTGAGGGCGATGTGCCCCGCGCCCGGGAAGAGGATGGCCAGGGCACCGGCGACGGGCGCGAACCCGATGGGGTCCTTTGGGGGCGGGGTTTGCGGGGCGTCGGACATGGGGGATCTGGGGAGGTGACAAACGGGAGTTGGGTGCTATCCTGACAACCCATTTGACACGGGAGGAACGGGACGTAGTGTACGCAGTTTTTGGAGGCGGGCCGAGTGGCCCGGCAGGCCCGGCGCGGCCGCGAACCCGGGGGCGCCAGACGGGAAGGCAGTCATGAGCATCGAAGTGCTGATCGGACAGGTGACGGACGAGGTGATGGAGCATGGCCCTGGCGCGCCGTGGGCGCTTCCGGACGTTGTGCTCTACGACGAGGAAGAGGAGGAATCGGACGGAGACGGTGTCCTCGACGATGACTTCGAGGATGACGATTATGACGACGACGAGGAGGAAGAGTACTTCGAAGACGACGAAGAGGAACTCGGGGACGCCGAGGAATTCGACGATGAGGAGGAGGATGAAGAAGAGGAACTCTAAGGTTCAGGTCCGAGGGGGTCTGGCGGAGTGACCTCGGGGAACTGGCATGAACTCCGGCGGAACTTCTCACACGCCCCCGACCAGCGCTTCGGCTCAGCGCCCGCGGTCCGAAGGTGACACCCGGCGCGAGAGCGTGGTGGATCGACGCGTCACGCCGGATCGACGCCTGCTCGAAGTCGATGAATCTTCGGGCCTGGAACGCCGACGCGGCGCGGGGCGACGACTCTCCGACTTCACCAAGAGCGCGGAAGAGGGCGAACTCAGCGAGGAACAGTTCCTGTTCCTCATGGCCGTGGAAGAGTTCAAGCGCGCCAACGGCAAGACGTTCCCGAGTTGGACGGATGTGCTGGAGGTGGTGCGGTTGCTTGGGTATCGCAAGACGATGCCCAGCGAGGTTCATCTGACCAACGCGGCCGACTGGCGTGAACCGCCCAACGCGCCGGCGAACGTTCGCCCGCAGCGATGGGCGGAGCGTTTCGAGGACGGCCAGAAAGCGGCGTAATCCGGCACATTGAGTTGCGTCGATGCGCGGGTTGCCCGAGGGCGACGCGGGCGGATTTGTGGTATGCTGCGCGGCGTTCGTGCCAACTGATCGTGCCACTGAAGTCGCCAGAGGCGACTTCAGTGCGGCCGTCAATGGGGGATCGAAGAGTCCTTCCGATCACCATCGCGGGAGTTCGCCATGAACGATGTACCGGAACGAGAATACGGACTCTTGGTCAACTCGGCGCCCCCGGGTGAACGGCCGGTGAGCAAGCAGATGAGGCGGATTGAAGAGCGCGGGGCGATTCGGTTCTTGACATTCTCGTGCCAGAATCGGCAGCCGCTGTTGGCGGATGGCCATGTGTGTTCCTCGTTGCTGGATGCCGTCGATGCGGCGCGAGAGATGCACGGGCTGTTGATGTACGCCTGGGTCATCATGCCCGAGCATGTGCATCTGTTGGCCAGCCCGCGCCCGGGCCAGACGATGGAAACGTCGCTTCGATCAATCAAGATGTCCGTCGCACGACGAGCGCTTGCACTGTGGAAGCAGCAGAGTTCGCCGATTCTCGACAGCATTCGCGATGGGAAGGGTTTGCCGCGATTCTGGCTGGCTGGCGGGGGGTTTGACCGAAGTGTCCGGGATGTGGAAGAGCTGTCGAAGGAGGTTCGATACATCCATCGGAACCCCGTTGAGAGAGGTCTCGTGACTCGTGCCGAGGATTGGCGATGGTCGAGCGTTCGATGGTGGCAGGGAACGCGGGAAGGCGAGTTTGAGTGTGATGCACTTCCGGGGCATTGGCGGGGTTGGGAAGGTTTTGTGTGACGCGGGGCGGGAGAGCACTGAAGTCGCCTATGGCGACTTCAGTGGCACGAGCGAGTCCGGAGCACTG
>CAZTPJ010000057.1:0-7648 GCA_964614515.1 uncultured Phycisphaeraceae bacterium | reverse complement strand
AGCACTGAAGTCGCTTGTGGCGACTTCAGTGGCACGAGCGAGTCCGGAGCACTGAAGTCGCTTGTGGCGACTTCAGTGGCACGCAGTTGGAGGTGCGCGAGACTCGCGCGGGCAGGACTTCTATGCTGTAGGCGTGATGATGTTGTAGACACACTCGCCGCCAGGGAGGGCCGCGATGACGCCGACTGATTTGCTCGATATGCCCGCCAAGCCCCGCAAAGCCAAGGATGAGACTTCCCCGCGAAGGGCCAGCGCGGAGACGCTGGCCGCGAAGCAGCGCGACATCTCCGTCTCGGAGTTTTTCGCGAAGAACCGCCATCTGCTGGGGTTTGACAATCCGCGCAAGGCGCTGCTGACGACGGTGAAAGAGGCCGTGGACAACGCGCTCGATGCGTGTGAAGAGGCGGGGATCCTGCCGGATGTCACGGTGGTCATCGAGGAACTTGACGAAGGCGCGAGGGCGCAAAGGAACAAGGGTACGAAGGGTGGGGGGGCGGACGAGAAGGAACTCGCCTCGGAGAGGCGGGGTACTCAAACGCCATCCGCCTCGGAGAGGCGGGGCACACAGAGCCTGCGATACCGCGTCACCGTCATCGACAACGGCCCGGGCATCGTGCGCAAGCAGGTCGAACACATCTTCGGCCGTCTGCTCTATGGCTCAAAATTCCATCGACTCAAGATGTCGCGCGGGCAGCAGGGGATCGGCATCTCGGCCGCGGGGATGTACGGCCTGCTGACCACCGGGCGACCGATGGTCATCCACACGCGTCCCAACGCGAGCAAGCGTGCGCATCACATCGAACTGGCGATGAACACCAAGACCAACCGCGCCGAGGTCACGGTTGATGATGAAACCGACGACTTTCCCATCGCGCGGCTGTCCGGGTTGACGCCGGGCACGCGCGACCTGGCCTCGCGCGGCGAGTTTCTCTCGCCGGATATCTATCGCACCGGCACGAGCGTGAGCATCGAACTCGAGGGCAAGTATCAACGCGGACGCGGGTCCGTCGATGAGTTCCTCGAACTCACGGCCATCGCGAATCCCCATGCTCGAATCACGTTCGTGCCGCCCTCCAAGGTCTCGCCGGAGGATGCCGACGAGGCGGGGCTGGACTTCGCAAAGCCCAAGGGGGGGGCGAATGCGACGGAGGGTGACGTCGCGGCGGATACGACCAGCCCGGCCGTGGCCCTCGCGGAAATCGAGACGAAAGAACACGGCGGAGTGATCGTCTTTCCGCGCGGGGTGGATGAATTGCCGCCGGAAACCAAGGAGATTCAGCCGCACCCGCGCGGGCTTGAACTCGGCACGCTCCTGCAGATGCTCAAAGAGGCGGAGGCCGAGCGGCCGGGTGTGTCGCTGTACAGTTTTCTGCAGGATAAGTTGTCGCGCGTGTCATCATCGTCGGCCGGGGCGCTGTGCAAGAGCATCGGCCTCACCACGCGAACGAAGGTGGCGGATGTGGAGGCTGCGCAGGCGGAGCGCCTCTTCACGGCCTTGCAGGAAATCAAACTCCCCCCCCCTCCGACGGATTGCCTGGCCCCCATCGGCGTGCGGCAACTGCTCGCGGGGCTGCTCAAGGGCGTCAAGGCCGAGTTTTACGCCGCGTCGAGTCGACAGCCGGAGATCTATCGCGGGCGCCCGTTCCTGATCGAAGCGGGCATCGCCTTCGGCGGCGACTTGCCCGCGGATGAAACAGCGCGGGTGATTCGTATCGCCAATCGCGTGCCGCTGCAGTATCAGCAGGCGGCGTGTTCATCGTTCAAGGCCGTGCTGGAAACGAACTGGCGGAACTATGACCTGCAACAGCCGCGAGGTTCCGCGCCCATCGGCCCCCTGGTCATCATGATTCACATGGCCAGCGTGTGGGTGCCCTTCACCAGCGAGAGCAAGGAAGCCATCGCGGACTATGATGAAATCCGCAAGGAAATGAAACTCGCGCTTCAGGAATGCGGGCGAAAACTGGGAACCTATGTCCGCAAGCGCCAGCAGATGAAGCGCCAGGGCGAACGACGCGGCATCTTTGAGCGATACATCGGCGAAGTCGCCAAGGCCTGCGAAGCCATCACGGGCACGGATGCGGAGAAGTTGTACGAAGCGCTGTTGATCCAGGCCCGGAAGCGCACTGCCATGGCCGATGCCGAGCTCGATGACGAGGGCCGTGTCGTGCGAAAGCGTGCGCAAGAGGCGGATGATGATGAAGGCGTGGTGATCGTGGATCGGGGGGGTGGAAATGAAGAAGCCATCGCCGCGGCTGCATCGCACACGCCACCAGCGCACGAGACCGACGATGGAGCGTCCGAAGCACCCACGTCTGAAATAACCACATCCAAAAAACCCAAGCCCAGTAAGCGGACCAAAGTCGCCTCGGCCAAGGCGAAAGTTCGCGCAAAGTCGCCGCGCGCGACGGACTCCAAGCCCGCTCGCGAATCATCCAAGCCGGCATCAACCAAAGCGAAACGACAACCGCCGCCGCCACAGGCATCATCAACGACAAAGCCAAAGCCCCCGGCCGCCAAACCCCCAGTCATCGGCGGCGGAAAACTTCCCCGAACCAGGAAGCCCCGCATGAGACTCGAAGGCGGCGCGCTCGTGCCGATCGAGGAGCAGGCGGAGTTGTTCTAGCGCGAAGGCTGACGGATCACTTCGGCCACTCCGTGAGCGCCGGGTGATCTCGCACATCGGGCACATACTCGCGAATCACGTCGCCAAGCCAATCGCCGGTCGCCGGATCCCGCATGTGCCAGGAGAAACCGATGCGCTCGAACCATGCGGCCGGGTTGGCCACGAATTCCTCAAGGAACGCTGAGAAACTTGGGGCCAGCACTTCTTCGTATCCGAGCAGTCCATCGAGTCCGACCATGAACATCTTGCCGGCGAGGCTTTCACCCTCGTGCTGCCCGTCGAAGAAGATCACCAGGCCCATGCCCTCGCAGTGCAGGCGTGCGATGATGCGCCAGGTCCCGCGCTTGTACATCTCGCAGTGCTTCATCGCCCAGACCATGTCGCCGTCGATGTACGGGCGCGTCTGTTCGGACCACCATTTGATGGGTAAGAAGTCGATTGCGCCGATGTCCCGGTGGTTCAGGTCGTCCCACATCGTGCAGATGCGCAGGCCGTTCCATTTCGTGAAAAACTCGACGAGATCGGCCAGGGCCGGATTGCCCCGCGTGAGGCGCTTGAGCTGGCGTCGAGCGAGCCAACCCGCCCGCGGTGCGATCCCGTGCGGCGAGGCGTGCGCCCGCTCGGGAATCTTGAACTCGTCATACGCGCCAAACACCAAGCCCGGTGCAGGATCGTTGAGCATCCGCAGGAAGGATTCGGGCAATGCCATGGCGATAGGTTACTCGGCCGGGCCTTGGCGTGTCAATTCACACTCCTCGATCCCTTCGGTGACTCCCGGATGGCGAGGTCCGGGCGCGATGCGTTCGTGATGGTTCCCCGCCGTCGGCGCTGGCGACTACAATGTGCCGCATGGTTGCGAGTGGCGCCAAATTTCCGACGGAACGAATCGCCGGTGCGTGTCGGCGCGCTGGAGTGACGCGGCTGTGGCTCTTCGGCTCGGCGGTTCGCGGCGAGAGTGCGGGCGATATCGACATGCTTGTGGAGACCGGCCAGCCCGTGGGTCTGCTCGCGCTTGGAGGCCTGCAAATGGATCTCGTCGACGTGTTTGGCAAGCCCGTGCATCTGACGCCGCTCGGCGGCGTTCCGGAGCGCGAACGACCGACGATTCTGGCGGAGGCCGTGCTTCAATATGCCGCTTGATGAACACAATCCGCAGCGTCTGCCGCGTGCGGATCGACTGCGCGTCGAACACATGCTTCGCACGGCCCGGGACGCGATGGCGATCCTCGGAGGATCGTCGGCGTCTGAAGTTGCGAGCGACATGGTTCGGTCGCGAGCAATCATCAACTGCTTCACGGAGATTGGCGAGGCCGCGGCTCGCATGTCGGGTGAATCGCGGTCTCGCATCGGCGACTTTCCGTGGCGACAGACCATCGGGCTGCGAAACATCGTCGTGCATGTGTATTGGAGTACTTCAGGCCGTGCTTGACGCGGAGACGCTCTCGAACTGACCACGCATTGAACGGACCAACACATGGCGAAGAAGTTACGGAATCCACCGGTCACTCCCTCCCGCCGCGATCGCTCCCACGACACCCTCGCGAAGATTTCGACGCTGGCCGATCGTGTCGCCACGGCCGCGAATCGCGGCAAACCGCCTGCTTTCGATGTGCCCAGCCGCACCAAGGCCAACACGCGCTGGGACCGCAAGGCCGGCATCCTCCGCATGGGCGACGCCACCCAGACGCGCGAACTGTTCAACCTCAACCAGGCCAAGGGCTTCATGCAGACGATGCTGCACGCGGCCGGGGTCAAGAGCCTGCTCGAAGCCGACAAGACGCTCAGCCTTCGCGCCATGTTCTACAAGGGCCTGCACACGATTCCAGGGACGAAGGAGAAGACCTTCGCGGATCAGACCGAAAGCGATGCGGTGCTGGAGGATCTGGAGGTCTCGCTCGGTTCGCTGCGCGAGGAACTTCATATTTTCGCCAAGAAGGCCGGGACGATGGTGGGCAACATCACGCTCGTCGATTCCGGCGATGAGATCGACTGTCGGAGAATGGGTTCCGGCGGATACGCGATTCCCAGCATCGTCGAGCCGGACGTGATCCAGTTCAAGAACTGCGACGCGAAGTTCATCCTGCACGTCGAAAAGAACACGGTGTGGAGCCGGTTCAACGAGGACAAGTTCTGGAAGACGCACAACTGCATTCTGACCGAGGGGGGGGGACAGCCGCCGCGGGGCGTGCGACGTCTGCTCCGGCGCATGCACGATGAACTCAAACTCCCGGTCTACTGCCTGCTCGACTGTGACCCGTGGGGACACTACATCTACAGCGTTATCAAGCAGGGGTCCATCAGCCTCGCGTTCGAGAGCGAGCGCCTCGCGATCCCCGAGGCGAAGTTCCTCGGCCTTCGCGCGATCGACTATCAGCGGTGCAACCTGAGCGACGACGTGCAGATCGCCCTCAACGACAAGGACATCGCGCGGGCGAAGCAGATCGCGGACTACCCGTGGTTCAAGGACAAGGCCCCGTGGCGACGCGAGATCGACCAACTCCTGCGCAACGGCTTCAAGATGGAAGTCGAATCGCTCATCACCAAGGACATCAGTTACGTCACCGAGGTGTATGTCCCCGAGCGATTGAAGGCAAAGGACTGGCTGGATTGAGCATCAGAGCACAAAGCGCAAGCGAGTGACCGCGCGTTCCACGGCAGGCACGCATGTGGCTCGCCGAATCGTTTCACACAAGCGCGTGGGATTGAACAGGGCGAACCGTGCAGGCGCACGGCCGCACTTGCTGGTGCTGCGTGCTCTGAAGACCCGCCTCGGTGAGGCGGGGCACGCAAAAAAAGACGCGGGGCCGTGCGCCTCCAGTCGCACGGCCCCACGAGTTCAATCACGATCCGGCGCGGTTGCGTTCAAGGCGCGAGACCTTGAGGCGGTTTGACTTTCGTCACCGCGCACGGGTCGATGCTTCGGGTCAGGCTCGCCTTCGCCGACCCGCGATGAGCAGGGCGCCACCGAGCAGAGCCAGCGCGCTGGGCGCGGGGACGATGTCGATGTTGTCCCACGCGGTGACGTTGCCGGCCGCGCCGCCGCCGCCGAACATGCGGAAGCCGGTGGGCAATGGCGCCCCGGCCGCACCGCCGAACAGGTAGCGATCCGCGATCGGCTGCACCGTGGTGACGTTGGTCGTCAGATCGGTGATGGCCACTTCAAGAATCTGGTTGGTCGCCATGTTCCAGGTTGTGGACCAGCGATACCAGTGGTTCAGCGACAGGTTCTGGAACGCGGGATTCGGAACCTGGGCCTGGATCTGCGTGCCGGCCGCATCGAACCAGATGTAGTCGGCGTTCCAGTTGGTGGCCGCGTTGGGGTCGGTCCAGGTGGCCAGCGCGATGAACGTGGCGGCGCCGGGGAAGACCTGCGTCGAGAACGAGCCGATGTTCTGCGTCGCGGGGGCGACGCCGGTGTACGCCGCGGCGAAGTCGAACGACGCGGTCCAGATGCCACCCGCCGAGAACGGCGTGTCCTTCTGGTTGCGCGAGAAGATGCCGCCGCCGGGGCCTTCGGCCGCGACGAAGTGACGTCCGCCGTTGGGGTTCTGCGGCAGGCCGTAGGGGTTGCCGGCGTAGGTGTGAACCTTTCCGGAAACGCTCGAAGCGGGGATCGGGTTGTAATATCCGTTCTGTCCGACGAGGTCATCGCCGGCGGCCGAGCCGGTGTACGCGGGCGGTTCGAATCCATCCTGATACTGCGCGATAGCGCCCGCCGACAGCGCCAACACGCCAGCCAATGCAACCACATGTCTCATCTCTAGTCTCCTCCGCCCGCGGTCAAGCGGGTCACGCACGAGAAACCGCCCGCCCGTGCGAAGTGCGCACACTGCGCACGACACAGCACGATCAGACGTCACGGTCTTCCACAACCACACGCACCGGGATAAGAAATCAGTTCGCCTTGTCTCAAGAGAGTCCCGATGCTCTCCATCCTGAAGTCCTTGTTGTACCAAGTCTTGCCGTGTGTGTCAAGTCCCCCGCGAGGGCTCGGGAAGATTCCGTGCCGATTTGTGGTCCGATAGTCCTCGGTCACGACCATCGCGTTGACTCGTTTGATAAGCAGGGCAAGGTGGGTGAACGCGCCCACGACACGGCTGTTCAGCGCCACTGACACCGCTCAACCCCTTCCGGCGCGTTCCAATCGGGCTTTCGACGCGCTGGCCGTACCATTGCCCGTGAATCCCACCGCCCAACTCCTTGAGCCCGAAGTTCGCGAACTCGTCGAGCAGGGGCGGTACAGCGAATTGCGAGCCGTCCTGCACGAACTTCCCTTCGCCGATGTCGCCGACATCTTCAAGGAACTCGATCCGGACAAGGCGGCCGTCGCGTTTCGATTCCTTCAGCGCGACGATGCGGCCGAAGTCTTTTCATACCTCGAACCCGAGCATCAGGAAGCGCTGATCGAGAAACTCGGGGCTGAGGGCGCGATCCGCATCGTCGAGGCGATGAGCGCCGACGATCGCGCCGCCCTGCTCGATGAACTTCCCACCGAGGTCGCCCAGCGACTCATCGCCTCGCTCAGCCCCGAAGAGCGAAAGATCACCCAGGCCATCCTCGGCTATCCAGAAGAGAGCGTCGGACGCCTGATGACGCCCGACTACATCAGCCTCAAGCCACAATGGACCATCGCCCAGGCCCTCGAACACATCCGCCAGCACGGCCGGGACGCCGAAACCATCAACGTCGTCTACGTCGTTGATGACAAAGGCGTTTTAATCGACGACCTGAAACTGCGCCACATCCTGCTCGCCCCGCTCGACGCGACGATCGAGTCGATCATGAATCGTCAGTTTGAATCCCTCCGCGCGGATCAGGACCAGGAAGAGGCCGTGCGACTCATGGCCAGATACGACCGAATCGCCCTGCCGGTGATTGATTCTCGCGGGGTGCTGTTGGGCATCGTCACGGCCGACGACGTGGCCGACATCGCCGAAGAGGAAGTCACGGAGGACATGCAGCGCATCGTTAAAAAGATAAAAATTAAAATCAGAGGCGAATAATATTTTTGTGTCATATCTGATA
>CAZTPJ010000056.1:0-24167 GCA_964614515.1 uncultured Phycisphaeraceae bacterium | reverse complement strand
GCACAACAGCCCCTGCACCGTCTCGCGGCTGCCATCAATTTTCGCCTGCAAATAGACGGATCGAGAGCCAAGCGTGCCCCCACGCTGGATGTGTTCACGGGTCTTTTGTTCGCGGCGTTTGTCGCCCTGGCCGTGGCCAGCGGCTTTGTCTGGCAGGCGGCGTCAAAGGTCGGCATGGATGGCAATGCCTTCGGGCTTCAGCCTGACGCCAAGGGCGGCCAGCCCGGGATTCGGTTGAAGAAGTAACGCTGAGCGTGGAACAGCCGCGGCTGCGGCGACCGTTTCGCGCTTCAGCAATCATCAGAGTCAAAAGCACACGACTCTCCGGGCGGCCCGGAGAGTCGTGGTACGTTGGAACTGTGCTGACACTCAGTTCAATCGGGCGTTCGGCTCAGCGTCCGCCGTCGTCGCGGCCACCGGGGGCGCGGCGTTCGCCGGGGGGGCCGCCTTCCATGCGACGGCCGGGAGCGAGCAGTCGCTCGAACTCGGCGAGTTGCTCATCGTTGAGTTGGTCCTTGAGCGCGGCCGTGAGTTTGGTGCGTGCCGCCTGCATGTCTTCTCGCGCGGTTTCGCGATTGCCGCTCTCGCGGATCTTGTTGATCGCGACGACATAGTCCTTCACGGCCAGATTGGCCTTTGCGCCCTTCGCGTCGTCAAGTTTGAACTGATTGAGCGAGTCCACCATGCGGTCCCACTGCATGTTGAACGTGCCGAGTGATTCGAGGGCGCGATCCGTCTGGCCGGAGGTCAGGTCTTCGGCGAACGCCTTGCGCAGATTCGCGCGATGGTCGGTGTTGAGTTTTTGGATTGCTTCCTGCATCTCGGCCATGGCTTCTCGTCCGCGACCCTCGCCGTCGGCTTCGCTTGCGCGTTCTCGCAGTTCGCGCCGGAGTTGTTCCACGGCGTCGGCGTGTGCTTTGCGCTGATCGGCATAGGCCGTGGTGAGGGCCTTGAGTTTTTCGGCTTCGAGGTTCATGTCGGCGGTGGCGGTCTTGACCTGGGCATCCCATGCGGCGCGGGCGCGTTCTGGCGGGATGGCGCGCTGCTCGGGTTGATTGGCCGGGGGTCGGCCTTCGCCCGGCCCGCGTCGCGGGGCATCCTGGGCGGTGGCGAGGGTGGCGAATGAGAGGATGACGCATGAAAGTGCGACCGTTGAGGCGCGCATGGGTGAACTCCGGAAGAGGCGTTGCGCCGGCAACAATGCCCGCGCGTGAGAGGTGAACGAAGTGGCAGGGGGTGGTATTGCCACGCGAGGGTCCTGTGGTTTCTGGGCGGCTTTGTCAGGGTGCGGTGGGCAGGGGCATGGTCGTGGGCATCGAAGTCCGAAGCGGACTTCGATGGCACGGGGCTGGGTGGCCACTCGTGGCGCCCTGCATGCGGCGTGTTGACATTGCGATGCGTACCGGCTTGACTCCCGCCCGTGGCGATGCGCGACACCAGGCCGATGGCGGTGCTGTTCACGGCCTTTGAGCCGAGCGGCGATGACCACGCCTCGGCCGTGATCGCCTGGCTGCGACGCCTGCGCCCGGACGTGAAGGTGTACGCCTGGGGCGGTCGGAAGATGGCCGCGGCCGGGGCGGAGGTTGTTGAGTTTACCGGCAAAGACGCGGTGATGGGGATGCCGGGGCTGGCGAAGATTCGCGAGCATCAGCAGATCAACGAGCGCATCGGCGGATGGCTTCAGCGCAATCCTGTGCGTGTGCATGTGCCTGTGGATTCGCCGGCGGCGAATTTTCCGATCTGCGCGTTGTCGAAGCGGCGCGGCATTCGCGTGGTGCATCTCGTCGCGCCGCAGATCTGGGCGTGGGGGAGTTGGCGAATTCGCAAACTGCGGCGACTCACGGATCTCGTGCTGTGTCTGCTGCCGTTTGAAGAGGGCTGGTTCACGACGCGCGGCGTGCCCGCGCGGTTCGTCGGGCATGTTTTGTTCGATGAGCCGCTTGATCTGGAGCGCCTGCGCAGGGAGGCCGGTGTGCTGCCGCAGGGTTCGCCGCGTGTGGCCCTGATGCCGGGTTCACGCCCGTCGGAGATGACCAAGAACTTCCCGATGATGCTTGATGCGTTCGAGGCGCTGCGCGAGTCACACGCGGGATTGTGCGGCGTCGTGGCGGCCGTGGATGAGGCGGCCGAGACTTTGTTGCGGCGGCTCGCGTTGGAAAGGGGGGGGTGGCCGGCGCAGTTGATGATGGTGTCGGGGCAGGCCGATGTCGTCATTCACTGGTGTCAGATGGCCCTGGTCGTCAGCGGCACGGTGACGCTTCAGATCGCCAAGCAGGGACGTCCGATGGTGGTCTTCTACAAGACGAATCCGGTCTTGTATCACGCGATCGCGCGGTGGCTGGTGCGGACGCGGCACTTTGCACTGCCGAACCTGATCGCGGGGAGCGAGATTGTGCCGGAGTTCGTGCCGCACTTTGGCGGGGCCGAGCCGATCGTGCGCGAGGCCGTCCGATTGATGGATGATCCCGACGAACACGAGCGGCAGCGGCGCGATCTTGCGGGGGTTGTGGCGAGATTCGTGGGGCTTCATGCGGCCGAAGGGGCAGCGCGGGCGATCGCGGAGATGGTGGGGCGTGAGGAAGGTGAGTCGAGCTCGACGACGGTGGCGCCGGGCACACGGTGAAACACCATGAGTCGCGTACCGGCGGGACGCCCATGTCACCGGGGAATCAGGCAATCACTTCGATCGCGGAGTATTGATCGAGATTGCACACCACCAGTTCGCCGTCATCCTTTCGCAGTTCAACGCGATCGATCCAGAGTTTGTTGTCCTTGCCGTGGGCGTACCACGAGCCGGTCTTCTGCTGGCCGAAGCGAACCACGACGCCTTCGACGGTGGTGACGAGCGTGCCGGTCTGACGAGGCACCTGCTGGCTGACGCGGATGCGCTGGCCCGGTGTGAGTTGAGGCATGGTGGCTGACATCGCACGGAGTATAGGGCGGGTGGAGCAGTGGTCCGTGGGCGGTCAAGGTCGTAGAGTGATTGGCGGCAGGACCATCGAAGGCCATGACCATCCACATGGGTCTATGAGAAAGGGATGAGATGCGAGCAAGTGAAGCAAAGGCGATTTGCACGGCGGCGGAGTACGCGTTGATTCGCGAGGCGGCACCGCCGCAGATCGGGGCGCATTCTCCGTCGAAACTGCGTGGATTTGTGTCGCGTGCGCGGCGGCTGCGGGACAAGTATCGCGACCTGGCGAATCGTCAGCGTCGTGAAGCGCGAGGGAAGTCCGCACCGCGCGGGGCGAACCCGGCGGGTCGCAACGAAAACACGCTCAAGAAGGTTAAACTGTTCGAACAGACGCTGGCGAGGTTCGAGACGAAACTCAAGAAGCTCACGGCCAAGCCTGCGGCGAAAGTCGCCGGGAGTGCGAAGCCCGCGGCGGCAAAGAAAGCATCGAACGCCAAGGTGTCGAAGGCCTCCCGACCGAGTCTCGCCGCTGCGATTCGATCGCGCAGCGGAGCGGGGGCCATCGCCTCATCCGCCGGCTCCGCGCCAGCGTCGGTGGTGGGCGCGCGGGTTGACACATCCGCCGTCGAAGCCGGACGCGAGACGGCGCTCAAGGCCACCACGCGGCGTTCCCAGGCCTCGCGGCACGCGAACATCCTCGCGGGCACGGCCAACGCGAGAATCGGCGGCCACGCCAAAGGCGAACACGCCCGCGTGCAGGCAAAGCGGGACGCGAAGAATGCCAAGGGTTGATCGTCGATGCATTCGTCGCTCACACAGGCTTGGTGGGAGATCGTCGGATGAAACACCGGCATTGGCTGTTGTGGGCGATGGTGCTTCCGCTTGGGTTCGCGTTTGGCGTGATCCGATTCGGGCCGATGCTGCAGATCTGGCCGACGTACGGGGATTCGGACATTCAAGCGTGTACGCAGTTGGCCATTGCGCTGCTGGCCGCATGGGTCGTGCTTGAGGTGGTCCATCAACTTCGCCTCGAGCGAACGGGCAAGTGCGAGTGTGGATACTCGCTGCGCGGGATTCGATGTCCTGAGTGCGGGCGGGATCAGGGCGGCGAGAGCGTCAAGGGCGGGTTGTAGAAAGAAAACGAGCCGGGGCGATCTGCCCCGGCTCGATACATGGTCACAACCGTTATCGCGGCGCGACGGCCGCACGCCGTCTTACGGACACCCGGCCGCGAACGCGTTGCCAAAGCATGTGAAGTCGAAGACATCGCAGACGCCCGGACCGGTGCTCAGGTCGCAGTCGCATGCGTAGGGATCGAGCGTGTCGAAGCGATTGCCAAAGCACAGGAAGTCGAAGATGTCAAGCACGCCCTTGCCGGTGGATTGATCGCAATCGGCATAGCAGGCGAGGCTGCTGGGCACATCGACCATGAGCGCGACGCTGCCGGGCGTGTGCGGCTTGAACGTCTCGAGTGTCGCTTCGCCGGCCTCGGGCGCGGAGTTGGCCGTGAACCAGAAGTTGTACATCGTGCCCCAGCGGATGGCGTTGGCGTTGGCGTTCTGGGCGTGGGTCTGGGCCGTGTTCCATGCGACATCGGTGGTCGAGAGGGTGCCGACCCAGGCATCGTTGTTGTACGGTTCGCCGGAGTGGTAGGGGGGGGCGTGGAAGCCGACATCGCTCACCTCGACGCCGGAGCCGATGGGAATGCGCAGGCCACCCGCGGCCTTGTCGCTGCTGAGGTTGAACACGGCGTAGTCATAGCGCCACAGCCCGCCGCCGAGCGACGTGGCCTTGCTTGCATACCAGAATCGGCCTTCCGAAGGGAGATCGACGAAGTTCACGTTGACCGACGGGTCGGGAACGCCGACGCCCCCGCCGTGATCGCGCCACGCCTGAATCGCGGGCGTGCCCTCCTGGGCATTGCCCTGCACGACCATGTTGTACGGGGAGCCGCTGATGCTGACGCGCTTGTAGGTGGCGTTGTTGTGCCAGTTGCCCGCGGCCGCGTCATCCGTCGCGGCGTAGACGCCTTCGACGAAGAACAACGAGCCGGGGTAGTTGGTGAGGTTCATGTCGCCTTCGCGAACCTGGAGACGACGGAAGATGGCATTGCCCGAGCCACCGGGAAGCGACGTGAACGCGCCCGAGTAGGCGTTGATGCCGCTGCGCGGACCCAGGCGTCCCTGGCCGCCGTTGTAACTCGCGCTGTAGACATCACGGCAACCCACGCCGAGGAAACTCCCGCCCACGCCGTTGCATGAGCCGCAGCCCGAGGACGCGGCCGCACAGCACGCGTGTTTGACCCAACTCATGCCGATCTGCATCAGACGGCCATCGTGCAGGCGATACGCGTTCATGGCCAGGCCGGGCGTGCCGTTGTTGGCCCAGCGAAGATTCTGCGTGCCGATGTTGCAGGTGTAACTGCCCAGCGCGTAGCCGCGAATGTCCCCGACCACGCCGAAGTTCCACACATCCTGCACATCCTGCAGCGTGACATCCGGCCCCGGCGCGGCCGTGCCGCCCGGCGGCAGGTCCGACGCCCGCGCTCCCACCGATGCCAATCCGATGACCATGACGCTCATCAGGAGCGTTCTGACAAAACTCAGTCGCATGTGGCGATCTCCCTTCAGACTTGGGTCCGTAAACAGACAACTCCCGGCCCGGCCGAGGACAGGCCGTGGCCATGTCGTGCAGTGTACCACAATTGCCCGCGAATCGGAAGGGGTTCGTGAGGAAAACTGGGTGCTTCAGAGCGGCTGGTTTGTGAAACGGGCGGCGTCGCCCATGCAATTCCGGGGTCGGAAATCGTCTGAACGGCGGCGTGTGGCCTGAGTCAGCGGTGTCCGGGGGGCGCAGCGGCCGGAATGGGTGATAAGGCTGGCGTCTGAGGATCGAGAATGTGAACTATCGCTTCGCATGCGAACTCGTGGACGATCGGCGGCTGGGCGTCAAGCGCGGTGATGCGGATGATGATGGGGATGCGGTGCTCGCCGGGTGGGCCGGAGCGAGTGATGTGGCCGAGGCTCTGGAAGCGAGGGGCTGGCGGTGCGGCCGTGGGCCAGTCTGTGTCGCTGCCGAAACGAAACTCGGGGAGGGTTAGGCGTGGGGCTCTGGCCGGGTTGTTGTCGAGTTCGACTTCGACCGTGAGTTGGAGCAAGGCACGCGACGAGAGCCGCCATCGCGGATCGACGAGGACTTCAAACGACTCGCCGGAGCGGATGAACGGCGGGTTGGTGGTCGCGATTGGCGCGGCGATGCCGGCAAGATACTCAGCGAGGCGAGCCTCTTGTCCGGTGCGACGAGCCTGGATTTCGAGGGTTCTACTGAAATACTCATGCCAGGGTTTGGAGCGATCGGCGTGTCTCGCTCTGAGCCATGTATCGATGCGTGGCAACTTGCTTGGCATTGAATCCTGCGCAAGAGTTCCGACCACGCTAATCCATTGAATTGGTTCAACCTGTGTGCCGTCGGGTTCACCGTCGAGGATCGCGTCGATGAAGGCCGTTGCTTGACTATTCGACAGATGGCCATGCATCCACCGGCCACGCAGTACATAGAAGACTCTCGGCGAGGTCGTCTCATCCCATGACTTGAGTCGAGAGATGAGGATGGAGGTTGGCGCATAGTGCGTCCAGTGCATCGTGTAGATGATGCGAGTCGCGAACAGGCCGACCCCACCGGCTCCGACGAGGAGCAAAGTGAGCCCGATCACAAGCGAGTATGGTCGGCGTCGTCGCAGGTGAGCGCGAACGGAGCCCTTGCGGAGCAAAGAGGCGCCACACTCGGGACAGATCGCCGCGGTGTTGCCGAGTCCCGCTAGGTCATACCGGCACTTGGCGCACGCTGGCGGCGTGCTGACGAACGGCCCCATCAGCCCGCGACGCAGCAGCACGAATCCCAAAATCAGGAGAATGAGATAGAGCGAAACCACGCGGAATCATTCGCCACGTAGGCATCGCGGGCGCACCTCAGCGTACGTCAGCCAGATCGCGTGTGTGAATCGTGACGCTCAGCACCGCCGCGCGATTCAACCGTGTCCCGCACGCATCGACACCGCCGACTCACCTGGAAACTGCTTGATCCCGTCCTGCTTGTTCACGCGGCCGGTGCCCTTGGCGTTGGGGCTGCGTTCAGGGATCACGTAGTCGGAGTT
Source organism: uncultured Phycisphaeraceae bacterium (assembly GCA_964614515.1). GTDB lineage: Bacteria > Planctomycetota > Phycisphaerae > Phycisphaerales > UBA1924 > CAZTPJ01. The sequence goes on along the minus strand of CAZTPJ010000056.1, from coordinate 17,103 downwards.
GGGCAGCGTGTCGTTGTGCTTGATGGCCGCGTCGGCGGCGGCGAGCATCGTGTCGTCGCTGTTCTCGTACAACTCGCGGATGTTCACATCGATCGCGCACGCGGCGAGGTCGAAGAAATGCACGGCCGCGGCCTTGTCACGCGCGACTTCCAGCGCCCCCGAGTGCCCGTTGGCCGCGCGAAGGTCCTGATCGAGTTTGCTCAGCGTACACGCCCACGCGAAGAGCCACATGGCGTTGTCCGCCAGTCGCGCCTGCACCGCCTGGCGATGCACGATCGCTTCCTTATACCGCTTGCTCGCCTGCTTGAACTGATGGCTGTGTTCTCGCACAGCCAGGGCGAGGCGATCCGCATATTCACGCAACTCGGGCAGCACGCGCGCGATCCGCGGCGCGGGCTTGCGCACGCCCAGGAACAACTCGGTCCCCAGCGACATCGCCACACGCGCGATCTTCGGCTTGGTCATGTTCCCGAAGATACGCGAGAGGTTCCCGCCGAAGCCCTGATCCTTGTCCCAACCCACGGCGTCCTGCACGCTGAGCATGCGCTCGGCCAGTTGCTTGCCGCCATAGGCGAAGATGAACGACTGCATGACTTCGTTCGCGCCTTCGACGATGATGTTGATACGGCTGTCGCGGAAGACGCGCTCGACCTCGTTCTCAGTCATGTAACTCTCGCCGCCCATGATCTGCATGCCATCGTTGACCACGCGCCAGCCCATCTCGGAGCAGAAGACCTTGCAGATGGCCGTCTCGAGCATGATGTCTTCGTCGTGACGATCGAGCATGCCCGTGGTCATGTAGAGGACGGAGTCCATGGCGTAGTCCATGGCGGCCATGTGGGCGATGCGCTTCTGCACGAGTTCAAAGTCGGAGAGCGGCCGGCCGAACTGGTGTCGCGTCCGCGCCCACTTGGTCGCCTGATCGCGGACGCGTCGCGCCCCGCCGAGCATCCCCGCGCTCAGCGTGCAGCGCCCATAGTTCAGACACGACAGCGCGATGTTCAGGCCGCGCCCTTCCTGCCCGAGCAGGTTGAACTTCGGCACGCGGACGTTGGTGAAGCGGATGCGGGCCTGCCAGGTGCCGCGGATGCCGCACTTGCTGCGGTTCTTCTGGAAGATGTCGATGCCTTCCATGTCCGGCGTGCAGACCAGGGCCGACACCTTCTCCTCTTCCTTGCCCGTCTTGGGGTTGATGAGCTTCTGCTTGGCCATGACGGTGAAGATGCTCGAGATCGCGCCCGATGTGGCCCACTTCTTCTCGCCGTTGATGATGTAAAACTCGCCGTCGGGCGTCTTTTCGCAGCGAGTCTCCTGCCCGCCCGCATCACAACCGACGTTCGGCTCGCTCAGACAGAACGCGCTGAGCCAGTCGCTCGCCAGACGCGGCAGCCACGCGGCCTTCTGTTCCGTGTTGCCAAAGAGCATGATCGCCTTGCAGCCGATGGATTGATGCGCGGAGACGAGTACGGCCGTGGAACCGCACGAATGCCCAATGCGCTCCAGCACGCGGTTGTATGAGGTGATGCCCAGGCCCAGGCCGCCGTGTTCTTTGGGGATCGTCATCCCAAGCACGCCCAGTTCGAACAGACGATCGATGACCCAGCGCGGAATCTCCTGATCCTGATCGATCCGCACGGCCGGGTGTTCGTTGCGGAGGTACTCATCGAGTCGGGCGAGGAGTTGGTCACACTCGGCCTGCTCCTTGGGATCCTGCACGGGATATGGGAAGACGAGCTCCTCGCGCAGGTTGCCCCAGAAGAGGTTCTTCACATACCCCATGGTGGATGGCTCGGGTCCGAGCAACGACTCGGCATCCGCGATGAGTTGCCGATCCTTCTCCGAAACACCCTTCATCGACTTGAGATCAGCCACGATTTGGCTCCTTTGCCCAACTTCCCCGTGCCACTGGCGGTTCATTCGCCAGTGCAATCACGGCCTACTGTCGGCCGTGAACGATCCTATTCGCCTCAGTTGCCCGATGGAATCGCCCGTCCGGAATCGCGTTCGGGAGGCGTCACAAAAACGCCCAGGTCCGCGAGGGCGGGCACGGGGGAGTTTAGGCTGAACTCGGAATCGGTCCAGAGAGAGCCGATCCCGCGGTCGATACAATGCTGTTTACCGCTCGTTGAACTGGCCGCAGGTCAGTGAGCCGGACTCAGGCCTTGCCCGACTGGAGGGCGCATGAACGCGACGGAACTGCTCATGCGAATCTCGATCGATCCGGGCGTGTGCTTCGGCAAGCCGTGCATTCGAGGGCATCGGATCTGGGTCTCGCTGATCCTCGACATGCTCGCGGATGGCACGACGATCGATGAGATTCTCGCGGACTATCCGGGAGTCGAGCGCGAGGACATCTATGCGTGCATCGCGTACGGCTCCGCGATGAGCCGAGAACGTTACGTCGAGATACCGATCAGGAAGCCGGCGTGAAGTTCAAGTTGGATGAGAACCTGGGCGAGCGACCGGCGGAGACTCTCCGGCAGGCGGGTTTCGATGATGACGCCTGACTGAGCCTGGTCCGGCGTCCACTTCCACATCCAATAACGGCGACCGTTGACCCCTACACACACCCCTCCGCAAACGCATTCGAATAGCACAGAAAGTCAAAGATATCGCAGACGCCATGGCCGGTGGACTGGTCGCAGTCGCACGCGAGGGGGTTCTGCGCGAAGAATGCGTTGGCGAAGGCGAGGTAGTCGAAGATGTCAAGAGCGGGCGAGTTCGTGTCAAAGTCAGGGTAGCAATCCGGCCTGATCCACACGATGGTCGCGAATCGCCCGTTCGCGGACGAGAGCGCCGATCCGACGACCCACACGCCGCGCTCGTTGCGGTCCACGTCGTTCGCGCTGGCGAACCCGCGATACTCCGACGGCAGCAGCGCGCTGAGGTTCACGAATGAACCCGGCGTGCCGCGCCACAGCCCGGCCGCGCGGGCCGTCGCGCTCACGGCGAACCCGACCTGCTCGTGATTCGTCGTGCCGACCATGTATGACGCCGTGAACGCGCCCGGCGGATGCAGGTCCATGAACACAGGCGGCGAACCGGTCCAGATGCACGCGTGCGCCGTCGTGAAACTCTGAAACGTCGCGCTTCCCACAATGGTCGCGCCATCGGGCGAGATGTCCACGGCCTGACTGAACCAGTAGTCGGGGTTGGTCGGGTGGATGTCGGTCCACGACTCCGGCGTGCCGCGCCAAAAGCCCGCGTGCTGCTGGCCTTGTGCATCGACGAGATAACCCACCTGTGTGCCGTTGACCACGGCCGATGCACTGCTGGAGTGTGCCCAGGATGGATGCAGCACCGTCATGCTTCCGGCCGTGCCGTTCCACATCACGGCGTGAGCGATGAAGTTGGTGAACGATCGCGAGACGTACCCAGCGCCGACCTGGTATTGACCGTCGAAGTCCTCGGCCGCGCTTTCGGGGTAGGCGGGGTTGTGAAGTTCAACGAGCGTCGGGGGCGAACCGGTCCACAGCGCAGCGCGAAAGAGATCGCCGGGCGCGGCGTACATGCCGACATAGCCGGTATCACTGATGGCCGTGATGCTCGAGTGGTCGGCCCCGGAGACGTGCAGGCTCACAGCGCTGGCGCTGGACAACTCCGGCCAGACCGCGGCCTCAAACTGCGGCACAACGCCAGGCGCAGCCCGAAACTGGCCCGCGACCACACCATCGAGTACGGCGGTTCCACTCGAACCACTTGGAGAGAGCACCACGACGCACCATTCCGGGGGCGCGGCCGTGGCGGACATCGCGGCGATGGTGAGAGAGAACGTGGTTGCTGGGATGCCGACGAAGGGCCGAGGGCAAAGGGCGCGGCAACGGGAGTACGGGCGCAGAGCGCGTGCGAACATCGGATTCTCCTTGATTGTGGAGGCCCTTTCAGGCCGGTCCGGCAATCCGCCTGGCTTTCGCCGGGATCGGTTCGTGCCAAACCCTTCGCGGCCGTCAGCATCCCCCGCTGGAACGCCTCACGGCCACGGCTTCGGGAGAGTTGTACGGCAAAGGGTGAAGGCCGGTTGCTGAAATTCAAGCCGCTTAGCATGCCCACGACGGTTAACAATCAACGCTCGGAGTGGTACTTGGCCTGGAGTCGAGGATTCGCCGTCCCGACTTGCTTTGTGGTCCCCCCGTCACCCCTCTGTAACACCGCTCCAAACCTGAAACTTCCGCCCGTGTCGGGCGTCCTTGATTGGGATGGACCCGTTTGGGCTTGGTGTTCGTATGGACATGGGCGGCTTGGCGGTTTGCGGCCGGGGTTTGGCCGTGGATTGCCGGGCGAACGGGCGGGTCGGTTGTGGCCTTTGGGGTTGTCGTAGGCCGATAAGTCCCCGAGGTTGGGTTTCTCGCGTCGGAATCGCCTCCGAACGGGAAACTGTGGTTTGATCCGGCGGTATACTGCCGGGATTGCGAGGATGCTGATGACACGTTCGGAGGAGCAACGTCTGATTCGTCTTGCGGCTGCGGGTGACCGCGAGGCTTGCGGCGCGTTCATCAAGGCGCATCAGGCGTCGTTGTTCGCGTACATCCTGCGATTGTCTGGACGGCCGGATGTGGCCGAGGACATGGTGCAGGAAGCGTTCGTCCGTGTGCTGACGAACCTGGACAAGTTCGACGACAAGTATCGCTTTTCGACGTGGCTGTTCACGATCGCCAAGCGCCTGTACGTGAACGCGTGCCTGAAGCACAAGCCGTCGTATGACTCGGACATGGTTGGCTCTCGCGAAAGCCGTTGGGAAGGGCCGCAGTGGTCCGCGCAGCGCGAGGAACACCACGAAAACACGAAGGATGCTCTGGGCGAGGTGCTCATGCGTCTGGTGCCGGAGCAGCGGGAGATTCTGGTGCTGTTCCATCAGATGGACTGGCCCATCGCGATCATCGCGCAACACATGGATATGCCGGAAGGAACTGTCAAGAGTCATCTTCATCGCGGCCGTCGCAAGCTCAGGGAGATGCTTGAGGCGAGCGAGCGCCGATCCACCCAGGTTCAGGAGATGTGGCACTGATGCGTTCAGCGGGGGGACAATCGGGGTTTGAGGGCAAGTCGCAGCCAGCCACGGATCGCGTGGATGCGGGCGTGGATCGTGATGCGCTGCTCGATGCGTGGTTTGACCGCGAGGCCAGCCCCGCCGAGGCCGCACGAATCCGCGAACTCATGCGACAGGATCCGAAACTCAGCGAGACATTCGCCAGGACGCAGCGCGCGATCGCCATGTTGCGACGCCCAACTCCCACGATTGACGTCTCGTCGGCCGTGCTGCGCCGCGTGCATGGGCGACGGCGATTTCTGCCGGAGCGCGTGCGGCGTGTGGTGACATCGGGTCGTGCGGCCGTGGCCGCGGCGATGCTCGCGGGCTTGCTGACGGTGGCGGTGATCGAACGCAGTTCGCCGGATGCGGTGTCGCTGACGGGTCGATCGACGCCGGTGTCGGCGGTGATGGATGTGTCGCAGGCGGAACTTTCACAGGGCGCCCGGCAGTTGACGGAGGCGATTTGCAGCCTCCCGCGCGATCTTGTGCAGCCGGCGGTGGAGGTCGCGGTCGTCGTGCAGCGTCGCGAATCGCCCGCGTATCGACTCGAAGTCGGCAACTTGCAGACGGTGATGCTCATCGGGGAACGTGGCGCGGCCGCGGCGGGTCCGCTTGTGACGGCCGGGGCGGGCGACCCGACTTTGGCGATCAACGTGCGTGCGCGACGAGTCGAATCCGTCCGCGCGAATGCGAGCGTGATTCCGTTTGTGATCGCGGGCCTGCCGACGCCGACGTTTCTTGAGTGGTCCGAAGCGCCGCCGAGTGTGGACGTGCGGACTGACGATTCTTCGTCAGAGTCGCTGCGGCTGATGCGTCGCGTGTTGGGTCTAGACGTGACTGCGGCGGAACAGTGATGGACATGGCGCAGTGGCGCGTTCCAGTTTTGTACACGACATTGACAGCGCTGGCGGTGTGCGCGATGACGGCGGTATGCGCTGGCGGAGAGCCGACGGAGTGCGGCGGCTGGACCGCGTGCGAGGGCGTTGGCGACGATACGGACACGCTGGCGCGTCTGGGGCGATTGCCGGCATGGGTTGACGCGGTGGTGCATGTTCGCGATGTGTCGGCGACGCTCAAATCGCCGGGCGGGGCGCTGTTCGCGGAGGATTTGCGTGAGTCGCTGCTGCTTGCGGGGACGCAGGAAGCGTGGGCCAGGTTGTCGCGGATTCTCGGGTGGTCGTCGGACGTGGCGTTCGATCGGCTGCTGGGCGGGCGGATGCTGCTGGTGGGCACGGGCGTGGGCGAGCCGGCCACAGCGCAGTGGGTCATTGTCAGCGATGTGACCATCGAGACTGAGAAGCATTTGCACAAGTCGCTGCGCACAGCGCCGCGCGGGGCCATCGCCGCCCAGACCGTGCTCGCTCTTGAAGATGGTGACGTCGAGTTGGCCGTGGTGCGAGGGCGCGGCAGTGGAGTCGCGCAGCGCGGCGGTCAGGCCGCACGGGTCAGCACGATCGTGCTCACGCGCGGGGGTCGAACGCCGCTGTTCACGGCCGTGATTGAGGGTCTGGCGGGGCGGGCCGAAGGTGAAACGCTTTCTGAGACGTCGGCGTTTCGGGGCGTGGAGTCGATGGGGATCGGGGATGCGGTTGTGATTCTGCAATCGGCGATGGTTCCCGATGCTCCGGTCGATCGTCGATTCCTGGCGGTGTCTGCGACACATGACACGGCGGACATTCGTGCGAGCCTTCGCGCTTCGCCGAGCGTCTTTGGGATGCGCGAGTTTCTGGAGCCTGCGCGTGTGGCGTGGTCTGATGCGCCGCTGCGGAGCCTGCGGCCCGATGCGCTGCTGCTCATCATGGGCGTGGGCGCGGAGAGCGTGGGGGAACTTGGCGAGTTGACGGGTGTGCCGGGCGTGGATGAAGCGATCGGCGAGCCTGTTCGGCGGTTGATGAGTCGCCGATGGCTTGTGGGCCTGCATGGTTGGTCGAAGCCTGGCGGGGCTGAGGCTCGGCTGGCGCTGACGGTTGGTCTTGAAACGCCGGCCGTCGCGGAGTTCGCACATGAGGCCGATGGGGTGATGGGCCGGATCGTCGAGACGATCAATGGTCATGGGTTACAGCATGTGAGGAAGTCCGGGCCGAACTTCCGCGGGGCGATGCCGATGGCGACGCGAAAGGCGGTGCTGAACGGGCCGATGATGTCGACGTGGGAGCCTGCGTTTGGTGATTCGCCGCTTTTGACGTGGGCCGCGCGTCCGTGCGCGGGGGAGCCGCCGCTGGAGGATGCGGATTCGTGCGGGTGGTGGGTGGCGACGGTGACGCCGAACGCGGGCCAGCCGCCGCGCGCGGCGCTCGGGGCCGAGGTGCCCACGGATTGGGCGCGATTTGTCGTTGACGTGCTGGCCGTGCCGGGAGATGGCGAGACCAAGGCGAGAGTTTCGCTTGGATACGCGGCCGTGTCGAGGCTCGCTCGGTGGGTCTCCCGCGTGCAGGGCGACCCAGCGGGTGTGCTTGTGGCGGTGCGGTCGATGGAATCAGTGATGTGGGAGGCGTGGCTGGGCGATGACAGGACGGTGGAGGGCCGGGTGGTGGTGACGGTTCGTCGCCGGGCGGAGTAGCGCTGGAAAGCGTGTTTGAGCCGACTGTGCCTATACTTTCCCCGTCCGCGAGGGGACGCATTTTTCGTACATCCTCACGACGGAGACCGCGCCGCGGACGGCCGCGGCGGGATCAAACCACGGGCCGATGACGCCCAGGGGGTACGCTTGCAGACCATGGGCCAGGCCATCGATACAGCCATCCGCAACGTCGCGATCATCGCACACGTCGATCACGGAAAGACGACGTTGGTTGATGAACTGCTGCGCCAGTCGGGGATGTTTCGCGTCGGCGAACTCGAAAAACTCGAAGGGGGTCAGCACGGCCTCATCATGGACTCCAATGAACTCGAGCGTGAGCGCGGCATCACGATTCTGTCCAAGAACTGCGCGATCACCTACCTCTCGCCGAGCGGGCGTCAGCACCGCATCAACATCATCGACACGCCGGGCCACGCGGACTTTGGCGGCGAGGTGGAGCGTGTGCTGCGTATGGCGGATGGTTGCCTGCTGCTGGTCGATGCGTTCGACGGGCCGATGCCGCAGACCAAGTTCGTGCTGCACAAGGCTCTTGAGGCGGGGCTGAAGCCCGTGGTGGTGGTGAACAAGTGTGATCGTCCCGGCGCACGCCCGCAACAGGTCGTCAACGAAGCGTTTGACCTGCTCGTCGAACTCGGCGCGGACGATCATGCCCTGGACTTCACGGTCGTGTATGCGTCGGGTCGTGACGGATGGGCGACACTGGACATTGATGAAGCCACGGCCGAGGCGTCGGAGCGCAAGGCCAGGGACCTGAGGCCGGTCTTTGAGGCGATTCTTCGAGATGTCCCCGCGCCAAAGGCGAATCCGGACGCCCCGCTTCAGATGCTCATCACGACGCTGGACTACAGCGACTATGTGGGCCGAATCGGGATCGGGCGCGTCTTCGCGGGGACGATTCACGCGGGTGATCCGGTGATTGTGCTGCGGCCGGATGGCACGCGTGTCTCAACGCGCGTGGGGAAACTCATGCAGTTCGCGGGTCTCAAGCGCATCGAGGTTGAGTCCGTCAGAGCGGGGGACTTGTGCGCGGTGATCGGGCTGGATTCGGTCGATATCGGCGACACGATCGCGGACGTCGAGAATCCGCAGGCGCTTCCGCCGGTGCGTGTGGATGAGCCGACCATGACCATGCTCTTCCGCGTGAACGATTCGCCGTTCGCGGGACAGGAAGGGACGTATGTCACGTCGCGGCAGATTCGCGAGCGACTGGAGAAGGAACTTCAGACCAATGTGGCGATGCGCCTGTCGCCTGGCGTGTCGCCGGATGAAGTGCTTGTGTCGGCGCGCGGCGTGCTGTCGCTGGGTATTCTGATCGAAACCATGCGGCGCGAGGGATATGAACTCTCGGTCGGCAAACCGCACGTCATCATCAAAGAGATCGACGGCAAACCGCACGAACCGATCGAAGAACTGGTCATGGATGTGCCGGGGGATGCTCTCGGATCGGTGATGGAACTGATCGGCAGCCGCCGCGGCGAGTTGAAGAAACTCGAGCAGCGCGCGGATGATCTCAATCACCTGCGCTTCGAGATTCCCTCACGCTCGCTGATCGGCCTGCGCAGCCGGGTGCTGACGGCCACGCAGGGCCGTGCAACCATGCATCATTCGTTTCTGCGTTTCGCGCCCGCACAGGGGGACGGGTCGCATCGTCAACAGGGCGTGTTGATCTCGCTGGAGACGGGGGCGGTGACGGCGTACGCGGTCGAGGCGCTGGCGGATCGCGGGGTGCTGTTTGTCCTGCCGCAGGAGCGCGTGTACGCGGGGCAGATCATCGGCGAACACAATCGCGACAACGATCTGGTGGTGAACATCACGCGACTCAAGCACCTGACAAACATTCGATCTTCCACCAAGGAGGCGACCGTGACGCTCAAGGCGCCGCGAAAGATCAGCCTGGAACAGGCGCTTGAGTACATCGAGGATGATGAACTGGTGGAAGTGACGCCGGGCAGCGTGCGGCTGCGCAAGCGCATTCTCGATGAGGCCGCGCGAAAGCGATCCGAGCGGCAGTCGCGGGACCGCGCCTGAGCACGCACTTCGCGCGAACCGATTCAGCGAACTCCCGCTGCGGATGAGCATGGCGAGTCATCTCGCCTATCCTTGTTTGACACAACGCACAAGAGGAGGAAGACCATGGATCGTCTGAAGTCCGTCCTTGTCGCAGTGGATTTTTCACAGTGCTCCGCCGATGCGCTGGCGCAGGCGGTTCGTATCGCGGCGTGGAACCAGGCGTCAATATCGGCGCTGCATGTCGTGATGCTGCCGTCCGTGGCCCCCGCGCCGCATCCCTTCCTTCCGTTTGATCTTCCCTCCGAGCGAGAGTACACGGAGATCGCAAAGCGCCGTTGGGATCGGTTCGCGGAGGATGTGGCCGGGCGCGAAGGCATGGCGCTGAGCATGGCCGTGGGCAGCGCGCGACAGGAGATCATTGATCGCGTGCGAACGGATCGGCCGGATCTGCTGGTGATGGGAACGACGAGTGACAGCGACTCGCACCGGGGCATCGGCGCGACGGCCGCGGGCGTTGTTCGCAAGGCCGATGCCAGGGTCCTGCTGGTGGCGCAGGGTCACCGCGGGCCGTTCAGGTCGATCGCCGTGTGCGTGGATTTCTCAGACGTGTCGCTTCGTGCCCTGGAACATGGCGTGCGGATGGCGGCGCAGGATGGCGCAGCGCTGCACGTCGTGCATGTGTACGAAGATCCATGGCTGGGAGCGCCGCAACCGGAAGTGATGACGGCCAACATGCCGGGCTTTGAGGCGAGGATGCGTGAGGCCGTCGAGGCGCGATTGCGTGAGTTCTGCAAGCCGCTGGACCATGAAACATCAGCGCTGAAGGCCACGTTTCATGCGATTCAGTTGAGTCAGCCGTGGGCAAGTGTGGGTTCGGGGATCGTCAGCGCCATCGCCGAATACAAGGTGGATCTGGTGATCCTCGGCACGCGGGCTTCATGGAATGTGCGCGACTTTCTGATGGGTTCCACGGCCGAGCGAGTCATCCGTGACGCGAAATGTTCGTTGCTCGCGATCAAACCCGACAAGACCGCCTGATGACAGACGATCGGACACACCATGCGTGCGTCCGTCGCACAGGCGGAACGCCGCTCGCTGTCCGCGTCTTCAGGGCAACTCGATCTCGATCAAGTTCTCATCCACGGCCGCGACGCGGTTGATCTTCCCGTTGTTCGCGACGCGAACGATCACGCGAAGGTCCTGCTTGCCGGATCGTTGGATGATGTACAGGTAGTCATCGCCGGGTGCGTTCTCGCCCGCCATCTTGGCCACTGGCGTGGGTTGGACGCCGAAGGCCTTCGTGGCGTCTTCGAGGCTCTGACCGAGTACCGCCTTCTCCTTCACGACCTGTTCCGGCGCGGGCGGGCGTGAATAGACGAAGAGGGCCGCGCCCCCTGCGCCGGCGAGAACCGCCAGAAGCACGATCAGGCGGGCAAGTCCGCCACCTTTGGTCGCCATGGGTTACTCCTTGGGATGAACGTCGATCACTCGGGCGTTGAACAATTCAATGGCTTCTCGAACGACGGGATCTGAATCGAGGGTACTCCGTCGCGTGTTTCGTGTCGAGTCCCGGGGCGATTCGGGCTGTGGCCGTGGGGGGGGTGAGGGCGTGCTGATGTCGATCCGCGGGGCTGGTTTGGGTTCGATGGCGGGGGCAGTGGGTGGCTTCACGACCCCCGACGGACTTTTTTTACGGCGGCTCCGTCGGGCGCTGCGCGAGCCGGAGCGCCCAGCACGAGCGCGGCGACGTCAGCGAGTTTGTCGGTCAGGGCGAGCCTGACGATCGCGGCCTCGAGCATGGCTCGCGGGGCGGCGCTCGTGCGGACCATGCGCTGGGCGCTTTCACACAGCGCGATCATGTGAACGAGGCCGGCCTCGTCATGTCGCGCTGCGCGGGCGGACTCGGTCGTGCGGGCCTCGTCGGAAAGGTCGACGAGCGTTGTGCCCTGCCCGCACGCGCGGATGACGAGCAGGTCGCGGAGTCGATCGGCGAGCGACTCGAGCAGTTGCTCGGCTGAGATGCCGCGAGACAGCAGGCCGCCCGTGAGTTCAAGCGACTGCGCGATGTCGCCTTCGGCGACGGCGTCGAGGAGCGAGCCGAGGACTTCGCGCTCCGGCAGGCCGAGCAGGTCTTCGAGCAGCCGCACGGTGAGTCGCGCTTCGCCCGAAGCGATGAGGCGATCAAGCAAGGAGAGCGCATCGCGCATGGACCCGTTGCCGATGCGCGCGACGAGTTGCAGCAGTTCGGGGTCGGCCTTGAGTCCCTCGGCCTTGACGACTTCCTGCAAATGTTCCATGATGCGCGAGGTCGGGATCGCGCGGAAGTCGAACCGCTGGCAACGGCTCTGGATCGTGGCCAGAACCTTTTGCGGCTCAGTCGTGCAGAGGATGAACTTGACGTGCTCGGGCGGCTCTTCCATGGTCTTGAGCAGCGCGTTGAACGCGGCCGTGGAGAGCATGTGGACTTCGTCGATGATGTAGATTTTGTACGGCCCGCGCATGGGCCGATAGATGGAGTTGGCGATGAGTTCGCGAGCCTCTTCGACCTTGTTGTTGCTGGCGCCGTCGATCTCGATGACATCGATGTCACGGCCCTGCATGATGGCATCGACGACTTCGGCGGGCTTGCCGTCGGGACAGTTGAGGGCCTTGGCAAAGATGCGGGCCATGGAGGTCTTGCCGACGCCGCGCGTGCCGCAAAAGAGATAGGCGTGGGCGACGCGATTGGCCTTGATCGCGTTTTGGAGTGTGCGTGAGATCGCTTCCTGTCCGACGACCTCGTCGAACGAGCGGGAGCGGTAGCGGCGGGCGAGAACGGTGTACGACATTGGCGGATTCTACAGCGCCCGGGCAGGCCGCGTCGCCGATGAGTCGAAAGTACAAGGCCCCGGGATGCGGATCCCGGGGCCTTGAGATTGAAGCGATACGCGAGATTGTCGCGATCAGCAGCCAGCGCTGAACAGGTTGCCGAAGGTGAGGAAGTCGAAGATGTCGCAGACGCCCGGGCCGGTGGACGTGTCAACGTCGCACGCACACGGGTCGGCGGCGGAGAAGAGGTTGCCGAAGGTGAGGAAGTCGAAGATGTCGCAGACGTTCTGGCCGGTGGAGGTGTCGATGTTGCAGACACACGGGGGGCATCCGCCGCCGCCTTCGATGCCGGCGATCATCAGGCCCATGTTGGCGCGATTGGGCGCGGCGAATCCACGAAGGTCGGCGACTTCGACGATCCCATTGCCGTTGGCGTCGCGGTAGTAGGTGTGATCGATGTTCGGCGGGGGCGTCGGGCTGCTGCCGGGGGATGGACCCATCGTCGCGTCGGAGTTGGCGAAGCCGAACGTGGCGGTCAGATCCGGCACGCGCGTCGTCGTGTCCGGCTCGACGAACTCGACCCGATAGAAAAACTCATCATCGTCATAGGCGATCGGCGTGGTCAGCACCACCGGCGGAACGGTGTTGTAATAGAAGCCGGGGGCGACATTGCGATACGCGAGGCGAACCGTGGCGCCCATCTGATTCTCATGCACGGGCATCCCGGCCGGCGCGGTCAGGTTGATGTCATCCCAGAACGAGACGAGAATGTCAAAGTTCATGGGATTCGGCGCGGTGGCCGTGACGACAAAGCCCGGGGCGATGCGCGTGATCGTTCCACTGGTGCCGGCGCCGGGTCCTGGGTTGAACGAGATGATGTCCCCGCCGAGGGTATTGGGCACGGAGGTGGTGCTGAAGAAAATGCCCGTGTCGTTCTTGTACAACGTCTCCTCACCGTCGGTGCTTCCGCGGTCCACGATGGGTTTGCCATCGACAGCGGTGGCCGCAATGGCGCGGCCCTGATATCGAACGGGCGTCTCGAACATTGACTGTGCGGAGACGGACATGGCGCACGCCAGGCCCGCGATCGCCGCGAGTCCACTCACTTTGCTCCTGCTTTCCATCAGAATGCTCCTTGGTACGTTGTCTGTGCCTCATCGGACCGCCAGCGCACACCGCTGCCCGGCCCTCAACACATACAGGCGAAACGATCGTGTGTTTCCAAGTCCGCTGCGCCCGCCTCTGCCGCGGCACAACGGCGTGTGGCCGTCGACCAGGGGCGCGAACTCTCCCGCTTTGGGTTCCCTCGAGGCTTGACGATATCAAGGACTCCACTGAAAGTCGATTGGGGCGGTGACGGCCGATAACTTCGCAACGCAGACGGGCGAAGCCTGACGGCCAGCCGGCGACGTGGAACGCCGCGCAGCGTGAAGGAGCGCGATCGAGATAAGAAAACACCCCGGGATGTGCATCCCGGGGCGTAGAAGGTTCACGCACCAATCTGAATGTGCGACGCGATCAGCAGCCGTTGGAGAACAGGTTGCCGAAGGTGAGGAAGTCGAAGATGTCGCAGACGCCCGGGCCGGTTGACGTGTCAACGTCGCAGGCGCAGGGGCTGCCGGAAGAGAAGAGGTTGCCGAAGGTAAGGAAGTCGAAGATGTCGCAGACGTTCTGGCCGGTGGAGGTGTCGATGTTGCAGACACACGCGGGGCAGGGGCTGCCGCCGCCCTTGACCCAGAACTGGATCATGGTGTTGAGCACCGTGGGGCAGCCGCCGGCCGGGGGGACCGGTGAGATGCACTCGGTGACAACGTACTCGCCGTGGGGAGCAACATTGTCGCGCCAGTTGTTCGGACCGGAGGTGCCGGCGCGGCCGGAGGGATTCGGAACGTGATCGTCCGTACCCCAGTACATGTTCTGCACGCCGGCGCCTTGGGCGATGGGCAGGGGCTGGCCGGTGACGGGCGGAGCGTTGAGCAGGACCTGCTCGTACGCGCCCGTGCCGTCGGCGGGCAGGCCGATGCTGAACGGAACCGGCGGGGTGCCGCCGACGAGTTCCTCATCGAAACTGAAGTAGCCCTGACCACCCGTCTGGAAGCCGAAGTCAAGCACCACGCTGTCGCCAATCGGGTTGGAACCGGCAGGCAGCACGCACGCGCCGAAATCTTCGTACACGGTGATGAGCAGCACGGCCTGCTGAAGCGTCGTGCTCCAGTTCCACGCGCCTGAGATACGGCCGGAGTCCGCGCCGGCGAAGCCTGCGGCAACCGTCATGTCATCAACATTGCCCGGAGCGTAGAACGTCGCACCGAACCACCAACGGGAACTCGGACCGGCCCCCGCGAACAACGAACCGTTGTCGCCGCAATCGAGGAAGCCGATGGGCGGATATGTCGCCATGGTCTCGTCGCCCTCGTAAGCGTCGAAGGCCGAGTTCCACTCTGTGTCCTGGGTGGAACCGTTGCGCACGATGTCCATCCACGGGGTGGTGTAGACAAATGTGCCGTCCGCGAGCTTCTTGCCCATGGCAAAGCGCTTCGCGTACACGCGGCCCGCATAGTTATGGCCCTGGATCAGTTCCTGCGCCGAGGCGGCGGTCGTCAGACCACAAAGCGCCATCACCATCATCGCTGTTCGCATCTGAAAATCTCCCTTGTTGCAACCTTCCGAGTGCTGTCGGCGCGCGAACGGTGACACCACCGTGGGCATCGCGCCTCGGCGAGGGACCGATGGGCCGACAACCTCTGGTCGAATCCTTCCACTCCGATTCGAGTGGATTCTACCGCAGGTTCGCCGGAATGCCAGAGGTCCGCATGACTTATTCTCCGCAACGACGCAAATTGTGACTCGGTCCACAAGCGATATCCCCGGAAATCGGCCTAAACAGGCGGAACTGCATGTGTCGCAACGCAGAAATCGAGTACCCTCTCGCCGATGCGACCGGGCCGAATCATGCCAATCGTGGGGCCGGGTTTGCTCGTCGCGGCCACTGGCGTTGGTGCCGGTGATCTGGCCGGGGCGGGCTTCGCGGGAAGCAAATTGGGCTATGCCGTCCTGTGGGCGGTGGTGCTAGGCGCCGCACTGAAGTTTGTCATCACCGAGGGCGTGGCGCGGTGGCAGATCGCCACGGGCACGACCTTGCTCGAAGGGATGTGTACGCGACTGGGGTGGTTCGTCAAGATCATCTTCCTCGGGTACCTCCTTGCCTGGTCGTTCTTCGTCGGTTCAGCGCTGATTAGTGCCTGCGGCGTGGCGACCAATGCCATCATCCCTTTTCCGTGGAGCCTCGGATCGATCGCCCCGACACCGGCGGCGGCGGGCAAACTCATCTATGGCCTTGTGCACAGCCTTGCCGCGGCCGCGCTTGTCCTCATCGGCGGCTACAAACTGTTTGAACGCGCGATGGCCGTCTGCATCGCCGCGATGTTCGTCACGGTTGTCGTCACGGCGATTCTGGTTCGCCCTGATTGGTCGGAGGTTGGGCGCGGGATTTTGGTGCCGACGCTCGATCGTTCGAATCCCGAGTCGCTTCCATGGACGGTCGGGTTGATGGGCGGCGTGGGGGGCACGCTGACGATCCTGGCATACTCGTACTGGATGCGCGAGCGAGGGCGAACCGGACCGCAGCACCTGACGACGTGTCGAGTTGATCTGGCCGTGGGCTATGCGTTCACGGGCGTGTTCGGCGTGGCGCTGGTTATTATCGCGTCGGGCGTGACGCTGACGGCCAAAGGTGGGGCCGGTTTGATCGTAGAACTTGCGGGCCAACTGGAACGATCAATCGGCCCGGCAGGAAGGTGGCTGTTTCTGATCGGCGCATGGGCGGCGGTGGCGTCGAGCATTCTGGGCGTGTGGCAATCCGTGCCGTACATCTTCGCGGACTTCTGGCGTCTGTCGCGTTCCGGCGCGGCGCGAAGCGATGCGGTCAGCGAGCGGTCGGTACCGTACCGGGCGTATCTGATCGGCCTTGCGATCGTGCCGATGCTCGGCGTGGCGCGTTCGTTCGAGTCTGCGCAGAAGGCGTATGTGGTGTTCGGGGCGATCTTCGTGCCGATGCTGGCGATCGTGCTGCTGTTGCTCAATGGTCGGCGGGCGTGGGTGGGTGCGCACCGCAACAGCGCCGTGATGAGCGTGGTGCTGGGGCTGACGCTCCTGCTGGCGATCGTGGCGGCCGTGGTTGAAATCCGGTCGCGATTCGCGTGATATTCGCCGACGCGATCGAATCAGGCTTCTTTTTTCTCGCGGCCCTTGATGATCGAGTTCATCACCTTGACCACGACAAAGGCTGAGAATGCGACGATCACGAACTCGATGACGATGTTCGCGAATTGTCCATAGCGCATGGCGACTTCGGGGGTTGTGACCGCGCCCGCCGCATCCTTGACCTCGGCCGAGAGCACGACCTTCAGGTCGCTGAAGTCCACGCCGCCCAGAAGCATCCCAATCGGCGGCATGAGCATGTCGTTCACGAACGACTGAACGATCTTGTTGAAGGCGACGCCGACAACGATGCCCACGGCCATGTCGATGACGTTTCCCTTGAGCGCGAAATCTCTGAACTCCTGAAAGAAGCCCATGTGCGATCCCCCGTGGCCGCGACCGCCCTGGAACGATCACGCGGAACATCCGTGTGATCAGGCGACTGCACGGCGCGTCAAGCATACACCGCACACCG